>JANODF010000115.1:0-2966 GCA_031412555.1 Archangium sp. | reverse complement strand
GCCGCCACCGACGCCGCCGCCCATCGGAATGCCGCCGCCGGTTCCACCACCCGCCGGACCACCACCGCCGACCGGTCCACCACCACCCGCGCCACCACCCGTCGCGCCGGGCGTGCAGTTCTGCAGGCAGAAGTTGCCGTTCTGAGTGCCCCAGCAACGGTAGTTCGTCGGGCACGGGCTCGCGGCGCAGCTCGGCGCATTCGCAGGCAACGCGGTGCCCCCGTTCGCGAGGCAGGCGTAGTTGCCCATCGACGCATCGACGCAGCTCAACGTGATGTCCGCGCAGGCGCCGCCCATGGTGCTGCCTCCACCGCCGCCGCCCGTGCCGCCGCCCGCGCCACCACCGACCGGCGCGCCCGCACAATCCTGCAAGCAGACGCCTTCCGTCGCGCTGGTACCCCAGCACGAGGAGCCCGTCGCACACCCCACCGTGGTGCTGCACAGGGGCGCGCCCGCGGGAATGCCGCCGGTGCTCGACACGCAGGCAAACGCGCCCTGGCCCGTGGGGTCGACACACATCGTGCCGGCGTTGCAGGTGCCGGTCCTTCCACCACCCCCGCCTGCGCCGCCACCCGCACCACCACCTGCGCCTCCGCCTGCTCCGCCACCCGCACCACCGCCGGTGCCGCCATCGACACCGGTGCACGGGTTGATCGAGGTGGGGCTGCCCGTCACCCAGCCCGGCGCGGTGTAACCACCCGCCGTCGCCGCCTGCGCCGCCACGCTCTTGATCCACGCGGCCTGCCCGAACACCGACACGTACACCGCCTCGTTGCACGAGCTCGCGTCACCGCGCGACACCGTGCCGAGAATGCGCCGCTGCGAGTCGAGCGCCGGCCCACCGGAGTCGCCTTCACACACCCCGCGCGCCGCCGTGCTGCCGCCGATCCACTCCAGCGTGCTGCTGGTGCCCGCCCCGCAGTTGCCCTCGCAGAAGACGTTCAGCCCACTCACCGTGTAGCGCGTGCCGCTGGTCTGACCGGTGGGGCCGAGCAACCCGAAGCCCACCGCCGTGTACGCCTCGTTGTTCACCACCGCCAAGTCGACGCGCGGGATCAACGGGCAGATGCCCCCCACGTTCGCCGAGAGGCGGATGAGCGCCATGTCGCCGCCGCAGATGTTGTTCGCGGGCGTGGTCGGGGTGGAGACCAGGGTCGCTCCGAACCAGAAGGTGTTGTTCACGTTGGGCCACTGGCCCTGGTTGAGCGTGGTCTCCGCCGCGCTGCCGCTGGTGGTGATGCGGAAGTTCGAGGCTGCGAAGGTGGGGCCGAAGCCCGTGCTGCTGCACGAGGTGGTGTTGGTGTCGGCCACGCAGTGACGCGCGGTGAGCACCAGGTTGGGCGCGATGAGCGAGCCCGAGCAGATGCCCACGCCTTGCGGGCTCATCGTCAGAATGGCCACCACGTTGTTCGAGGTGTTGTCCAGGGTGCCGCCCTGGATCTCCTGGAGGGCGCTGCCCGCAGCAGGGCGGATCTCCGTGGAACCCCGGTTCTGCTCACACGCCACCAACGACACCAGCACGAACGCAGCTGCGCTCAACCTCATGAAGGACTCCCATCGAGAAGGAACGCGGTGGCGCTCCGTTCGGCCGGAGTGCTCCGTAGCCGCTGGGCCATTCAAAGAAAAGTCGCACCACGCCATGGATTCTCAGGGTGCGAGAACGGGGAGGAGGTTGCTGGCAAGCCCGCGGGAGTTGGGGCAGAGAGCCACCATGCTTCATCTCATTCCCAGCCGGCAGCAGCGCCCCGACAAAGACGTCATCTTCGCGCTCAACGCAGAAGCCACCCGCCGCAAGCAGGCAGGCGAATCGGTCGTCAACGCCACCATCGGCTCGTTGATGAACGACGACGGCTCGCTCTCGGTGCTCAACACCGTGACCAGAGTGCTGCGTGAAGTGCCCGCCAACGACTGGGCCGCGTACGCGCCGATTCCCGGCATGCCGGGCTTCGTGCAGGCGGTGATCGACGACACCTTCTCCACCCAGCCCGAGATGAAGGCCGCGGCCACCGCGGTCGCCACCCCGGGCGGTACGGGCGCACTGCGCCACGCGCTGATGAACTACCTCCAGTCGGGCCAGGCGATGCTCACGCCCAACTTCTACTGGGGTCCGTACCAGACGCTCGCCGAGGAGCATGAGCGCAAGGTCGACACCTTCAAGATGTTCACCGACGCGGGTGGTCTCGACGTGGCGGCGCTCGACGCGAAGGTGACCGAGCAGCTCAAGACCCAGGGCCGGGTGCTGCTGATTCTCAACGATCCCTGCAACAACCCCACGGGCTACTCGATGACCCGCGCCGAGTGGCGCTCGGTGGTCGAGGTGCTGCTCAAGCACGCGGACCAGCCGGTCACGTTGCTGGTCGACATGGCGTACTGGCTCTACGCGGGCGAAGGGGATCACCGCGCGTTCCTGGGCGAGCTCACCCCGCTGCTGGGCAAGACGGGCCTGCTCTTCGCGTGGAGCGGCAGCAAGACGTACACCCACTACGGCCTGCGGGTCGGGGCGCTGCTCGCCTGCGAGCCTGATGAGAAGGAGCGCAACGCGACTCAGGCGGCGCTGGCGTATGCGTGCCGCGGAACGTGGAGCAACTGCGTGCGCGGCGGCATGGTGGCGGTGACCCGGTTGCTCACCGATTCGGCGCTCAAGGCGGCCTGTGATGACGAGCGGCAGCACTTCAAGCGGCTGCTGCAGAACCGGGTGAAGGCGTTCAACGCCGCCGCGGTGCCGAAGGGCCTCGTGTACCCCCGCTATGAAGGCGGGTTCTTCGTGACGGTGTTCCACCCCGACGCGGAGGCGCAGGCCAGGCGCATGCAGGAGAAGGGCGTGTACGTGGTGCCGCAGAAGGGCGCCCTGCGCGTGGCGCTGTGCAGCGCGGCAGAGTCGGATGTGCCGCGGCTGGTCGAGGCGTTGGCGGCGACGTGAACCCCCGTTCCTCCCGAGCAGGGACCGGCTTCGCCGGCGATTTCAC
>JANODF010000114.1:0-1726 GCA_031412555.1 Archangium sp. | reverse complement strand
AGGCGTTCAAGGACGCCGCGGCGAAGAAGAAGATGAAGGGCGCCGCCGCGATGACCCCGGTGGGCGTCGCGCGGGCCGCCAAGGCCCTCAACCTCGACGCGGCCGTCGGCGGTGAAGTGATCGAAGGCACCTACAAGGTGCTCATCTACGATCGGGTCGGCGAGCAGCTGTGGACCAAGGATCTCCCCGTCAAGAAGGGCCTGCTGAGCGAAGACTTCGCCGGCAAGCTCGCGCGGGCCATCGCTGCCGCCGCCACCCAGGGCGCTGCGCGCACCACCACCGCTCCGGCCGAAGAGACGCCCCCCGCCGAAGAATCGCCGGGCCTCGACCTCACCCAGACCGATGGCAGCGGTGAACGCGGGGTGATCACCGGCGGCGCACCTCCGGAAGATCGCGACACCGATCTGGAAGACCCGAACCGCAAGAAGAAGCAGGCCCACGTGCCGGTGCCGCTCTTTCGCGTGTGGGTTGCGGGCAGCACCACCTGGCGCAGCCAGTGTCTGCGGCCCGGGGTGACCAACTGCAAGGAGTACGACCTCGCGCAGACGCCCCCCACCGGCATCTCCATCGACTTCACCGCGACCGTTCCGTACCTCGGCCTCTCCTTGAACGCCGACGTCTTCCCCCTGGCGCGCATGGACAACCGCATTCTCCAGGGCTTCGGCGTGTTGATCGGCTTTCAGTACGGCCAGTCGCAGACGCGCATCGTCGAGGAGTCGATGCAGGGGCAGGGGCCCGAGCAGACGGTGAAGAGCGACGACGTCGGCTTCTCCGCGCAGCTCGCGTGGCGGTACCACTTTCAGATGGGCTACGGCGATCCGCAGCCGGTGGGCTGGGTCGGCCTTCGCGGCGGCCTGCAGTCGCGCAGCTTCTTGATCGACCCCATGGCCGGCACCTCGTTGCCTTCGAGCGAGCGGGTGTACCCCACGGGCATCGGCTTCCCGACGCTGGGCATCGACGCCGCGGTCCCCATCAACCAGTTCGTGCGTTTCGAGCTGGTGCTCTCGTACTTCCTCAATCCCCGGCCGGCCGCCGAGCAGATCGTCGGCTACGGCAACCTGAACGACCCCACCGGGGGCGCCACGGCCACCGGCATCGGCGTCGAACTGGGCGTCTCAGGCGAGGTGTGGGGCCCGCTCGGCTACACCGTGCGCTGGCGCTACCAGGGATTCACCGATCGCTACTACGGCCAGGGCCAGAAATGGACCGTGTGCAACGAGCTCCAGTGCGGTGGCGTGGGTGAAGAGTCGTTTCACTCGATCATCTGGGGCGTCACGGCGAGCTTCTGATTAATCTTTACCGTGTGTTTACACTCCCTACCCCAATCCCTACAAGCCGCGTTTCGCCTGGCCAGCCTTCCCCAAGGAATCTCATGAGTCTCCGCAGCTTGAGCGCCGTTTCCATTGCCGCGCTCTCACTCGTACTGACCGCGTGTCCGCCGATCACCCCCAAGCCCGACGGCAATGACGTCGAGTTCGACGCCGGCAATCCTCCGCCGCGTGACGCGTGCTCGGGCGGTTGCGCGGGAAACCAGATCTGCAACACGGCCACCCGCACCTGCGTCGATGCGTGCGGCGGCTGCGACGGCGGCACCTGCGTCAAGGTGATGGAAGGCGTCTTCCAGTGCCGCACCGCGGCGGTCACCTGCAGCGGCAACCTCTGCGATCCCGGCCAGGTCGCGTGCCTCGGCGGCGCATGCGCCTGCCTCTCCAGCCTCTCTGGCGCG
>JANODF010000113.1:0-2984 GCA_031412555.1 Archangium sp. | reverse complement strand
GCGATCGATCGAGATGTCGGGCGCGAAGGTGAACTCGTCGGTCGAGAAACGGTGCCGGTTGAAGGGTGATGAGTGCTGCGAGTTGGTGGCGAACTGGACGTGAGTCCTGAGTCCCCTCTCCCTTCGGGAGAGGGTCAGGGTGAGGGCCTCACGTCTCGAGCACTCAGTCTTCCAGGCGGATCAGGGCGAACTTGTTCATCGTGTCCGGTGAGATCACTTCGAACCGCTGACTCGGTGGCAGTACGGAACGCAGCATCGGAATTCTCGCGTGCTCCACCACGAGGAACGCTCGCCCTGGCCTGAGCGCGAACGCGGCCAACTCTCCCCGCGGATCTCTTGCTGAGAGCTGCACCACTTCGTTGCGTGTGTAGAAGGTCTCGCCTTTCCAGTTCATCAGGAACGCACCAAGCGGTTCTTCCGGCTGCCGCTGCGCAAAGTACGGAGCGAGAAGTTCGCGCTGCGTCCAGTGTCTGCCGAGTGCCGGCCAGTGCTGCCAGGAGAGGAACAACGCGATGACTGCGCTCGAGATGACTGCCGCTCGAACGAAGTGATCGGCGCGTTGCCGTACGAACGCGTGAATCAGCGCGAGGCTGATCAGGATCAACGCGCAGATCAGCAACGTCTTGAACGGTGGCGCGAGCAGCACCGCATCCGGGTACGGACGATCATGATTGTAGGTGAAGAGATCGAGCAGATGCCGCGGGCGCTGCCAGAGATCCTTCCACACCAACGCTTGCAGCACGGCTCCCAGCAGCAGCGCAGGCCGATGGACTGAGAAGCCTTCGGTCAGCAGCCGATCGAGCGCGACCGCGAGCAACACCGCCAGGCCCGGAAGCACCGGCAAGACGTAATGGTGAAAGCGCGTCGCGCTCGCGGAGAACAACGCGAAGGTGAAGAGCGAAGCGACGCCCATCGTGAGCGTGATGCGGCGGTGGTGTTCGCCGAAGCGCAACGCGAGCGGGAGCAACAGCACCCACGGCGCCAGCGCGAACGCGCCCTGCTCGAGGAAGTACGTGAAGGTGCCGCCCGGCGTCGTGGTGTGCACTCCGGAGACGAGCCGATCGAGATGGTCGTAGCCGAAGAAGCGCTCGAGGAAGCGGCGGCCTTCATCATCACGCTCAGAGAAGACGCCCATCGCGATGTACCAGGGCGCTCCGATGGAGAACGTGAGCGGCACGCCCCACCAAGGCAGCTTGCGAATCCGCGTCCAGGCTTGCTTGCCGTCGAGCAGCAGCCAGGCCAGCGGCAAGAGAATGAACGGAAGGAACCCGAGCAGTCCCTTGGCGAGCAGGGCGACTCCGACTGCGGAGAAGGCACCAGCCCACCACCGCGCGGGTTTGGATTCCAGCTCGGCTCTCAACGCGCACGCCAACGCGATCATCACGCAGGAGACGAACGGGCCGTCCGTCATCACCTGCCTCGAGATGAAGCAGACCAACGGCATCGTCCACCACACCACCGCGGTGAGCAGGCCGATGCGACGTGAGGTGTGCCTGGCGATCGTGTCGGCGAAGAGCGCCGCCGCGATGAGCATGAGCAACGCGCTCGGCAGTCGGATGAACCACTCCGCATACGTGGGGAGTGGCCCGGTGCCCGGTGCGCCCCACGGTTGCGCTCCACTCAGGAAGAGTCCGAGCGCGGAGAGCCAGGGGACCAGCGGGGGCTTGGAGAAGAAGTAGTGGTGCTCCCAGTACGGGTGCACCAGATCAGCTCGCGCCAGCATCTGGCGACCCACTTCGGAATAGTGCGTTTCCCACGGATCCCACAGGCCGACGGAGCCGAGGAACGGCAGGCACACCACGGCCCCCACGAGGAACGCGGATCGAAAGACAGACATGTGACTCCTGAACTCCCTCTCCCTGCGCGAGCGGGGAGAGGGTCGGGGTGAGGGGCCAGCATGAGGGGACAGCGCGCCCCTCACCCGGCCTGCGGCCGACCTCCCCCCGCTCGCAGGGAGAGGTTTTCGGTCAGCGAACGCCGGAGTCGGCCGAACCCGCGTCCACTGAAACCACCATCGACACTTCCTGAGAGCCGACGCCGTGCACCCCTTCGGGCGCTCGGAAATCCACCGGCATCGGCAACACCGAAACCGTTCGAACCAACAGCACCGCCAGGCACGCCGCCAACGCCACCGCCGCAGCCTGGAACCGGCGTGCTTCCGGCTCGTCACGGATCAACTCGAGCGGACTCGCACGACGCGCCAGGCGTGACAGCTGATCAGCACACGCGCCGCACGTGCTCACGTGACGCTCGAACGCGGCCGACGTCGCGCCTTGCCGGATGAAGCCGTCGAGCTCGAACAACGAAGGGTGGCTCATGGCTTCTCCACCCCGCGGCGCAGCTTCGCTCGCACTTCACAGAGCACCTGGCGGAAGCGCTGCAGTGACAGGCCTTCTTTGGCCGCGAGCGTGCGGTGCGCTTCGTCGGGCTCGTGCAGAACCGCGAGGAAGACATCGCGTGCTCTCGGCGTCGCGGTCGCCAGCTCGGCGTTCATCGCGGCGAGCAGCTCTCTGGCGTGGGTGTGGCCTTCGGCGGTTTCCGGGGCGGTGAGAGACTCGGCTTCCTGTGCGTCGACTTGGTGACGACTCGCCCTTCGGCGGTCGGCCACGATGAACGAAGCTTGCCGGATGACCAGCCCCGGCAGCTCGATGCGTTCCAGGCGCGCACTGTTTTCGATCAGCCGCAGCCAGGCTTCTTGTGCCACGTCTCTCGCTTCGTCGAGGCGCAGCCCGGCCGCGAGGAGAGAGATGATCAGCTTGTGATCGTGGGCTGCGACGGCGTCTTTCCAGAAGTCACTCACGTGGAGACCCCAGAACGACTCAGGCGGCGGGGCATATCGGGCTCCCTCACCCTGACCCTCTCCCAGAGGGCTGACTCTTGATCACAAGTCCTGAGGGTCATCGGAAGCTCTGCAGGCGCTTGTAGGCCTGCAGTCCTTCGTACTGCGCCTGGAGTCGACTCCAGCCATTCCAGAGTGTGTCCCA
>JANODF010000112.1:0-2217 GCA_031412555.1 Archangium sp. | reverse complement strand
GCCCTGACTCGGGTGCTCGTGTGTCTTGCCCAACATGATCCGCCCTGCGTCGCTCCTCGTCTTCTCGCTCACCCTGGCGGCGTGTCAGTGCGGTCCAGCGGCGACGGCCTGCCCCCCCTTCTGCCCGTTGGGAGAAGTGTGCGAGCCCGCGAGCCTCACCTGCGTTCCTCAGTGCTCCCTCGTCCTTTGTGGCGCCGGGCAACAGTGCAACCCGCTCACCGGAGCGTGCGTCTCGGTCCAGGGCGATGATGCGGGACGCGATGCGGGAAGGCCGGACGCGGGCACGACCGACGCCGGCTTCGACGCTCAAGACTTCGCGGCGAAGAGCACCGCGAGCTTCTCTTCGCTGATGCCCTGACAGCCCGCGCAGAAGTACGTCGAGCGCAGCGCGGTGCCCTGCCGCTTCATGCGAATGGCAGCCCCGCAGCGAAAACACGGCAGACCCCGGCGTCCGTAGACCCACACCTTCGTGCCGTCTGAGCGGCCTTCGAAGCGCGTCGTCCGCCGGCCCGTGAAAGGTGAATCAGAGCCATGGTTGGTGTTGACCTGCATCAGCTCGCGCGCGCGTGCGAGCACCGCATGCAGCGCCTCATCGTCGAACGACGCGACGGGCTCGAACGGGTCGAGGCCCTCGAGGAAAAGCAGCTCGCTCTTGTAGACGTTGCCGATGCCAGCGACCGCGGCCTGGTGCATCACCGCGACGCCCAGCGGCCAACTCTCGATGACCCTCAAGTGGGCGATGGCGCGGGCTGCGTCGAAGTTCTCTGAGAGGAGGTCAGGCCCCAGGCCCGCGAGCGGGCGGTCACGGCGCAGCTCGCTTTCGCGCAACACCCGCACCACCGGCGCGTTGTAACAAACGGCCTGCGCGTCTTCGACCTCGAGCACCACCCGCGCCTGGGAGGGCGACCGTCTCCACTGCTGGCCCGGGCGATACAGGTGCCAGGCGCCCGGCATCTTCAAGTGGGTGTGCAGCACGAGCCCGTTGTCGAAGTGAATGAGCAGGTTCTTGCCCTGAGCTTCCACGGTCGTGATGGTGGTGCCGACCAGAACGCGCGCGTCGCCGGCAAGCCGCGAGAACTCGAGCCGCGTGACGACTTTCCCCTCGAGTGCGGGGCGCAGGGTCTTGGCGATGTTGTGCAGCGTGTCGCCTTCAGGCACGGGGATTCTCTAACGGGCGACGACTGAGGTGGAAAGGCTTCGAATTGTTCGGCGCAAGGGGCGAGGCGGTTAAAGAAGCCGCGCATGGCCGCCCTCGACCTCTTCCATCAAGCGACGCGCGAGTGGTTCTCCGCGGTCTTCGCCAAACCGACTGAGGCGCAAGAGAAGGCCTGGCCTCTGCTGCACCAGGGCGACTCGACCTTGCTGCTCGCGCCGACAGGGAGCGGCAAGACGCTGGCGGCGTTCCTTCATGCGATCGACGCGCTGATGTTCCGAAGCCCGCCCGGCGAGACCAGAACGCGCGTGCTCTACATCTCGCCGCTCAAGTCGCTCGGCGTCGACATCGAACGCAACCTGCGGGCCCCACTCATCGGCGTCACCCACGCGGCCGCGCGGCTCGGGCTCAGCGTCGCGCCACCTGTCGTGGGGGTGCGCAGCGGTGACACGCCGACCAAGGAGCGCGCTCGGCTCGTCAAATACGCGCCTGACATTCTCATCACCACGCCAGAGTCGCTCTACTTGATGCTCACCTCCCGAGCGCGCGAGTCGCTGCGAGACGTGCAGACCGTCATCATCGACGAGATTCACGCGCTGGTGTCCACGGAGCGCGGCAGCCACTTGATGCTTTCGCTCGAGCGGCTCGAGGCGCTCACCCGTGCACCGATGCAGCGCATCGGGCTGTCAGCGACGTGTCGCCCGCTCGACGAGGTGGCCCGCTTCTTAGGGGGCGCCCAGCCCCGAGGGACGGATGCCGTGCCGCGCCATCGCCCGGTGACGGTCGTCGACGCGCAGGCCAGGAAGCAGCTCACGCTTCGGGTCGAGGTGCCTGTCGAAGACCTCTCGATTCGCAAGACCGCCAAGGCCCGAGGTGAAGTCGCGACCGGCGGCGAGACGTCCATCTGGTCTGCGATTCACCCCCAGGTGCTCGAGCTCATCGAGACGCACCGCTCGACGCTCATCTTCGTCAACAGCCGCCGCCTCGCGGAGCGCCTCGCCCAGGCCTTGAACGATTTGAAGGGCGAGACGCTGGTGCACGCGCACCACGGCTCGGTGGCCAAA
>JANODF010000111.1:0-3128 GCA_031412555.1 Archangium sp. | reverse complement strand
CCGGTGACCGGGTGCGGGCGGTTGGTGGATCCTCCCCGAGGTCGACCTCCAACTCGGAGAGAATGGCTATCGCCCCGACGTCGTCGGCTGGCGACGTGAGCGAAGCCCTGAGCCACCGGCAGGCAGACCGGTGACACTCCGGCCTGATTGGATCTGCGAGATCCTCTCGGAGAGCAATCGACACAACGACACGATCCGGAAGCTGCGCCGCTATCACGAGGCCGGAGTGCCTCACTATTGGCTGCTCGATCCTGACACCGGAACGCTCAACGTCTTCCGGAACGAGGCGCAGGGCTATTTGAGTGTGCTCATCGCAGACCGGCCTCAACGCGTCCGCGCCGAGCCTTTCGACTCGATCGAGCTGCACGTCGGTGCGCTGCTCGGAGACGACCCGGAATAGCGAAGTGCTCGGCTACGCTTCGGCGCCATGACCAACGCGCGTGAGCGAGTCTGCTTGACCCTCTTCGTTCCGGGTGCTCCGAGCACACCTTCGGGTTGGAAGAAGGCCCTGGCCGTGAAGGTCCCGTTCTCGTTCGAGACGGAACACGTACCGAACCCGCACGACGGTTCGTTCGGCGAGGCCTTCTCCTTCGGCACATGCAGCCGCACGGAACAAGCAGCCATCGATCAGGCCGGCTCGGCCGTGGTGCTCTCGATTTCGATCGAGCTCAACCGCGAACCTGAGGCGCTCGCCAAGCTGCTCCGCTCGCTCGAGGACGCAGGCGCGCTCGCTGTACGCGTCGAGGAGTCCAAGGTGGGCTACCCCATCGCCCGATGGCTCGAGCTGCTGGAGAGCGGCAACCCGTGGGGGCTGTACCGCCTCGCGGTGGCGTTGCTCGTCAACGAAGGAGAAGCCTCGACCTGCGGCATGCAGGCCTTCTCGCTACCGGATGCTCAGGTCGCGCTCGACGCCACGATCGATGCGAACGCCGCCAACGAGCTGCTCGGTAGCTTGAACGTCTATCAGCTGGCCGAATCGCCTCTGCTTCTCTCGGGGCACACCTTCAGCCCCGATGCGGCAACGGCTCGCAGAGAACTCCGCCGCTGGCCCGACACGAAGTACCCGAGCGATTCGCCGTGTCACAACCCCTTCGGAAGCTGGCGATTGGGTCTGGCAGGCAAGAAGCCGTCACCGCCCAGCGAGCCGGCGCTCGTGCACGTGCCGGCGCTCGTCGTGCTGCTGCTCGCGGCCGAGAAGGACAAGGGAACCCCGCTGACGAAGGCCGAGGTCGAAGGCATCACCGAGAAGGGCGCGTGCATCGCGATGAAGCACGAAGACGCGCGCGAACTCGAGCGCAGCCGCGGATACGCCGATCTCGACCCGGAGCTGGCCTGGGAGCAGTGGCGGGCGATGCGAGCTCAGGGCTGAGTCGTCGAGACGCGCTCGCGCAGGAACCGATCGATGGCCGCGTTCACCAGGCCCGGTCTCTCGAGCGGCGCGGTGTGGCTGCCGCCCGGCACGTAGACGTACTCAGCCTTCGGAATGAACTCGGCCATGCGCTGGCTCAACCAGATGGGCGTGAAACGATCGCCTTCACCGCCGACCACCATGGTGGGCACGTCGACGTAGGGCAGGTGATCCCACGCCGAGTGATCCTTCAGCGAGTCGAGGGTGCGCACGAAGTAGAGCGGGTTCATCTTCGCCAGGTGCTCCATGTACGGCGCGAAGTCGTTGGGCTTCATCAGCGACGCGTTGAGCTCGGTGCGAATGCCGAACTCGACGGCAAGCTGCGTGTTGAGCACGCGCGCCATGATGCCCTTGGCGAGTTTGGGCGAGTTCTCCACGGCCCGCAGCAGGTAGGGGAACGCCACGCGCAACAGGGTGTGATCGTGCCAGGTGTCGAGCGGGGTGCCGTACGAGCCGCACACCAGCACCAGGCCCTTCACGCGCGAACGATGCCGACGGTGAAACTCGAGGCAGACCTGCACGCCCATGGAGTGGCCGAACATCACCGCCGACTCCATCTTCTGCGCGTCCATCAAGCGCGCGAGATCGTCGGTGATGTATTCCATGCCGATGCGCGAATCGTCGGTGGGCACGCCCGAACGGCCGTGGCCCCGGTAGTTCCAGTGCATCACCCGGCGTTTGGCCGTCAGCGGTTCCCACAAATAGCGCCAGATGAAGCCGTCACAACCGAGGCCATCGTTGAGCACCACCGGCACCGCACCGGGTTCGCCGCGCGACTCGAACCACAGCGGCGCTCCGTCATCGGTCTCGAACAGCCCTTGATGAAAATACGTCGAAGTCACGCGGACAGCTCCGGGTCTTCCTCGGCGTCAGGGGTCCCCGGACGCTCGAGTTGGTACTTCTGAATCTTGAGGATGAGGTTCGAGCGGCTGATGCCCAGCTCGCGCGCCAGCCGGCTCTTGTTGCCCTTGGTGCGGGTGAGCCCCTGGCCGAGCATCTCCCGCTCGAGCGCCTCCACCGCATCGTTCAACTTGCCGAGCGGTAGCTGCGTGATGCGCGAGGCGCCGATCACGTTGTTGCCCGAGGCACCGGACACCGCGTCTTTGATGCGGCTCGAGAGCAGATCCGCCGGGAGAATCTCGAACTCGTTGCCCAGCACCAGCAGCCGTTCGATCTCGTTCTCCAACTCTCGAATGTTTCCCGGCCAGTGGTACTGCTGGAAGATCGACAACGCGTCGTTGTGCAGCGCGCGGGCCCGTTGACCGTCTTTCTTATGCTTGCGCATGAAGTGGTCGATCAACACGGGCAGATCGTCTTTGCGATCACGCAGCGGCGGCACCTGAATGCGGATGACGTTGATGCGGTAGTAGAGGTCTTCGCGGAACTCGCCCTTCTTCACCATCACGCCGAGGTCCTTGTGCGTGGCGGCGATGAGGCGAACGTCGACCTGGCGTTGAGCGGTGCCACCGACCGGGGTGAGCGTGCCTTCTTGCAGCACGCGCAAGAGCTTCACCTGGAGCGCCGGCGACATGTCGCCCACTTCGTCGAGGAAGAACGTGCCGCCGTCAGCCACCTCGAAGAGACCCTTCTTGTCGCGCAACGCGCCGGTGAACGAGCCCTTGGTGTGACCGAAGAGCGCGCTCTCGAGCAGGTTGTCGTTGAAGGCCGAACAGTTCTGCACCACGAAAGGCTTGTCCTTCCTCGGGCCGTTGTAGTGAAT
>JANODF010000110.1:0-21281 GCA_031412555.1 Archangium sp. | reverse complement strand
CGGGCCGCGGAGGTGAAGGCGGGCGATGAGGTGACGATCAAGGTTTCGGGTGACGAGGTGATCGTGGCGGAGGTGAAGGCTCGTGAGGCCCTCACCCCGACCCACTCCCAAAGGGCGAGGGAGAATCAGGCGGCGAAGTAGGGTAGGGAACCGCTCGTGGCGAAGGAAAAAAATGCAGCGCGCGGGCAGTACGGCGACGTGGTCACGCGGCTCCAGGAGATCGTCGAAGCGCTGGAGGGCGGCGAGCTCTCGCTCGAAGACTCTCTGGATCGTTTCGCCGAAGGCATCACCCTGGTGAAGCAGGGCGAGGGCATTCTCGGCGACGCCGAGAAGCGCATCGAGCAGCTGCTCGCTGAAGACGGCCGCACCGCCCCGCTCAAGGTGCCCGAAGGCAACGAGCCCCCCGCGGCGCCCCAGGCCAAACAGCAACCGCCCCCCGTCGTGAAGAAGGCGCCCGTCGCACCGGCTGCCGATGACGACGACGTGCCGTTCTGAGCTCCAAGGAACTCGACCCATGACGAACTTCTCGCTCGACGGCTGGCTCCCCACGCAGCAACGGCGCGTCGAAGCGCTGCTGCAGAACCGCATGGAAACGATCGGCCGCCGCAGCCCCGCGCGCCTCGCCGAAGCGATGGCCTACTCGCTGCTCGATGGCGGCAAACGCCTGCGCCCCGTGCTCTGCCTCACCTTCGCTGACGCGGTGGCCCGCGCGTCGGGTGGGGGCGGCGAACCTGCGAACGACGCCGCCTGCGCGCTCGAGTGCATCCACACTTATTCGCTGGTGCACGACGATCTGCCCGCGATGGATGACGACGATCTGCGCCGCGGCCGGCCCACGAATCACAAGGTGTTCGGCGAGGCGATGGCCATTCTCGCGGGCGACGCGTTGCTGACCGACGCGTTCGCGCTGCTCGCGACGGGCACTCCCGCCGAGCAGGCCGTGCGCGGCAGGCTGGTGGCGGAGCTCGCGGTGGCCGCGGGCGCAGGCGGCATGGTGGGCGGGCAGGTGCTCGACATCGCCGAAGACCGGCCTGCTGAGCTCGACTACCTCACCCGGTTGCACCGCATGAAGACGGGCGCGCTGATCAAAGCCGCCTGCCGCATGGGCGCGATCGCCGGGGGGGCTGATGAGCAGGCGCTCCAGGCGGCGGAGATTTACGGCGACGCCGTGGGCCTCGCGTTTCAGATCGCCGACGACATCCTCGACGTGACGGCCGATGCGACCGTGATGGGCAAGCCCACCGGCGCCGATGCAGCCGCAGGCCGGCACACCTTCCCCGCGGTGGTGGGGCTGGACGCCGCCCGTTCACTCGCCGCAGGTCACGTTGCTCGGGCGCTGACCGCCGTGCGCGCGCTCGAGGGGGCCGATGGTCCGCTGGCGGCGTTGGCGCGCTACTCCATCGAGCGCACGAGCTGACGGTGAGCCTCCTCTCGCAGGTGGACTCGCCCAGGGCCCTGCGCGCGCTCGAGGCCGCCCAGCTGCCAGCGCTCTGCGCAGAGCTGCGCGAAGAGATCATCTCCATCTGCGGCCACGTAGGCGGTCACCTGGGCGCGTCGCTCGGAACGGTCGAGCTGATCGTCGCGCTCCACCGCGCCTTCAAGTCGCCGGTCGATCGGCTCGTCTTCGACGTCGGGCACCAGGCGTACGCCCACAAGATCCTCACCGGCCGGCGCGCGGCGATGTCCACCCTGCGGCAGGAAGCGGGCACGGCGCCTTTCCTGGATCCCGCCGAGAGCGAACATGACGCGTTCGGGGCGGGGCACGCGTGCACCGCGCTCTCCGTGGCGTTGGGCATTCTCGAGGGGAAACGCCGCCAACAGCAGCCCGGCGAGGTGGTGGCCATCGTCGGTGATGGCGCGTTGACCGGCGGCCTGACCTTCGAGGCGCTGAACCACGCAGGCGCGTCCAACTGGCCCATCAAGCTGGTGCTCAACGACAACGGCATGAGCATCTCGAAGAACGTGGGCGCGGTGGAGCAGATGCTCCGCCAGGGGCCGCGCGCGTTCTTCGAGGCGATGGGCTTCTCGTACCTGGGCCCGGTCGACGGTCACGATCTCGATGCGCTGGCAGAGGTGCTCGGTGCGGCGCGCCGAAACCAGCGGCCGGTGGTGGTGCACGCCCGCACGCAGAAGGGCCGGGGCTTTGCGCCCGCCGAGCTCGATGGGCGGACGCGCGGTCACGCGATGGGTCCGTACGAGCTGCGTGACGGCAAGCTGGTGCGCAGCCGCGGAGGTGCTCGCACCTGGAGCGACGCCTTCGCCGCTGCGCTCGAAGAGCAGCTGGAGCGGGATCCCCGGGTGGTGGTGATCACCCCTGCGATGATCGAAGGCAGCTCGCTCCGGCACCTGCAGGATCGTTTTCCTGATCGGGTTCACGACGTGGGCATCGCCGAACAACACGCGGTCACCTTCGCGGCGGGCCTCGCGCACGCGGGGCTGCGGCCGATCGTGTGCATCTACTCGACGTTCCTCCAACGCGCGTACGATCAGCTGGTACACGACGTGGTGATCCCCGGGTTACCCGTGGTCTTCGCGGTCGATCGTGCCGGCCTCGTCGGAGCAGACGGCGCCACCCATCAGGGCATGTTCGACTTGAGCTTCTCGCGCGCGTTGCCGGGCCTGCGGGTGCGAGCGCCGGTGTGGGGCGAAGATCTGCCGCTGCTCCTGACGCGTGCGATTGAGGAGAACGGCCCGTCGATCATCCGCTTTCCGCGCGGCACGATTCCGACCGAGGCCGCGCCTTGTGCACCGGGCGTGCGTTGGCTGGCGGATCCCGCGGACGCCGAGGTGTGTCTGGTCGCGTTCGGCTCGATGGTGCTGCCCGCTTTGGAGGCCGCCCGGGATCAGCCGTGGTCGGTGGTGGATGCGGCCGAGTTGCCGTTGAGCGCTCAGCTCGTCACCCGGCTCGAGGCTGCTCGCGCGATCGTGACCATCGAAGAAGGCACCACCCGCGGTGGTCTGGGCAGCGCCGTGCTCGAGGCGTTGGCGGAGCACCCGGTGCGCGTGAAGGTGTTGGGGCTGCCGGCCGATCGGTTCATTCGCCACGGTGAAGCGCGCGCCCAACGCGCTGTTCTGGGTCTCGACGCCGCGGGGATCCACCAGGCCGCGCTGCAGCTGCTCGGGCGGGCGAAGTGAAGAAGGAGCGCCTCGACGTGCTCGTGCATGCCCGCGGGTTCGCCGAGTCGATCACCCGCGCCCAGGCGCTGATCCTCGCGGGCCAGGTGGTGGTGAACGATCAACGCGTCGACAAGCCCGGCACGAAGATCGCGCTCGATGCCGAGCTGCGCCTCAAGGGTGAGGTGATTCCGTACGTCTCTCGCGGAGGCCTCAAGCTCAAGGGCGCCATCGACGCCTTCAAGCTCGACGTACGCGGCGCGACGTGCGCGGACATCGGCGCCAGCACCGGTGGGTTCACCGATTGCCTGCTCCAGGAAGGCGCCAGCAAGGTCTACGCGATCGACGTGGGCTGGGGGCAGCTCCACGAGAAACTTCGGCGAGACCCGCGGGTCATCAGCAAGGAGCGGGTGAACGCTCGCAACCTCACCGATGCCGAGCTGCCTGAGCCCGTGCAGGTGGTGGTCATCGACGTGAGCTTCATCTCGCTCGAGGCGGTGTTGCCGCCGGTGCTTCGACGGCTCACGTCAGGGGGCATGTTGATCGCGCTCGTGAAGCCTCAGTTCGAGGTGGCTCAGGGCGACGTGGACAAGGGTGGGGTGGTGCGCGATGCGGTGGCACGTCAGGGGGCGATTGACCGCATTCGGGCGTTCGTTGCCGGCCACGGCATGGTGGAACTCGGCGTGGTCGATTCTGCCGTGCACGGCCCAGCTGGCAACGTCGAGGCGTTGTTGGTTGCTCGCAAGGCCACTCACCCCGACCCTCTCACCGCTTCGCAGGGCGAGGGGGACTAAGGAAGAACCGTCGGGCCTCTCGCCATCCGGTAGTCGAAGTTGCTCAGCGGCTTGATGAGATCGGTGCCCGCCCGAATCCAGACCTTCTGCGCGTCGTCGATGCCCATGTACATCGCGGCGCTCGACGCCTCCCCGCTGCCGAACTCCATGCGCCACAGCTCGCCACTGCCTGGCGCTTCGGTGGCGATGATCTCCTGCGCGAAGGACTGATTGGCGCCAAGGTCAGGTCCCGTCAGCACGTAGAAGTCAGTGCCCAGGCCCGGCTGCACGCCCACCACCACCAGGCTGCCGGTGGGCTGCAGCGGCCGGTCACCCAGGTTCTGCACGGTGCCCAGCTGGCTGCTCAGGAAGTAGACCGAGAAGGGCCCGATGATCGCGTAGATGTTGCCCTGCGAGAACGGAACGATCGCCCGCAGAATCCCGGGGAACTGGGTGCTGGTCCACCTTCGGGCCGTCGCGTCGGTCTCACAGCCGCCCGTGGTGGTCGAGCACGAGACGACCGTGGTGGTCTGCGCGTCGAGAGAGATGACCGGCAAGGTGAAGAACGCACCGTCGGCGCTGAACACACCCTCGGGCATGATCGGCTGGCTGGCCGAGTTGACCGGGTACTGCTGGCGATAGAGCACCGCCGGCAGACCGTTCACGATGCCGTTGAGAATCTGCCCGGTGTTGAGGTTGTACTTGTACGGAACGATGTCGGCGATCTTGGTGCCGATGTCGAACACCCAGCGGGTCACCCACACCGCGCCCCCTGCGCCGTCGTCGATCACCGGCGTCGAGTTCATGATGCCGATGAACTCCGCTTCCCACTCGTTGGTCGAGGCAGGCAGGGGATCCATCTTGATGACCCGGTTGCGCGTACCGCCTTCGTCGACCCACACCACCACCGAGCCCTTGGGGCCCACGCCCATGCGCTTGGTCTTGGGGCTGCGGAAGATGCGCTGAATCTGGAGCGCGCTGTTCATCGCGAAGACGCCTTGATCGGGCTCGAGCACCCAGCGCGTGCCGGTCACCGTGCTGCGATCGCTGATCTGCGTCGCCAGACTGCAGTCGAAGGGCAGCTGATCGTTGAAGGCCACCACGTCGCCCGCGGTGTTCACCCGAATGAGCGCCGTGCCGGTGTCGGTGAGCCCGCACCCCAGGAACGTATTGGGGGTGCCGCCGATGCCACCCTCGGCGATGAAGTTGTCGGTCACCAACTGCCCACCGTTCATGGCGGTGAACCGCCGCTCGATGGGGAAGAACTTCACCCCCACCGGCTGCGAGGTGTTGGTGCGCGCGTCGTCACACAAGACCTTGGCCTTCAGGGTCAGAGACGCCGCGATGCCCAGCCGCGAGTAGAGCGCCGAGAACGTGCCGGGCGGCAACGAGAAGTCGGTGGCGCCCCCGGTGTAGTTCACGTCGGCCAGGAACGAATCGCCCTGGAGCAGCTGCACCTGCGCGACCTTCTTGCACCCGCTGACGTTGACCTTCCCCTTCACCGCGTCGCCGATCACGTTCGACTCGGTGACCGTGAGGAACACCTGCGGCGGGTTCGGCGGAGGAGGCACGACCATCTGCTCGGGGCAGGCCGTAGCCAGCACCGCGAGGAGTACGTAAGCGGAGCGGTTCATCACTTCTCCAGGACGATGAATTCCACGCGGCGATTGAGTTCGCGGCCCCGCGCAGTCAGGTTCGGTGCAATCGGTTTCGAGTCACCATAGCCCACTGACTCGAGGCGCACTTTGTCGATGCCCTGTGCGACGAGGTACTCCATCACACTGCGCGCGCGGTCTTCCGAGAGCGTCTGGTTGGAGGCCTTGCCACCGCGGTTGTCGGTGTGGCCTTCGACCTTCACCCGCTTGACGTTGTTCTTGATGATCGCATCGACCACCTGCTGGAGCAGGTTGAAGGATTCCGGGAGGATGGTCGACTTGCCGGTGGCAAAGCGCACCTGCTGGAGGATCTCGATCTTGTCGCCCTTGAAGATCACCAGGACCTTCTTGGGAGAAGGCACCAGATCGAAGGTGACCACCAGCTTGCCGCCCGCCTGCACCTGCACGTCGCGGGTCTGAGCGAGGTGGCCGTCGGCCGAAGCGGTGATGGTGTAGGTGCCCGCGGGCAGCTCGACCTCGACCGGCGCGTTGCCGTCAGGCGTCTGCAGCTTCGCCTCGCCTGCACCCGTGAAGATGATGTCGGCCTTGATCGGCTTCTTGTTGGCCGTCGCGCTGACCTCGAACTTCGCCTTCTTCACGTCGGGCTCGAGCGCCAGGTCGACGCGGGTGGGCTTGTTCGCCTCGACGGCGATCTCGCGCTCCACCGCCTTGTACCCGTCGCGTGCGACCGAGAGCTTCACGCTCTTGGCGGTGATGGGCAACGACTCGTACTGGCCCATCTCGTTGGTGGCCGAGGGTTTCACGCCACCGACCGCGATGATCACGCCGGGCAGCGGCTTCTTCGTCTCCGCATCGGTCACCACGCCTTCGAGGCGCACCGGTGAGACGGCCTTGGCGACCTCGAGCTTCTTCTCGCGAATGGTCTCGACGAACTTCGTCTCACCGCGCTGGAAGGGATCGATGGCGAACTGCGCGCCCAGGTAGAAGTTCCACGGCGGGGTGGCCGGCACGCCCAGGCCCACCGAGCGGGCGAGGCCGAAGTTGAAGCCGGTCACGAAGGTGAGGTCTTTGACGGCGGTGATCTTGAGGCCCAGGCCGAAGACCTGCGCCATCGCGGCCGACGCGTTGATGAACAAGCCGTCGGGGCCGGTGAGCTCGTTGTTCGGCACGCCCAGAGGCGCGGCGAGCGTGTACTCGAAGAACGGCGTCACCACGGGGAAGGGCAGCTCGAGGGCGAGGTTGAAGTTGAAGCGGTGGTAGCGGTTCACGTTGAGGGCGAACTCTTCCGACGCGTTGAGGCGCTGGTTGATCACCAGCCCCGAGGTGCTGTCGAGCGTGAAGCCCAGGCCCGCGGTGAAGATGAAGGGCGCCGAGCGCGACAGTTCGCGGAAGTCGTAGGTGGCCAGCAGCATCGGCTTGAAGCCCACAGCGAACCGGTCGACGCCCTGGTTGCCCACGCCGGAGAAGGTGAGCAGGCGCAGATCGGCGCCCGCGTGGAAACCCTTGCCGAAGTGATGAGCGACCTTGATGCCCAGCGACAGATCGCCCAGCGCCTGAATGAGGTTGGGCGAGGTGCGGTTGTTGGTGTTCGCCGCCGCGCCGTAGGACACGAAGATCTCGCCCCACTCGAAGGGCTGGAAGCTGGCCGCGAAGGTCACCGCCGAGCGGATGTTCTGGGCCGAGCGCACGGGGAAATCGAGCTGGTTCAGGTACTCGCCGAGCAACGAGACACGCACCACGCCCTTGGGCCCCAGACGCGCGCTGGGCACGAACACGGTGCCGATGCCCACCTGGCCGGCGGTGACGCGGCCGTTTTCAGGCGCATTCCACGCGTTGCCCCAGGTCGAGGGGCTGTGCGGTTCGGTGCCCGCGAGGAACCGCTCTTTCTGCGAAATGATGCGCGTGTCGGCATCACTGACGTCAACGCCGGCATCGGCCACGCCTGCATCCACGGTGAAGGATCGCGGGGCCGCCGAAGGCGGAGGCGCCGTCCGATTGGGCGGGGGCGCGGTACGGGGCTCGACCTTCGCCGGGGGCGGATCGGCCGGCTTGACCGGGGTCGGCGCAGGTTGCGCGGGTGGGAAGGTGCTCCACTCATCGCCGGTTTGCGCGAAGGCGGGGGCAACGGCCAGTACGGCGACGGCGATCAGAGTGCGGATCATGGGGACCATGTGGGCTTGCGGCCGCGCGCACTGTACCCGACATGTTTCACGGCAACGCCTTTTTCACGAGGCAACGGAAACGAGCGCGCGCGTCGGCATTCTCCCTACATCGTGCGGCGCGCTGTGCGAACGCGGGGGCGGTGCCTTAGAGTACGAGAGTGGCGAACGCCGCTGGCCGAGTCCTCATCGTAGGGAGCAGAGCGGACTCCATCGTGTCCCGGTTGGAAGCACGCGGGTACGACTGTGAGACCGCGATCGGCTCTGGTGCGCTCGAACGCCGGGAGGCCCAACCGCGCCCCGACGCCGTGGTGCTGGCTTCGACGGCGCGGGTCGCCCCCACCTTGTTGGCCGAGCTGCGCAAGCGCCCTGAGCTGCGGCGCATTCCCGTGTTGATCGACGGCACCGAAGGCTGGCGGGCGTCGTTGCAGCGCCTCGATGTCGACGGCGTGGCCGAGTCGTTCGAAGGCCTGGAGCGCCAGCTGGCCGCCAGTCTCAAGGCCCGCCGGTTCGTCGAACACGACGACCTGGTGCGCAAACGCCTGGAGCTGATGCTCGAGCTGACCCGGCTCTCGGTCTCCGGTGCGTCGATAGAGGCACTGCTGCGAATGGTCTCGGGGCGCATGAGCGAGGGCCTGGGCTGTGAGCGGGTGGCCGTGTTGCAGGTGCAGCGCGGGGTGACGTCGCGCGCCGCGTTGATCGACGAAGACGAGCGCACGCCCATCGATCTCGCGGTCGCTCCCACGTTCCGCAAGGCGCTCGAGACGCGCCAGCCGGTGGAGACCGATGGCGGCTGGGTGGTGCCGCTGAGCGCCGAGGTGCGTGAGATCGCCGCCCTGGTGGTGCGCCGCAAGCAGGCGCTCACGCAAGAAGAGCTCGATTTTCTGCAAGCGGTCGGGGTCGCCCTGGCCAACGCCATCGAGCGGCAGCAGGTGCACGCCACCGCCGCGCGCAGCCAAGAGGCCCTCGAAGACGCGTACGTCGAGCGCTACAAGGAACTGGTCGAGGCCAACAACCGGCTGCGCACGCTCGATCGCAAGAAGAACGAGATCATGGCAGTGCTCAGCCACGATCTGCGCGCGCCGCTCAACGTGTTGCTCGGCTACGCGCACCTGCTGATCACCGATTCGATGCTCTCGGTCACTCAGCGCGCGAGCTCAGAGGCCATCAACCGCGCGGGCAAGAAGGTGCTCTCGCTGGTGGAGAGCCTGCTCGATCAAGCGCGCGGTGCCGATGGCCGCATCGCGCTCTTCTCCCGGGTCTTCGACGTCAGCGAGGCCTGCCAGGACGCCGCGCGGGAACTGCAGATTCTCGCGAAAGAAAAGGGCCTGGCCCTGCGCTCGGAGACGCCGCTGAGCCTCGACGTCTTCGCAGACGACCAGAAGATCAAACAGGTGCTGCAAAACCTGATCACCAACGCGCTCACCCATTCCAGGGGCGCGAAGGAAGTGGTGGTGCGCGCCCGCCTCCGCAAGCGGCCCGACGGTGACGTGGCGTTGATCGAAGTGCGCGATGACGGGCGCATCGAAGATCCGAACGAGGTGTTGATGGCCTTCGATCGTTCGAACGGCCTGGGCCTGTCGATCTGCCGTGACTTCGTCGAGCGTCATGGCGGCGAGATCTGGGCAGAAGCGCCCACCGATGGTGGGGCGATCTTCGCGTTCACGCTCCCCATGCCTCAGGGCCAGCACAAGGCGCTGCCCACGCGAAAGAGCGAGCCGCTGGTGCTGCTGGTCGACGACGACCCGATCTTCAGTCGCATCGCAACGATGGGGCTCTCGGGTCACTACCGCGTCGAGTTGGCCCGCGATGGCAATGAAGCGGTGGAGCGGGCCCGATCCCTGCAACCCGATGTGATCATCATGGATGTGTTCATGCCCAACCGGGATGGTCTCGACGCGCTGCGCGAGCTGCAATCGCGCCCGGAGACCGAGAACATCCCGGTGATTCTCCTCTCCGCCCGGCCCGAGCTGCCTGAACGCATTCGCCCGGCCGAGCTGGGTGCCGCCGACTTCGTGGCCAAGCCGCTGCCCCCCAGCGTGTTGTTGGCGCGCGTGCAGGCCGCGGTGCAACGCAGCCGGGGCAGGCCGAACCTCGCGGTGGGCCCGGGCAACGACGCGGAGACCGGCCTCTACGATCACATCGGCGTGGCCAACCTGCTGGAGCAGGAGATCAGCCGCAGCGCGCGTTACGGGCGGCCGATCGCGCTGGCCGTGCTCAAGCCGCTCCAGCCTTCACCCGAGAGCGTGGGCCGCTGCGCCGCGGTGATTCGCAAAGAACTCAAGTCGCCTGACGGCGTCGGTCACCTCGGAAACGGGGTGTTCGTGGTGGTGATGCCGGAGACCGCACCCGACGTGGCCCAGGCCCTGGTCGGCAGATTGGTCGGTTTGCTCGCCGATGAGCGCATTCCTTACCGGTCGCGCATGGGTGACGTGAGAGACATCGAAGGCGGCGCTGAGCTGCTGCTGGAAAGGCTGCTGGCCTGATGCGCTGCCTCGCGTCGATTTTGGTGTTCCTCGCACCGATTGCGTTCGGCGCGGCGCCCAAACGCCCGACCGTCGACGTGGCGGCCATGCGTGAGGCGATGGGCGTGCCGACCGATGAAGGCACCCCGTTTCCTTCGGCGGCTTCCTACGCCCACTTCATGCGCGCGCGGTTGGCGCACCACGATGGCGATCACAAGGTGGCGCTCGACGAGCTGCGGCTGGCGCTCGCGTCCGATGACTCGAATGCGTACCTGATGACCGAGCTCGCCGAGCAGTACGCGCGCAGCTCGGAGCTCGATCGCGCGGAGCTCCAGCTCAAGCGGGTGATCGAACGGTTCCCCGACTATCCCCCCGCGCAATTGCTGATGGGGCGGGTGCTCTACGAAGGTCAGAAGACCACCCGCGCGCGCACGCACCTGATGCGGGCCATCAAGCTGCGCCCCAACGATCCCGACGCGTACCTCGTGCTCACGCAGCTCTGGCTTGATCAGGGCCGGGTGGATGACGCGGTGAAGGTGGTGGAGGATCTCGGCGGCGCGGTGCCCGGAGATCCCGTCGGCTATCGCCGGCTGGGCCTGGCGCTGGCGGAGCGGGGCGACAGCGCGAAGGCCGAGAAGCTGCTGGTGCGTGCGGTCGAACGTGATCCCGCCGACATCGAGAGCTGGGGCACCCTGGCGCGCATCGCGGAGTCGGCCGGCAAACTGCCCAAGGCGCTCGACGCCTGGGAGCAGGCGATGCAGCACGATCCCGAAAACCGCGACGTGTTGCTCAACGCGGGGCGGCTGGCGCTGCGGCTCAAGAAGGTGCCCGACGCGCGCGCCTACTTCGACCAGCTGCTCGCGCAGGGCCGCGATCCTGAAGTCGCCGTGAAGGTGTCGTTCAGCTACCTCGCCGCGCATCAGCTCCAACTGGCGGCCGACGTGCTCGATCAAGCGCGTTCTTCAGGGCTGGAACCGCGCCTTCATTTCTATGCGGGCCTGGTGCACGAGCGGGTGCGCGATTTTCAGAAGGCGGCCGAGGCCTTCGACGCGGTGCCCAAGGGGCTGGGCGACGTGAGCTTCGAGGCCCGGCTGCACCGCGGGTTGTGTCTCTCGCAGCTCGGCCAGCACAAGGCGGCGCTCGACCTGGTGCACAAGCTCCGGGAAGAGAAGCCCGAGCTGTCGGGCGTCGATCCCGCGCTCTCCCGCATCTTCGAGCGGTCGGGCCAGCTGAAAGACGCCGAGGTCACCCTGGTCAAGGCGATGGCCAAAGGCGCCACCACCGAGTTGCTCGAGGCGCTGGCGGGTTTCTACGGCCGGCAGAACCGGTTGCAAGACGCGGTGTCGCTGCTCAACGGCGCGCTGGCGCGGGCCCCGAGAGATGAAGCGCTGCTCTTCGCGCTCGCTTCGGTGCACGAGAAGAAGGGCGAGTGGACGCGGGCGATCGAGAAGATCCGCCTTATCCTCGAGGGCGACCCGAAGAACTCCACCGCGCTCAACTTCCTGGGCTACACGATCGCGCAGAACGGCGGCGACCTGGAGGAGGCCGAGCGGCTGGTGCGCAAGGCCCTCGAGCTCAAGCCGGAGAGCCCCGCTTTCCTCGATTCCCTGGGCTGGGTGCTCTTCAAGAAGGGCGATGCCGACGCCGGGGCTGAGCTGCTGGAGCGTGCGGTGGGCGCCGGGCCCGAAGACGCCACGCTCTTCGAGCACCTGGGTGAAGTGTCACTCAAGCTCGGCCGCAAGGCGCGCGCGCAGGAGTGTTTCGCCCGATCCCTCGAGCTGCTGCAGGCCAGCCCCGACGACGCCGAGCGTCCCACGCAGAAGACGGATCTCGAGCGGAAGTTGAAGTTGCTGTCACCCGAACAGAAGGGCCGCTAGAACGGTCCTCATGCCGAGACGTGACGAAGGCTTTTTCGCTTCGAAAGACGGAACACGACTGTTCTGGCGCTCGGAGACGACGGACGCAGAGCCGAAGGCGTGGATCGGTGTCGTTCACGGCTACGGCGATCACTGCGGGCGCTACCAGAGGCCCATCGAAGCCTTCGTGAAGGACGGCTTCGGCGTGCTCACCTTCGACTATCGCGGTCACGGCAAGGCCGATGGCGCGCGCGCCGACGTGAACGTCTGGAGCGACTACCTCGAAGATCTCAAGGCGTTCTACGCCCGGCTGACCGACGCGGCGAAGGGCAAGCCCGTCTTTCTGGTGGCGCACTCGCACGGCGCGTTGATGGCCACCCACTTCATCGCCAATGGCGCGCAGCAGGGCCTCTCGGGCGTGGTGCTCTCGGCCCCGTTCTACGCCCTGGCGTTTCAACCGCCCGCCCTCAAGCTGCTGGGCGCGAAGCTCATCAAGGGCATCTTCCCCGGCCTCAAGATCGGCAACGAGCTCAAGGCCGAAGACCTCTCGCGCGACGTGAAATGGCAGGAGGAGACGAAGGCCGACCCGCTCTATCTCCACAACACCACGCCGCGCTGGTTCTTCGAGACGCAGTCGGCCCAGCGTCAGCTCGCTGGCAAAGGTCCGCAGATCTCCGTGCCGCTCTTGATGATCGCCGGCACCAGCGATCCCATCGCGTCGATGCCTGCCGCCAAGGCGTTCTTCGAGACCATCGGCGCGAAGGACAAGACGTACAAAGAATACGGCGACTATCGTCACGAGGTGATGATGGAGATCGGCCGTGAGCAAGTGTGGGCCGACATCTCTTCGTGGCTTTCCAAACACCTCTGACGTACGAAGACACACCCAATGGCGAACACCGATCAGATCAACATCATCGGCAAGGGCATCACCATCCGCGGCAGCCTCACTGGAGGCGGAGGGTTGGTCATCGAAGGGCGCGTTGAAGGGCAGATCGCGCTCAAGAACCACCTCACGATCGAATCATCCGGCGTGGTCGAAGCCGACATTCGCGCCGACGAGCTGACCATCAACGGCACGGCGAGCGGCAACATCGACGCCTCCACCAAGGTCTCGATCAACCAGTCGGCCAAGGTGAACGGCGACATCAAGGCCACGCGCGTGGTCATCGAAGACGGCGCGGTCTTCAACGGCTCCATCGAGATGGACGTCAAGCTGCCCGACGACATCTGAAGCAGCACCACACATCTTTCAGCAGGGAAGGGGACATCACATGGCGAACACTGTCATCGGCTCGAGCATCACCATCGACGGCGAAATTTCCGGAGACGAGGATCTGGTCATCCAGGGAACCGTGAAGGGCAAGATCTCGCTCAAGGAGAGCCTGTTCGTGGAGGCCTCCGCGTCGGTCGAGGCCGACATCGAAGTTCAGAACGTCGAGATCACCGGCAAGGTCACGGGCAACATCGCCGCGACCGACAAGGTCGAGCTCAAGGCGGATTGCCGCGTGGTGGGTGACGTGCGCGCGCCCCGCATCCTCATTGCCGACGGCGCCAGCTTCAAGGGCAACGTCGACATGGACGTCAAGGAGCGCTGAGCGATCATGGCAGCTACCAAGGATTTCGCAGGGACTGGCGAGTCGACGATCATCGGCCCGTCGATCCTCATCAACGGCAAGCTCTCCGGTGACGAAGACCTCACGGTCCGCGGCCGGGTCGAGGGCGAGCTGAGCCTCACCAAGACGTTGATCGTCGAGCCGTCGGGCATCGTGAAGGCCAACGTTCAGGTCCGCAACGCGATCATCTCGGGCGTGGTGGTGGGCAACATCTCCGCCACCGAGTCGGTCGAGCTGACCCGTGAAGGCCGCATGGTCGGCGACATCAACTCGCCGCGTGTGATCATCGTCGACGGCGCGAGCTTCCGCGGCCGTGTCGACATGGGCAACGCCGAACCGCGCCCCGCCTCCGAGCGTCCCGCGCAGCGCACCTCGCCGATCTCCCGGCCGATGGTTCGCCCTGCCGCGGTCGTGGCGCCCGTGCGCGCCCCGGTCAGCGTGGCGCCTTCGCGTCAGCCGACCATGGTGGCCCGCCCCCCCATGGGCAAGCCCCAGCCGCCCGCCGCTCCCGTGATGGCCTCCAAGGGCGACCGCGAGACCAGCAAGCCGGCCCCTCCTCCTCCTCCTCAGCCCGTGTTGGTCGGTGAGGCAGGCAAGAAGAAGGTCCTCCTCAAGAAGAAGAAGTAAGAGAACCGGTGACGACCATGTCGGAAGGCGTGAACGACGACACGCCAGCGACAGCTGGCGAAGAGGCTGCAGTCGGGGCTCCCACCCCGATGGTGGAGGAGCAGCCTTCGGCTCCTGTTGAGGCCTCTGAACCGTCTGTGCCCGCGCAGGAAGTCGCAGCCGAAGAGGAGGAGCTTCCGCCTCCGCCTCCGTCTGCTCCCGCGTTGCCTCAGGTGGAAGAGACGCCGGTCATTCACAAACACTTCGTCGCGCCCGCGTTGATCCCGCTGGATCGCATCGACGAAGACACCGACTACCTGGTGCGCAGCGAGGCCGAGCTCGAAGACATCGCGGGCCTGGCCACCGACATCGCGCGCCTGGGGCAGCTGTTCCCCATCGACGTGCGGCTGCGCCCGCCAGATCGTTTTCAGGTGATCACCGGCTTCCGCCGCGTGTCCGCCTTGCGGTTCCTCCAGCGCGAGAAGGTGCTCGCGCGGTTGCACACCGATCTCTCCGATGCCGACGCGATGTTGATGACCCTGGCCTCGGCGATTCACTCGAAGAACGTGGGCCTCGAGTCGCTCAGCGCGATCCGGGCGGCGCTCGAAGAATCAGGCCGGCTCTCGCCCAGCGCGCGCGACATGCTGGAGAAGGCGCTCTCGTCGGGTGACGATCTCTCGCCCGAGAGCGTGGAAGAAGAAGTCGACGCCGACGAACTGGCCGCTGACGTGACGGTGCGGCTGGGCCAGGCCAATCAGGATCTCTCGTTGCTCGCCGACGTGTTCAGCGAGCTCGACGAGACGCGCCGCGAAGAGCTGCTCAAGCAGCTGCGGTACTCGGCCGAACTCGTCGCTTTCCTGGAGAGCATACAGTGACGGCGCCGTCGCTGGATGTCTCGGCGGCCGCCCTCGAAGTCGATCGTCGCCGGTTGCTGGCGATGCTCACCGAGCGCTCGTACGCCAAGAAGAAGGTCGTGCTCTCCAGCGGGCGCGAGTCTGACTTCTACATCGACTGCAAGAAGACCGTGCTCACCGCCGAGGGTCACTGGCTGGTCGGTACCTTGATGTTCGCGGGGGTTCGCTCCCGCTTCCCTTCGGCCATCGCCATCGGCGGTCTCACCATGGGCGCTGATCCCCTGGCGAGCGCGATCTCGTTGGTGAGCTTCCTGGGCCAGTCGCCCTTGCAGGCGTTCCTCGTGCGTAAGGAACCAAAAGGCCACGGCACCGGCCAGTGGATCGAAGGCCTCAGCTCGTTGGCTGCCGGCGCCCCCGTGGTGATCGTGGAAGACGTGATCACCACCGGCGCTTCCACCATCAAGGCCATCGAACGGGCGCGCGCTGAAGGCCTGGTGCCCGTGGGCGCCTTCACCCTGGTCGATCGCCAGGAAGGTGGCCTGGAGGCGATTGAAGCCACCGGCGTGCCCGTCGTTTCGTTGTTCGCGCGGAGTGATTTCCCGTGAGGTGGTTGGGCTGGCCGCTGATGTTGGTGTTGACGGCTTGCCCCAGCGCACGCATTCCCCGCGTGCCCGGCGATCCACCGCCCGCCGTGTTGGACGCGTCGGAAGAGCGCGACTACCAGAAGGTGCTCGAGCGCCACACGACCTCGAAGGGCGTCTACGACAACCTCGACACCAAGCTCTTCTTTCAGGCCACCTGGCTCTCGCCGGTGTTCGCCGAAGCGCGGGTGCGGCGCGAAGGGCAGTTCAAGGCCTGGCCTCAAGCTGAGCTGGAAAAGAAGCTCGGTGACGAGCGCACCCGGCTCCACGACGCGACCGAGTTCTTCTTCGCGGTGCACGCCAACGACTACCGCTTCGACGACTTCGACAAGGTGAACACCATGTGGCGCATGGTGCTGGTAGTCGGCACTGAAGAGCTGCCCCCGGTGTCGGTGGAGCGGCTGGGCCGCACCAACACCGAGATGCGATCGTACTTCTCGTACATGGAGAGCTTCTGGGTCGGCTACCGGGTGCGTTTCCCCGCGAGGCCGCTGGCGCCCGGGCAGACCTTCCGCCTCAAGCTGGCTTCGGCGCTGGGTCAAGCAGAGCTCCCCTTCACGGCGGAGTGAGCCGTCGTGCCGACTGAAGGCGTTCGTTCGTGGACCTCGCGGCTGGCGCCCGCGGCCGCCTTTCAATTCTGCTTCATCGCCTCGGTGGCGATGCTCAAGCCCGCCTCGAACGCGTTGACCCTCTCGCGCTTCAACTCGAGCGCGCTGCCGTGGCTCTACATCGCGGCAGCGGTGATCGCCGGCGGCCTCGCGCTGGCCGGTGGTGAAGGCAAACGGCGCCGAAACCCCAGCTACCTGGTGCTCGCGGGCGCGATGACTTCGGCGGGCCTGGCCGCGGGCGTGTGGCTCGAGCTGCCGCAGGTGGCGTTGGTGGCGTACCTGTTCTCCGAGGCCTTCGCGACGCAGGTCTCGCTCGCGTTCTGGGGATCGATGGGGGATGCCTTCGATGCGCGGGAAGCGCGCAAGGCCTTCAGCTGGATCAACGGCATCGGCATGTCGGGTGCGATCGCCGGTGGTTTCCTCGCCCAGATGCTGGCGCGCACAGCCGGTGCGTTGGCGCTGATGATCGCGGGTGCGCTGTTTCTCTTCGCCGCGGGGGTGGCGTGGCGCTTTCACCGGGTGGACATCGAGGCGCCCTCGCGACAGACGACGCCGGGACCCCGCGCGGGGTGGCGTGAGGTGTTGCTGGCGCCGTACACGCAGCTGCTCGGGGTGCTGGTGCTCGGGCTCTCGCTGCTGCAGCAGCTGACCGACTACCTCTTTCGCGCCCGGGTCGCCGACACGCTGCTCGAGGCCGACATGGCCGAGCTGTTCGCCGCGCACCAGCTGTGGACAGGCGTGTTCTGCGTCGCCTTTCAGTTCTTCCTCGCCGAGCTGCTGCTGCGGAAGCTGGGCATTCTCAAGTACGCCGCGGTGGTGCCCGCCACGCTGGCGGCGTTGACCATCGGCGCCTGGGCGATTCCTTCGGTGTGGAGCGCTTTCGCGCTCAAGGTGTTCGAGGCCGCGTCGAGCTGGTCGTTGATGCCGGTGGCCATTCAGCTGATGTACGCGCCGCTGCCGGATCACGCGCGCGACGGTGCGAGGCGCACCATCGATGGGCTGGTGCGCAAAGGCGGCATGGTGGTGGCTGGCCTGTCGATCCTCGCGCTCGCCAACGTGGTGGGGCTGGGCGGTGTCTTCGCGCTCTCGTTGTTGGTGTGCGGCGGCGTGGGGTGGGCCCTGTTCAAGATTCGCCCGCGGTACGTGGAGGCGGTGCACGCACGCGTGGCCGGGCTGGAGGCGGGCGGTGCTTTCGAAGGCGAAGAGCGCATGCTCAGCCAAGAGCTGCTCTCGGCCTCGCCCGAACACGCGCTGCGGGCGGCGGATCTGCTGGAGCGCACCGAGTTGATCTCCGAGGTGCACGTGCGCACCTTGCTCAGTCATCGGCAGGAGCGGGTGCAGGAGCGCGGGGTGATGCTGGCCGACTCGCTCAAGCTCACCGCGCTCGCCAAACCGCTCGAGGCGATCATCGTCACCGGGTCTCGCCGGCCCCGTGACGGGGCGATCTGGGCGTTGGCCCGGTTGGCTCCGGAGCGCGCGCGGCAGGTGTTGCCGCCGCTCCTGGCGCAGCAGGACATCGGGGTGCTCACCGCGGCCATCGGCGGGTTGCTCATTCTTCCCGGGCCCGAAGACGAGCGGGCGCGCGCGATGCTCAAGGGCCTGCTGGGGCGCGGCATCGATGCGCCTCCCGCCGAGCGGCGGGAAGTGGCGCGCCTGCTGGGACGTCTGGGCAAGCCTGAATCGGCGATCTCCAAAGCGTTGGTCGGCTACCTCGATGACAGCGATCTGTCGGTGCGCCGGGTGGCGATCGAAGCGACCGGGGAGGGCAAGTACGTCGAGCTGGCGCCCCGGCTGCTGCGCTTCCTTTCGTGGCGCGATGATCGGCGGGTGGCGCGTGAGGCGCTCGCCACGCTGGGCGACGCCGTGGTTCCGCTGCTCGCCGCGGCCCTCGATGATCGCAGCCGGTCACGCTCACTGCGCCTGCAGCTGCCGCGTGTGCTCCGGTTGATCGGCACCCAGGCGGCGCTCGATGCGTTGTTGTTCTCGAACGCGATCGACGACCCGTCGCTGCACTACCGCGTGGGCATCGCGCTGGCGCAGCTGCACGACGAACATCCCGAGTTCGAGATCGACGAAGAGCGGCAGTTGGAGGCGCTCACCCGGCGCAAAGAAGGCTCGCTCAAGTTGATCGAACCGTTCCGGGATTGCCGAGCGGCGCTGGGGGAAGACTCCCTGCTCACCCGCGTGCTCGCCGACCGGCTCGATCAATCGATGGAGCTGAGCTTCTGGCTGCTGGGCCTGAGGCGAGATGCGCGCGGGTTGCGACGGGCGCACACCTTGTTGCTGGGCTCCGACACGCGGAGGCGCGCCTGGGCGATGGAGCTGGTCGACAACGTGATCAGCCCCGAAGAACGTGAGCTGGTCGCGCATCACGTCGACGCGCACCACCGCTCGTTGCCGTTCGGCGCGGCGGCGCGTTTCCACGGTCACCTGCAGATGTTGTGCACCTCAGACGACTTCATCTTGAAAGCCTGCGCCCGCTCCGTGGGCCGCAGCACCGGGCATTGGACCAGCCCGCACCGGGAGGACGACATGAACGAGATCACGGTCAAGCGCCTGTTCGCGCTCGAGGGCGTGGAGATCTTCGCGCGCAGTGACGTGGATGATGTCGCGGCGGTGGCGGCGGTCGCCAAGGAACAGACCTTTCGCAAAGGCGCGCAGGTCTATTCTGAAGGTGATCCCGGCGATGCGCTCTACGTGATCGTCGAGGGTGCGATGGAGGCCCGGCGCGACGGCGAGGTGGTGCTCCGCATGAAGGCCAAGGAGTCTTTCGGGGAGACCTCGTTGTTCGACGGCGCGCCGCGCATCAACGAAGTGGTGGCGACCATGGACAGCAAGGCGCTGGTGATCGACCGGCGCGACTTCCTCGACCTGCTGGCCGATCGCCCCGAGCTGCTCGCCGGCATGTTCCGGGTGCTCTCCCGGCAGCTCAAGACCATGGTGGTCGAGGTGGCCAACCGGAGGGGCACCGGGGACTACCCCGCGATCGGTGGCCCGCCGCTGCCCGATGGACAAGGCAACTGACTGACTCCCTTTCTCCCTCTCCCCGAGGGGGAGAGGGTCGGGGAGAGGGCTTACGCGTCACTTTCCGCGTGCGGAGGTACTAGCCTCCGCAGCCCCAGTGAAGACCATCGCCCTCATCGCCCGTCCGAAGAAACCCGAGGCGATCGCCGTCGCACGCGAGCTCATCGACGCGTTCCCCGACCAACGCTTCCTCGTCGAGCCTCACCTCGGCGATCCGCTCGGCATCCCCTCGACCGGCAACGAAGAACTCAGCCAGACGGCCGAGCTGGCGATCGTGCTCGGGGGCGACGGCACCTTGATTCACGCCGCCCGCGTGCTGCGGGGCCGGCCGGTGCCCTTGATGGGCGTCAACCTGGGTGCACTCGGTTTCATGACGGAGATCCCCGTCGCCGAGGCGGTCAGCACGCTGCGGCAGGTGCTCGACGGCAAGGCGAAGATCGACTCGCGCATGAAGCTCGATTGCCGCCTCTACCGTGAAGAAGAGCTGATCCTCGAAGACGAGGTGCTCAACGACGTGGTGATCAACAAGAGCGCGCTCGCGAAGATCGCAGCGCACGAGACGTGGCTCGATGGCGCCTTCGTGGCCACCTATCTGGCCGACGGCGTCATCTTCAGCACGCCGACGGGCTCGACCGCGTACTCGCTCTCAGCCGGTGGCCCGATCGTTCATCCGTCGGTCGACTGCGTGGTGGTGACGCCGATCTGCCCTCATGCCCTGACGCAGCGACCGATCGTGGTGCCGGGAGATCAGGTGATGTCAGTGCGGCTCGCGAGCGATCTGCAGGACGTCTACCTGACGGTGGATGGCCAGGTCGGTCACGCGCTGAAAAAAGGTGATCGCATCGAGGTACAGAAGTCAGCGCACCGGCTCCACCTCGTGCGCAACCAGCAGCTCGATTACTTCGCGATCCTTCGACAGAAGCTGCACTGGGGCGAGCGGTAACAAAGAGATCCCCTCTCCCTTCGGGAGAGGGTCAGGGTGAGGGCCGTTCTCAGTAGGGCAAATTGCCCGACGAACCACCCACGAACCCGAACGCGCCCAGGTCAGAACCCTTGCGAGCCCGCCCCGCAAGATCCTTCAGGTCTCTCAGCCGCGGATCCCCGGCACCGACCGCGGGAGATCGCTCCGAGAGCAGATACGGCTCAGTCCCGCTCATCACGAACCCCGGCTCACCAAACACATTGTCGCCACCGATCGCCTTGCACCAGGCCGGCAGCAACGACTTCGAGATCGTCAACGCCGCCGGATGATTCGGCGAATTGAACACGCAGGGCACGCCCTCCGCCCGCTCGGAGATGATCGAATTCGAAACGTCGATCGTCGGAGCCCTCGTCGTGGTCGCGCCCACGTGCAGCGCACCACCCGTTGCCCCTTCACCGACCACCTTGTTGTCCGCGATGGTGCAGGCAAACACCTCGAGCCGCGCGCCTTCCTTCACCTTGATGCCGCCACCTTCGACGGCCGCGTTCTGCACCACGCTCGAGTCTTCCAGCCGCAGCTCGCCGAGCCCATCGACGAGAATCGCGCCGCCCTGGCGCCCGGTGTTCGCCTCGAACCGGCACCGCGACGCCTTCGCCTTGCCGTCGCGCACGTAGAGCCCACCGCCCCCGTAGAGCGGCGCCTTGTTGAAGCGCAGCGTGCAGTCGGCCATCTCGAGCGAGCCTTCGAGCAGGCACACCGCGCCACCGGCTTCAGGCGCGGTACCCCCGACGAGGATCAACCCGGAGAGCCGCACCAACCCATCGGTGGTGATGCGAATGACCGAACCCGAGTGCAACCCGTCGAGCACCACCTGGCCGGTCGCCAGGAGCGTGATCGGCTTGGTGAGCTCGAGGTTGACGGTGTAGCGCCCCGCGGGGACCCGCAGGGTCTCATGGGGTTTGGCGGCTCGAACGGCCTGAGCGAGATCCATCGGTGCTTACTGGCCGATGTCGACGCCCTGGTACAG
>JANODF010000109.1:0-4716 GCA_031412555.1 Archangium sp. | reverse complement strand
CTTCTTGGCCAGCCGGTAGGCGACGGTGAGGTTGTTGTTCAGCTCGATGTCGTACTCGTTGGAGGGGTCCTTCAGCGCGGTCTCGTAGAGCGAGATCGCGTTGTCGAACTTGTCCTGCTGGCGGTACACCCGGCCGAGGTTGAGCAGCGTGGGCTTGTGCTTGGGGTCGATCTTGTTGGCAGCCTCGTAGAACCCGGCCGCCTCCGTGAGCTTGCCCTGGCGCTCGGCGATCACGCCCGAGTTGAACTGCACCACCACGTTGTTGGGAACCTTCGCGGCGACCTTGGCGAAGCCGGCCTGCGCTTCATCCAACTTGCCCGCGTCGAACGCGGCGACCGCATCGGTGAAGAGCTCCTTCGCCGACTTCTCCTTCGGCTTGGGCGCCTCGGTGACGACGGGATCTTTCTTCACCTCGACGGCGGCCGGAGGGCAACCCATCAGGCCAAGCGACGAGACCGACACCAACGCAGCGATACGGATCGACTTCATGGACAGAGTGCTCATCGGACACCTGCGCCCGGCGTAGGAGCGGCGGCGCTGTTGGGGGGCGTGGTTGCAGGAGGCGGCGTCTCGACGACGGGCTCAGCCGGCAGGTCGGCCTTCTTCTCGAAGCCAGAGGTCGCGAAGAACTCGCTGCCCCGGTAACCGACCTCACGCGGCTTCGCGTAGAAGCCAGGCTTGAACTTGTTGAGCTTGTCCTGCGCCAGCAGCGTCCACTCGCTGTACATCGCCAGCTCGTAGGACTTCGCGAGCGCCTTCTCGAGGGCCTCCACGCACTTCTCTTCGAGCGGGAAGATGTAGCGGTTCTCGAGTTCGCCACGGAAGATCGAGAGCTGGTCTTCATCGAGCCCCGGCGGATCCGGGATGTCGGTGATGTTGGTGGCCATGTCCTGGTACAGCAGGCCGACGCGGGTCAGCGCCGCGATGCCGAACTCGGGGTTACCGACCTTCAGCACTTCGATGTACGCGTTCTCGAGCTCGGTCAGCTTCTTCTGCTTGATGGGCAGCTCGGTCTTGAACGCGGCGATCTTCTTGAACTTGAGACCCGTGTACGTGTTCCACAGGGGCTCGAGCGTGACGAAGCGGGTGTGAGCGAAGGCGAGCATCGCGCGGTCGTTGCGCTTGTCCTCGTCTTTGAGCTTCGGGTACGCGGCGATGATCTCCTTCGCCAGGCGCTCCTGCTCTGCGGTGTTCTTCAGCTTCCCGTGCAGGAGGTACTGGCGGTACTTCACCTCGAGGCGGCGGGCGTCGGTGACGCGCGTGTCCTTCGGGTAGGTGGTGAGGAACGAGTTGAACTGGGCGAGCGCGTCGGCGGTCTTGGTCTGCTTCTCCAGCACCAGGCCAATGTTGTACGCCAGCTCAGGCACGTCCTTCTTGTCCTTGAAGCGCACGATGTAGCGGCCGTACGCGGCGATCGCCTTGTCGAACTGGCCGACGCCCTCGTACCAGAAGCCGGCGTTGTACTGCGCGTCGGCGACCATGCCTTCGGCCTCCTTCACCAGCGCCTCACGCTCCTTCTTCTTGGCCTCCTGCGAGTCCTTCGGCACCAGCTTGAGATCGAAGGTCACGACCGGAGCCGCAGCGCCGGGCGCAGGCTTGCCCTTGTTCGCCTTGAGCTCCTTCTCGCGGGCTTCCTTCTCCTTCTTGAGCAGGTCCTTGATCTCGGAGTAGCCGATCGCTTTGTCACCCGCGGCCAGGTCGTAGCTGGCCACGAAGTTCTCGTAGGTCTCAGCCGACTTCTGGAAGTTCGCCATCTTCTCGTAGAAGTAGGCGAGCGCGACCTTCACCTTCAGGTCGAACACGGTGTTCGGGTACTCCTTGAGCACGCGCTCGCCGATGGCGATGGCCTTGTCGAGCTGGTTCGCCTCGCGGGCGATGATCATCGAGTAGGTCAACGCGCGGTCGGCGTTCTCCGACTTGGGGAACTCCTTCACGAAGTCGACGAAGAGCTCGGAGGCCTTCGCGGCGTCCTTCTCCTTCTTGTAAACGACCTCGTCGATGTACTTGTACTGCGAGCCTTCGACGAGCGCGCCCACGCGCTTGGTGAACTCGGTGTTCGGCTTGCTGAGCTTCGCGTTCGACTTGAAGAGGCGTGAGAGCTTGTTGAGCTCGAGCCACTCTTCGCGGTCGTTGAGCACCGCCATGGTGAGGTCGGCGGCCTTCTCGGAGTTCGGGTGCTCAGGGTACCGGTTGATCACGTCACCGAAGCGGCGGCCGGCCTCGACGTAGTGGTTCTTGTCGTAGAAGACCATCGCGGCCTGGTACGAGATGTCGACCTCGTCGGGGTTCTTCGGGAAGAGCTTGTTGTACGCGTCGCACGCGGCGACCAGCTGGTTCTCGAAGGCGGTGATGGGCTTCTCTTCCATCTCCTTGGGGTCGCGCTTGGTGAGCTTGGCGGCCTTGTCGACGGTGCCCTTCTTGGCGTTCTTGTTCTCTTCGATCTTCTTGTTCTCATCCAACTCAGACTTGCCGAGCTGGCCGCGCTCGATCTTCACCAGCTTGTCGTAGGCGAGGATCGAGTTGAACGCCGACTGCTGGCGGTACTTCTCGTTCGACGCTTCTTTCGCTTCGGCGCGGTTGGGCACCTTGAAGGCCATCACGCCGACGTACTGCTTGGCCGCGGGCTCCCACTCCTCGAGCGCCCAGAGGATCTCGGCGTAGTAGAACTTCAGGTTGAAGGCCTGGTCGGCGACGAAGTTCTCGTCTTCGGCCGAAGCGAACGCCTCGACGTACTCCTTGTAGATGTCGCGCGCGAGCCGGTAGGTCTTCACTTCCTTCGTCTTCTGCGCCTCCTGGTGGTACTCGGTGACGGCCTGGCGCATCGCCTCTTCGGCGACGTTGAAGCCGTTGCGGAGCACTTCCTTCTTCGACTCGTTCGCCTTCCACCAGACGCTGCCGGGGCGGTAGAGCTCGGCGAGCTTCTTCACTTCGACCTTCACGTTGTCGCGCTGGCGCAGGCCTTCGTACGACTTGATGATCGACTGCTGCCAGTCAGGCGCCGCCTCGGAGACCGCGCTGTCGTTGAGCAGGTAGCGGAACGACTTGATCGCGTTCTCGTGGTGACCGGCCTCCTGCAGCGCGTACGCGAGCTTCTGGGTCAGCGAGAGCTGCTTCTTCTTGCCCGCGTGCGCCTTGAAGTACGCCATCGCGTCGTCGGCGCGGTTCAACTGCACGAACATGCGAATCGAGTCCTGGAGCGCTTCGTTCTTCAGATCCGTGAACGACTTCTCCTTGTTCTGCTTCTCGGCCAGCTCGACCACGTCTTGCAGCTTCTTGAGCGCCTTCTCGTGGTTGCCCTCGTTGAAGTCGACCCAGGCCAGCTTGTAGAGCGCGTACGACTTGATCTTCAGGTTCTGCGAAGCGAACGCCTTCTCGTAGTAGGTCTTGGCCTTCTCGAGGATGTTGGCCACTTCGAAGTAGTGGTTGCCGAGCTGCACGTAGGTGTCTGAGACGAACTTCGACCCCGGGTAGCTCTTGAGCAGCTCTTCGTAGCGCTTCACAGCGAGGTCGCGTTTGCCGATCTCGTACTGGTTGTAGGCGAGGCTGTAGAGCACCTCGTCTTTGCGCTCGTAGGTGGGGTACTCGCGGAGGATGGTCTCGTAGAGGCGCATCGTCTCCGAGCGGTACAGCTCAGACTCGCGGTGATCTTCTTTGGGCTCCGCCACCTTCTCGCCGCGGTTCTTCTTCTCGTCGGCTTCCTTCTGAGAGTTGAAGAAGCCGAGCATCTCCTTGCGGTAGAGGTAGTTCGACTTCTCCCAGTAGAGCTCGCTCAGCTGGTAGAGCAGGTCGGCCTTCTGCGGGTTCCCGTCTTCGATCTTCGGGATGATCTTCTTCGCCGCTTCGATCTGCTCGTCGCGCTTCTTGTCGGCGGTGGCTTCCTTCACCACGTCTTCGATCTTGGCGTCGCGGGCGTCGAGCTTCGCGGGGCCCTTGCGCTCTTCAGGCTTCTTGGCAGCCGTCGCAGCGGGCGTACCGGCCTTCGCCTTCGGGTCGGCCTTCGCAGGCGCCGCCTTCGGATCTGCCTTCTTCTTGGCTTGAGCGGCTGCGGTGCTGGCGCTGAGGCCGGCAGCAACAGCGAGGATCGTCACGAGGCGAACTGCGAGCTTCATCTGTGCTCCTGTGGGGCGAAAAACGCGCGGAACCTACAACAAGGCTCCGACCGAAGAAAAGGGCACCCCGAAAACGGTGGGTGCCCTCTCAACTCCTGAGAATGTGACCGCGATCCAGCGTTAGTTCGTCGGTGCCGGACAGCCGCGCTTGAGCGTGTATTGGTAGTACCCGATCTCGTCGCGCCAGAACTCGCCCTCGAACTTCCAGTAGTTCCAGTTCTCAGCGGGCATCTTGGGCCGATACAGGGTCTGTTTGCCAAGGAGGGCCTGCCCGTCTGCCCCGGTCTCGGCGAATTCCTTCTCGGCCTTCGCGATCTCGAAGCGAATGATTTCGGCCTGATCGCCGAAGCCCTTGATGGTGCGGTAGGCCTCCGTGAGGCGCGCCTTGGCGATCTGCCCGGCGGTATTCTCGAGGGTGTCCTTGTTCTGATCGAGGTACGTCACCAACTCGGCGCTCATCTTCGCAGCGCGCCAGGCCTGGTTGCCTTCGATCGCGGTGCGCTCGGTCTCGATCGCCTTGAGCATGCCGAACAGGCCCAGCATGCGCTCGTTGGTACGCACCCAGTTCAGCACCGCGCGGGGCAGCTCGGGGTTCTCGGTGACGTTG
>JANODF010000108.1:0-9410 GCA_031412555.1 Archangium sp. | reverse complement strand
CTCGACAAGCGCGACACCGACCGAGTCGTACGAGGCTTGGTCGAACGCCTCCGCACGCTCGGCTACGACGCAAACCTGCGACCTCTCTCAACTTCGAGCGTTGCAGCCTGACCGAGTTTCAGGACAGGGTCAGGGTGAGGGCCAAACCCAATCACCTGCAGTGCCACTCTCCTCTGCCTGGTCACTCTTCGACGAGGTGCACACCACACCGGGGCCTGAGCTCGACTACCGCCTCGCCGTGCTCGCCGAACGCCTCGACGCCGAAGTGCCGCTGGCCCGAGCCGCGGTCGCACCCACCAACGCCTTACTGGCGCCCTTCACCGCGAGCCGCGCCTTCCGCGACTGGTTCGAACGCGGCACGCGCTCGATCGGTGACGCCTTCCTCAACTGGGCGTTGATCGAATCACGTCGCCCCGAGCTGAGCGGCGCCGACGCGCTCATCTCGCTCGAACTCTGGGCCCGCACCACCTTCGCGCGCACCAGGAAGCCGATCGACACGGTCTTCCCCGTGGACCTCACCGAAGCCGTGCACGCCGTGCCAGCGCTGAAACGTCACCTGCGAGGCCGCGGAATCCTCGACGGAGCGGGCTGGGACGGACTGCTCCAATGCGCACGAAGGGCACCGCGAACACCCTGGCCCGTGCACTTGAGCCTCGAGGGGGCGCGCGTGGTGGTCACGCCGAAGAGCTGACCCCTGAAATCGGTGTTCCGGAGCGGGTGAGATGGGCACCAGCGCCCCCGGCTTGCGTAACGGGTCGTGGTGCTCGGATACAGACACCTGTGCACGCCTCGGACAACGTCAGCTGCGAGGGCGAGCGCAACGCGTGCAGCGATGAGATCGCCGTGCGGGTGCGGGGGTGATGATCAATCCTCGATCGCCTCGACGCCCTGCGCGGCAAGCCGCGCGAGCCCATCCTTCATCGCCTGGAGCTGCTCGGGGGCGTGGCCCTTCCAGTCGGTGATCTCGCCGAGGACCCGCAGCGGAGCCCTCGTGCGGAAAGACCTCGTGGGATTGCCCGGGAACTTCTTGTCGGTGAGGTTCGGGTCGTCCTCAATCGGGCCCGTGAGCGCGACGATGTAGATGCGGCCAGGCCCGTCACCGATCGCCAACTCGGCGCCCCATGTGGCGGCGTCCAGGGTGCCGGTCAGGTACACAAAGGCGGCGTTCTTCCTCTCGCCGTAGTTCGAGGAGCGACCGGCCTCGATCAGGTCGCCTGGCTTCAGGTCGGCCTTCGTGCCGTGCAGGTGGCCCGGCGCCCCTGAGCTGTCCGTCCACACCTTGAAGGGCTCGGGGGCGAGCATCGTGATCGCCGACTACGGTACGCCGAGACGACCGTCAAGATCGCTGGAGGGCAGCCCCACGCCCTTCGAATCGGAGGTGAGTCGCCGAAAATGGGGATGTCTCATACTTTCGGTGCGACTTTCCGAACGAAGGGGCCCTTCTCTTTGATGAAGAACTTTTTGTGGCTGAGCCTTTTCACCCTCACCGCCTGTGAGTGGACGGGGCGAACGTTCACCACATCAGTCGTGGTGCCTGTGAAGACGACTGCGCAGTCGCCCTCGTGCACCACGTCTCGGGTCCCGGTGAACCTCGAGGAGCAAAAGACCTTCAAGGAGATCCAGGGGCTCATCGGCAGGCTCCGCATCGAGAGCATCAGCATCCTGGTCTCAGAGCCAGAGACCCCGCAGCCCGACGCGCAGGCCAGGAGCCTGCGAGGGCGAGTCTCCTTCGTTTCTGCTCAGACTTCGGTCGGAGCGCCCGTGGTGGAGTTCAACGAGACCGAGCTCTTCTCGACCTTCGCAGCCCAGACCGAGGGGTCGACCGAAGACCCCATCGAGAACCTGATCACCCTGCCCTCCGCAGTCGCCGCGGGCGAGGTCGCGCTCGAGGGCAAGGGTCGCTTTCTTCTCGAGGTCGCCAGCTGCACCGACGTGAACCCGGCCGACGTCGAGCTCGTGACCGACTTGACCTTCTACCTCGAGCTCTGAGCTGCCCGACCACCTCGTTCGTCTTCCGAGTTCTATGACACCCTCTGTTCTTTGCAGATCTGTGCTGGTGCTCTTCTTCTCGCTCGCGGGTTGCGCCCTGAACCCCGCGCGGAACCTGCTGCCCACCAGCGAAGAGCCCGAGATTCGCCTCGAGACCGAAGCGCTGAAGGCCGAGCTCGCCGCCTCGGCGTCCAGGGCAGACGAGAAATGGGGCGTCATCGACGAAGACCTGACGCCTGAAGAACATGCAGGGCGCAAGAAGAAGGTCGACGCAGAGATCGACCGGCGCTTCTTCGATTTGACTCAGCCGGGCATCGGCCCCTTTCGCGGTGCCGAGAAGCTCGATGAGCAAGACTTCTACGGCCTCACCGGAGACGTGAGGTCACAGAACGTCGTCGCTTCGGCGCGCGGGTGGGGCCAGGCCGAATCGGTGGCAGGGCTGATCTTCTCCATCTTCGGCTACGGCACCGCGTTGGCGATCGGCGGCAACTACGCCCTTTCAGGCGGTGAGAACGCCCCGATGCCGCGCATCATCACCAGCCCCCTGGGCCTCGCGGTGTTGGTGGGGGCAGGGCTCGTCATGGGTGGCGTGGGAACGTTGATGATCCCCGACGGCCGCTCCCGCACCAACGCGCATGTGTTCGGCCATGAACACGCGCTGACTTCGCTCGAAGAGTACCGCTACGGGCCCGGGGGCCTCACGCCTGCGGCCGTCTCTGCCTTGCAGGTGACCTCGCTCGACGGGAGCGCTCCGCATTTCTGCTCGACCGACGAGGCCGATCTGAAGCTGGTGGCGCTCGACCAGCGCGGCCGGAAGATCATCCTCGAAGGCAGAGCCGACTGGTTCACGTGGGTCACCACCCCCGAGGGCCTCTTCACGCATGGCGAAGAACCCGATGAGGTGATCATCCGCTCGCCCATCGAGCGGTCGCTTCAGGCGTACGGCAAGGACCCGGTGCTCATGGTCTCCGTCAAGGGAGGCACCGCGATCTTCTCGAAGACGATGCCGCACGACTACGACTGTCTTCCCTCCATCGCGGTGAAAGGCAGGCCCGGTGAGCCCGGCGGCAGCGGGAAATCGGGCCACGACGGAAGTTCAGGTCGAGACGGTGCACGGGGAAACCCCGGCTACCCGGGCGCCAACTTCGAGATTGAAGCGGCCCGGGTGGTGGCCCCCGACGGTGCCCGCTTCGTGCTGATCGCCATTCAGCAGGAAGGCGCGCGCGAGGTGAAGCTCGAGCTCGTGAAGGACGGCGGCAAGGTCACCATCGAGACCATCGGCGGCATGGGGGGCCACGGAGGTTCGGGGGGCAGCGGTGGTCGCGGCCGCTCGGGTGGCAAGTGCCAGGACGGATACATCGGCGGCGACGGCGGCGATGGCGGTGACGGAGGAACAGGTGGCGAGGGCGGCGACGTGCGAGTGCGGTTGGCCGACCGACGGCTGCGAGACCTCGTCAGCGTCGTCAGTCGCGGAGGCGAAGGAGGCGTCGCTGGGCGCGGTGGCTCCCGCGGGTCCGGCGGCACTTCGGGAAGCGGAGGCTCGAAGGAGTGCGGTCGCACCACCCGCTCTGGCAAGGACGGTCGCAGTGGCAGCGCGGGCTCGAGAGGTGGCAGCGGAGCCCCCGGCAGCGTCACCGTCTCGGAATACGCGCCCGGCCAGATGGGCCTCATCGAGTCAGCTTTGAGCGGCTCTGGCTTCACCCTCGAGGGTGTCACTCAACCCACTCGCCGGCGCTCTCGCTGACAGCCCCAATGAGGTCTTTCATGAACACACTGAAGTGGCTGGTCTCCGCGCTCGGCCTGAGCTTGCTCCTGGCGTTTGCGTCATGTGGAACGCCCGCGGTACCGACGACCTGCGAGCCTCGCAGCTGTCCTTTCGGCTGCTGTGATTCTGCCGGCGTCTGCCAGGCCGGCGCGTCAGACGCTCAGTGTGGCTCGCAGGCGAAGGCGTGCACCGCGTGCTCCGGGGGCCTGACCTGTCAAATCGGCCGCTGCATGGGCTCAGGTGGCGACGGAGGCACAGGCGGTGGGAGCGGTGGAGGAACAGGCGGAGGATCAGGCGGAGGAACCGGCGGCGGTGGCGGCGCGGCCTGCGATACGACGTCGTGTTCGACGTGCTGCAGCGCAGGCGTTTGCGTGAGCGCCGTCAGCAACACCACCTGCGGAGCGGGAGGTCAGGCTTGCACCAACTGCACCTCTCGCAACGGGGTGTGCTCCTCGAATACCAACTCGTGTGTGGCCGCTGACGGCGGCACGACCGTCGGCAACGGCCGCGTGCGGCTGGTGGAGGGCGACGGCCTCTCGACTGGGCGTCTCGAGGCGTTCATCGATGGAGGCTGGGGCCCCGTCTGTGACGACGTGTTCGAAGACAACGACAACGGGCCCAACGTGGTGTGCCGCGATCTTGGATTCAGTCGGGGCACCCAGGCCGATGCGACCAGCCCCGACAGCGTCTTCGTGATGGACGGTGTCAGCTGCACGGGTACTGAAGCCACCCTGCAGCAGTGCACGTACATCGACGTGACGGGCGAAGACTGCAACTCCGGTGAGGCCGTCCTCATCAGTTGCTTCTGACAGGCTCAGAAACGCGCGACGCGCCGCAGTTGATATACGGGCCTCATGACCTCGACCCTCGTCATCGTCCGCCACGGCCAGAGCACCTGGAATGAGAAGAACCTCTTCACCGGTTGGGTCGACGTCGACCTGACTGCGCTCGGCGAGACCGAAGCGCGTGGAGCGGGTCAGCAGATCAAAGACGCCGGCCTGCGTTTCGATGTCGGTCACACCTCGGTGCTCACCCGCGCGGTGCGCACGGCCAACCTCGCGCTGGAGACCTCGGGCCAGGTGTTCCTCCCGGTGAACCGCACCTGGCGGCTCAACGAGCGGCACTACGGTTCGCTGCAGGGCAAGGACAAGGTGGAGATGGTGCAGCAGTTCGGCGCTGATCAAGTGAAGCTGTGGCGCCGCAGCTATGACGTGCCGCCGCCCCCGGTCACGGTGGAGCACGAGCACCACCCCGCGAAAGATGCGCGGTATCGCTTGCTCGCGGCTGATGCGCTGCCCGCTTCGGAGTGCCTGAAGGACGTGGTGGCCCGCGTGTTGCCCTGGTGGCACGACTCGGTGGTGCCTCAGCTTCGCGCGGGGTTGAGCGTGCTGGTGGTGGCCCACGGAAATTCGTTGCGCGCGTTGATCAAGCACCTCGAGAAAATCGGGGATGAAGAGATCGTCGAGTTGAACGTGCCTACCGGTATGCCCCGGCTCTATCGGTTCAAGGATGATCTCTCGTTGGCTGAAGCCCCCCGGTATCTGGATGAGGCTGCGGCCAAAGCGGGCGCTGAGGCTGTGAAGAAGCAGACGGCGGCGAAGTGAGGCCCCTCACCCCGGCCCTCTCCCCGCTTCGCAGGGAGAGGGAGTCTTGAGTCGCGTTCTTCCCATTGTGAGCTTGTGCATTGCGCTGCTCGCTTTTGCGTTTGCGGTGGTGCCCCGGGATCCGGTGATCATTCCCTCGTCGGAACCCGAAGCGCAGAGGGGCGTCGATGTGGACGCCGAGATGTTGCGCCGCCGGGTGGAGCTGCTCGAAGACGACAACCGCGCCTTGTGGGACCGGGTGGTGGTGCTGGAGCGGCGGAACCCCAGCGTGGTGATGAGCGATGCCGGCGTGTTCGCTCCGTCGATGGTGTCGGAAGTGGCGCAGCTGCGGCAAGAAGTGCGTGGGTTGATCACCGGCGAAGTGCTCTCGAATGAGGCGAGCCGCGCCGCGCTCAAAGACGTCATCCGCGAGGCCGAAGCCGACGCCCTGCGCGAACGCGTCGCGCAAAGTCAGCAGCGTCGAGAGCAGCGCGCCCAGGAGCAGAAGGTGAAGTGGAAGGAGTTCGTCAGCACCGCCAAGCTCACCTGGCAGCAGGAGCAAGAGCTCACCAAACACCTGGAAGCCGAAGAGAAGGCCCGGCTGGACCTCGCGCAGCAGCTGCAGGTGGGGAACACCGCGCCCGGCCCCGATGCCTTCCGCGCCATGCGTGATCAACGCCGGGAGACGGATGAAGCGATGAACAAGCTGCTCGATGACACCCAGAAGCAGCAGTACCAGGCCCTGCGCCGGGAGGATCGGGGCGGGAACCGGGGCGGTGATCGCGGTGGCGATCGTCAACAACCGAAGTAAGCCGGTATCCCACCTCGATATGTTGTGTCGAACCACGGCGTTCAGCTGTCTGCAGTCGTCGTCTTGCGCGCTGGCTCTGTGCCTGCATTGATGGTCCGTCGGTTTCCAGCCTTCTCCTGATTCCGACCTTTTCCCTCTCGCCGTCCCTCAGAAAACCGGGGTTTCATATGAAGAACAGAGTCTTGAGTGCCGCACTGGCTGCCGTGATGTTCCTGGCGCCGGGCTGTAGCAACAACTCGACGGCGGGCGGCAACACGGCCAGCGGGTCGCTGGCGGTGAGCAAAGACGACGGGCTCCTCTACGCGGCAGACGGCGACCTCGACACGCTCTTCGTGGTCGACGCGAAGACCCAGACCGTCATCTCGGAGATCGCCGTCGGCCGGCAGCCGGAGAAGGTCCTGGTCGCGCCCGACGAGACCGTCTTCGTGACCAACCGCCTCGATCGCAGCGTGTCCGTCATCCGCAAGGGTGACACCGCTGAGTCGGCGCGCATCTCGGTCGGTGTCGAGCCCGTCGCGCTCGCCGCTTCCACCGACGGCAAGACCCTCTACGTGGTCAACGCCACCAGCCTCACCGACTCCGACTTCGGCACCCTGATGGCCTTCGACACGGCCACCCTCTCGCTCAAGTGGGAGCTGCCGGTCGGTCACGAGCCGCGCGCGCTCACCCTGATGGGCGACGGCAAGGCCGCCATCTCGCTCTACAAGCAGGGCGACCTGGTGATGGTCGACTTGAACACCGCCAAGGTGACCAGGTCGGGCACCGGCGTCTTCAACGCGCTCAACGCCTCGGCGCTGGGCATCGTCACCACCAACAGCGGCGGCGCGGCCCCTTCGCCCGAGTTCGCCCCCTTCCCCGATCGCCAGGGCCTCACCACCGCGCGCCCCATGGGCCTCGAGGCGATGACGGTCTCCCCCGACGGCATGCAGCTCTACGCGGTCTCGCTCATCGCCACCGACTCGGTGCTCAACACCGTGCCTGGCGGCGGCGTGAAGGAGCCCTTCCCCGGTGGCGGCAGCTCGGGTTACGGCGGCGGCAGCTGCGGCACCACCGCGGTCGCGGCGCCGGCCCTGCTCACCTTCAGCAACGACGGCACCCCGCAGGTCGACGACCTCACCACCTGCCAGGGTGAAGGCACCAGCGATCGTCCCCCCATGCTGCTGACCAGCCCCATCCCCGAGATGCCGGTGCAGGGCCCCAAGGCGATCGCCATGGAGAGCACGGGCCGCTTCCTGCTGGTGGCGAACATGGAGTCGAACAACGTCTCCGTCATCCCCACCACCCGCGCGCGCACCACCAGCAGCTTCGGCGCGACCGACGTGGGGAGCTCACCGGGGTTCCGCCTGCCTTCGGGCTCGGTCGAGCAGCTGGTCAGCGTCGGTGCGGGCCCCACGGGCATCGCCATCGCGCACGATGGCCTGTCGGCGTGGGTGTTCAACTCGTTCGACCACACCATCAGCCGCCTCGAGCAGACGGGGGACACCGAGAACAAGCGGGTCACCAACGTCGGCACCATCTCGCTCACCACGCGCGAGGCCCTCAGCCCCGCCGCGGCTGCCGGTCGCAAGCTGTTCTTCAGCGCCACCGACGCGCGCATGAACGACCCGTCGACCGGCATCAGCTGCGCCACCTGCCATCTGGAAGGCCGTGAAGACGGTCACGTGTGGAACTTCCCCGATGGCCCGCGCCAGACCCCGTCGCTCCAGGGCCGCATGCTGGCCAAGACGGCGCCTTTCCACTGGAACGGTGAGTTCACCGACCTGCTCGCGTTCATGACGCACACCGTGACCAACCGCATGGGCGGCGCGGGCGTGACTCCGGCGATGGAGGCCCAGGTCGCCGCGTTCATCGAGTCGATGCCCAAGGCCGACAACCCCCACAAGGACACCGCGGCCGACGTGATGCAGCGCGGGCGCACGGCGTTCGACAAGGCCGAGTGCGGCACCTGCCACAGCGGCGAGAGCTTCACCGACCAGACCTTCGCGAACGTCGGCACCTACGTGCAGACGGGCACCGTGCAGGACAACCTCTCGCTGCTGCCGCACGGTGGGTTGAACACCCCGTCGCTGCTCGGCCTGGCCCGCTCGGCGCCGTACCTGCACGACGGCAGCGCGCTCACCTTGAAGGCCCGCATCATGACGGGCAAGAGCGCCAACCAGCACGGCAAGACGTCCAGCCTCACCGACGCCGAGGTCGATGATCTCGTCTCGTACCTGAAGGCGCTGTAGTCCCCTCTCCCTCTGGGAGAGGGTCAGGGTGAGGGCCTCACCTCAACAGCCTTCCTCGGAAACGAGGGAGGCTGTGTCGTTTCAAAACAACGCGTACACAAACGGAGCCACGACGCTCAGCCCTTGAGTCAACACGAGCAGAACCGCCGCGAACAGCAACACGACCAGCAGCGGAAGCAACACGAGCCGGTTCTGCCGGGCGAAGTGGGCCACCAAGTCCTTCACGGTGCGGAAGCTGATCAAGACGACAACCCCGCCCACACCACGCGCCACATCAACCCGAGCGTGGTGGTGTAGCCCTGCATCGACGAGACGATGCGGCCCTGGCTGTCGAGCACGAACACGGTGGGGAACGCCTCCACGTGCATCACGCGCTGAAAGTCGTCCTGCGCGAGCAGCACTGGGTAGTCGACGCCCTGGGCGGTCATGTACTGGCGCACCTCCGACAAGTCGTTGTACCCGGTGGCCACCGAGACCACGTTGGCGCGCGCGCCGAGCCAGGTGTGAACGCGGGAGACGTTGCCTGACTCGGCCTTGCAGACCCCGCACCACGGCGCCCAGACCGCGAGCAACGTGGGTTTGCCGGCCAGTGAACTGAGCGTGACGGATTGCTGGTCGAGGGTGGTGAAGGTGTACGCGGGCGCCGCGCCGCGCGGGTGATTGCGGGTCTGGTACGCCCCGACCGCCAGCAAGATGAACAGCACCGCGGAGAGATCGACGGCCCAGCGGAAGGCAGTCTGGGTTCGGTACCGTTCTCTGAGCCGGGTGAGCATCGAAGTTCGGTCTACACCGCGCTCGAGAAAAAGAGAGCCGCCCGAGTGAGGTCCCCTCTCCCCCACGGGGAGAGGGTCAGGGTGAGGGGCTACAGTTCCCCTCATGACCAAACCACTGAGCGGAAGAGTCGCCCTGGTCGCGGGGGGAACCCGAGCTTCAGGCCGGGGCATCGCCGTGCAACTCGGCGCCGCGGGAGCCACCGTCTACGTCACGGGTCGCACCACTCGTGCCCAGCCCTCCGAGATGAAGCGGCCCGAGAC
>JANODF010000107.1:0-18454 GCA_031412555.1 Archangium sp. | reverse complement strand
CTGCCCGCCGCCGATGGTGCCTTCCTTGCCGGTGATCACGAAGCTGCGGTTTTCGGGGCGGGCCACCGTGACGACGACGTGCTTCGCCACTCCATGCTGGTGGCGCGGCTGGGCCAGCGGCTGCTGCCCTCACTCTCGCTGCGGCTGGCTGCACAGACGCTGGGTGTTCCGCTCGACCAAGTCCGCATCGTCCCGGGCTCGCACGTCGACCTCGGCGGCAAACGCATCATTCCAATCGATCGACTGGGCCGCACGCTGGTCCGGTATCAGGGCCGGCACGACACGCATGGAGAAGGCCCGTTTCGCTACGTGTCGATCTGGTCGCTCATCCGCTCCGACTCGATGGTGACGCTGAAGGGCAATCCGCTCGGAGACGATCAACGTTTCGTGGTCGACGAGCAGACGAAGATCACCCGCGACGGCACGGTGGTGACCCTGGCCGAGCTCGATCCCGCCTTGTTGGTGGCGGGCGCGGCGGTGAGCGGCAAGGCGCGGTACTCGAGCGATCCGGGCCACGTGCTCGAACTCGACGTGAAGACCGGACCTGCGGCCGAGCCCGACTTCGAGCTGCTCGACGAAGCGAACCTTCGTTTCGACACGGGCTTCGGCTCGGTGAAGGGCAACCGCGGCGACGCCTCGATGCTCGCGGGCAAACACGTGTTGGTCGGCTCGACGGCGCTCGCCGCAGCCGATCTCCGCAACAGCTCCCTGGGTGAGCTGCCCGGCGTCGAACACCACGCCACCATGCTGGCGAACCTGCTTCACGACGACTTCTTCCACCTCGCGCCGGGCTGGGTGAACGGTGCGTTGGTGTTCGGTGCAGCGCTCGTCGCAGCGGGTATCGGTGTCACGCTCTCTGCCGAGTTGGCGTTGCTGGTGACGGGGCTGTTGATGCTCGCGGCCTTCGGTGGATCGTTCAGCCTCTTCACCGCCGGGCGCTACGTGCCCATCGTCGGCCCCAGCCTCGCGCTCGCGGCCACCTCTCTGGTGTGCATGGTGCTGGGCGCCCGAGTGGCCCGCCAGGCGAGAGGCCGCGCGGAGAAGGATCGCGAGTTCGTGCGCCAGACCTTCGGCCGCTATCTGACCGAGCAGGTCGTGCAGCAGCTGCTCGACTCGCCCGACGGCCTCAAGCTCGGCGGCAAACGCGAGTTCGTCACCATCATGATGACCGACCTGCGCGGCTTCACGAGCATGTGCGGCTCGATGGAACCCGAGGGCGTGGTGAAGCTGCTCAACCACTACCTCGAGGCGATGACGCGCATCATCGCGCGCTACGGCGGCACCATCGACGAGTTCATCGGAGATGCGATCCTGGTGGTGTTCGGCGCGCCGCTCCCGCTCGAGCAAACCGAAGCGCGCGCGGTGGCCTGCGCGATCGAGATGCTCAACGCGATGCCCGCGATCAACGCATGGAACGTCGAACAGAAGTTGCCCACCGTCGACATGGGCATCGGCGTGCACAGCGGCGAAGTGGTCTTAGGCAACATCGGCTCGGAGCTGCGCGCGAAGTACGGCATCGTCGGCGCGACCATCAACCTCACCTCGCGCGTGGAGTCGTTCACCGTCGGTGGCCAGGTGCTCATCTCGGAAGCGACGCGCTCCCGCTGCGGCGAGCTGCTGGTGCTGGGCGCCTCGCAGGTGGTCTCGCCCAAGGGCGTGAAGGGCACGCTCACCATTCACGAGGCGCTGGGGGTCACCGCGCCGTTCAACGTCTCGCTCCAGTCCGCTGCCGAAGAGCTGCTGCCGCCGCGCGCGCCGATCGAGCTGCGTTTCGGGTTGGTGAAGAACAAGCAGGTCGCCGAGCTCTCGCAGGTCGCCCGCGTCGAGGCCCTCTCGGCGTTGGGCCTGGAGCTGCGGGTCGACGAAGAGCTCGCCACCTTGAGCGATCTCCAGCTGCGCGTAGTCGACGGGGAGACGCTCCGGCCGGGCGATCTCTACGGCAAGGTGCTCAAGGCGAACGTACGGCCGAACGTCGTGTATCTCCGCCTCACCTCGGTGCCTCCCGAGCTCAAGGCGTTCCTCGAAGCTGCGCGCGAAAGTGCTGCGCAGCCAGCCATGCCGGAGTCAGCCCTGGTGTCGACATGATCTCACGCGCGCTCTCCTTCACCCTCCTCCTCACGGCTCTCAGCGGGTGCTTGGTGAAACCCGCCGACTGCACCAACGGCAAGATCGACGGGCGGGAGACCGACCTCGATTGCGGCGGCACGTGCGGCGGATGTGCGGCAGGTCTGCTCTGCCTGGTCGATCAAGACTGCGAGAGTCAGGTGTGCGCCGTGAATCGCTGCGTCGAAGGCAGCTGCATCGATGGTGCACGCAACGGCAAGGAAGAGGGCGTCGACTGCGGTGGTGACTGTGCTCCGTGTCAGGAAACGCTGCCTTCGTGCACGAACAGTGTCCGCGATGGCCTCGAGACCGACCTCGACTGCGGCGGCAACTGCGCGCCCTGCGGTCCCGGGCTCTCGTGCGTTCGCGACGTGGACTGCGCGAATGCCGCCTGCGCCGACGGACGGTGTGGAAGCTCATGCCCACAACCGCTGCTGGCCTGCGGCGGGAGCTGCGTCGACCCGCGCTTCGATCGCGCTCACTGCGGAGGCTGCGGCATGCCGTGCGCGAGCAACGAGGTGTGCCTCGGGGGCCAGTGCGGCGCGCCCTGTGCCGGCGGCACGCGATCGTGTGGGGGGGCCTGCGTCGACCCGGGTTCGAACGCACAACACTGCGGCGGCTGCGGCCGGCCGTGCGCGGTGGGAGAGATCTGCGTGGGCGGCCTGTGCGGACCAGCGTGCCCTCCCGGCCAGGTGGTGTGCGGCACTGACTGCGTGTCTCTCGACTTCGATGGCCTGCACTGTGGTGGCTGCAACCAACCGTGCGCCGCGGGATCCACCTGCGTGGTGGGCCAGTGCACCGCCGGGTGCAACGCGCCGCTGTTGATGTGCAGCGGGCCGGGCCCCAGCTGCGTCGACCCTCGCAATGATCCCGATCACTGCGGAGACTGCGTCACCTCGTGCCCGCCTCGCCTCAATGGCTCGCGCGCGTGCAGCAACAACGCCTGCGCCCTCGGCGCCTGCATGACGGGCTTCGAAGACTGCAACGCCCTGGCGATCGACGGCTGCGAAGCGAACCTCGGCTCCGACGATCTCAACTGCGGGCGCTGCGGCCGCGCCTGTTTCAGTACGGATACGTGCACCTTCGGCCGGTGCTGCGGCGCGATCCCCGCGGGCTCGTACCAGACGACCTGCAGCGGCTGCGAAGCGTGCGACGGACTGCTCTCGTGCCTGTGCGACGACTCGACCCAGACTCCGCGGCCGACCAGCTTGCCGCTCGGTTGTCCCAACATCACCAACTGCAACGGGGTGCTCCTGTGCAACGGCTGCTGACCCTCCTCGCGCTCGGGTTCCTGGGCTGCGCACCGACCAGCAATGGCACCTGCACCGACGGCACGCGCAACGGCGAAGAGAGCGACGTCGATTGTGGCGGCCCCGCGTGTTCACCCTGCGAGCTGACCCTCGCCTGCCTCACGCACTCCGACTGCAGGAGCGCCGTGTGCGCACGACGGCAATGCGTGAGCCCTTCGTGTCGAGATGGGGTGCCCAACGGCGAAGAGTCCGACGTCGACTGCGGGGCAACCTGCGCGCCTTGCGGCGAGAATCGGGTGTGCGTCAGCGGCACTGACTGCGAAAGCGCGGTCTGCATCGGCCAACGATGCGCTGCGCCCAGCTGCGGCGATCTCCAGCGCAATGGCCGCGAGACGGATCTCGACTGCGGCGGTGACTGCGCTCCTTGCCCGCTCGGAGCTGGATGTGGCCGCAATTCAGACTGCGCCGATGGGGCCTGCCTCGACGCGAAGTGTGTGGAGCGCTGCGCGGCGCCTCTGCTCTCGTGTGGAAACACCTGCGTCGACCCACGGGGGGACCCGGAAAACTGCGGCGGGTGCGGGCTCGTCTGCCCGCTCGGTGGGCTGTGCAATCAAAGCAGCTGTCAGGGGCTCAGCTGCCCCAGCGGTACGCGCGCCTGCGGTCCGGCCTGTGTCGGCGATGACGACGTCTTGAACTGCGGCGCGTGCGGCAACGTGTGCAACCCCGGTGAGGCCTGCGTCGCGAACCAGTGCCGGTTGAACTGCTCTCCCGGACAGACGGCCTGCGGTGGCCAGTGCGTGCGCACCGCGACGGATCCCGGTCACTGCGGCGGCTGCGGCCAGCCTTGCGAAGGTGGCCAGGTCTGCGCATCGGGCCTCTGTGTTCCGTCTGCATGCGCCCCGCCGCTGGCCCTCTGTGCGTTGGGGGCGATCTGCGTCGACCCGCGCTTCGACCCCGACAACTGCGGAGGCTGCGGTGTGGTGTGCCCCGCGGTGCCGCAGGCAACACGCGTTTGCGACGATCAGATCTGCTCGCGCACCGCCTGCAATCCAGGCTTCGCCGACTGCAACGGAGCCCTCGCCGACGGGTGTGAAGCGCAGCTGGTGAACGACCCGATGAACTGCGGCATGTGTGGGCGCGTCTGCTTCGGCGGTCCGTGCGCGAACAACAACTGCTCGTAAGCCCGTTCGCATCGAGCCCGTCGAGGGTGGTCAGGCCCAGCCGACGCGGTTCCGGCCTGCACGTTTCGCGGCATAGAGCGCCTCGTCAGCCCGACGCACGAAGTCGGCGAGTGACTCACCGGGCCGGAGCAGCGCCCCGCCCATCGTGGTGGTGACGCGAATGCCTCGATCGTTACCGGGGTGAGGGAATGTGCCGATCGCCTCACGCAGCGTCTCGGCTCTCGCCCGCGCTCCGGCCTCGGTGGTGTCGGAGAGGATGATCAGAAACTCATCGCCACCGATGCGGCACGGGAGGTCGGTTTTGCGCACGCCCTGACGGAGGATCTTCCCCACCTCACGCAACACGAAGTCTCCCGCGGGATGACCGAGCGTGTCGTTCACCGGCTTGAAGTGATCGAGGTCGATCGCGATGAGCGCGAGCCCCGCGTTGATGGCATGAGCCCGGTCGATGAAGCGGGGCAATTCGGCGTCGAACGCGCGCCGATTGGACAGGCCCGAGAGCGCGTCGGTGCGGGCGCGGTCTTCTTCTTCGGTGAGCCGAGTGCGGGTGATGTCGAGGCGCTTGATCGTGTCCTGCAGCTCGGTGTTCTGGCGGCGGAGATCGGCCACCAACATGCGCTCGGCGTCGACCAGGAACGCGCAGGTGTGCTGCAGCAGCGTGCAGATGGCGACCGGGTGCGTGGTGATGAGCGACGGGATGATCGACTGGTGCAGCACCAGCAACTTCATCGGTGAGTTGGTCACCAGCGTGGCGGACCGTTTGTGGCCCGGGTTGATGAAGGAGAGCTCGCCGAAATAGGTGCCTCGGCCGTAGGTCTTCACCGAACGGCCATCGTGGAGCTTGGCCACGGCTTCGCCTTCCAGCACGAAGAACATCGAATCGCCGGAGTCACCGGCGGAGAAGATGACCTCGTTGGCGGCTGCGCTGCGGGGGGTGCAGGCGTTGAAGATGGCGTCGAGGTCTGAGGCGGAGAACGCCGTCAACGGCGAGTCAGGCGGGAAGGTCACTGGATAAGTGTAGCTCGAAGTAGCCCCTCACCCCGACCCTCTCCCCGCAGGGGAGAGGGAGTATGAGGCGACTGCCATGAAGTCGCTCGGTATCGCGCTCACCCCTGCTGGCCATGTCGTGCTCACCGAAGCTGCTCCCGACGTTCCGGTGCTTGACTCCGACGTCGCGGCCCGGGTTGCAAAGGCGTGGGAGAGCGGCAGCGGCCTGCTCCACCTGGGCTGGTCCGAGACCGAGACGGCGCTGCCGCCCGACTTCGCCTTCTGGCGAGATCTCTCGAAGGCCGTGGTCAGCGCGGTCTGCACCACACCTGGCATCGAAGAGCTGCGCGAGAAGGTGGAGTTCGCCCAGACCAACGAACAGCTCGAGGCCGTGGCCGCTGCTGCGCCTCCGATGACGGGCGGCGAGTATCTGAACGCCGCGGTGCTGGGCGCACTTCAGCAGCAGGTGCTCGAGGCACTGCGCGAAGAACTCCGCTCGACGAAGAAGAGCGTGCAAGACCTGTTCGCCTCGAAGAGCGCTGCCTGGCACGTGGTCGGCAAGGTTCACCTGCACCTCGCGGAGAACAAGCGCGATCCCGAACGGCCCTTCGCCTTCATGGCCAGCTACACCACCGGTCTCTCCGCGCAGGGAAAGGCCCAACACCGCCCGCTGGGCGACGCGGTGCGCGACTCGTCTTCGGCACGCGACAAGGATCGGCTGCTGGTGTTGTTGCTGCCGATCAAGCGCGCTTCGGAACGCGCCACCTTTCTCAAGGAGCTCGTCGACTCAGGGAAGATCTTCCGCCCGCTCGCGTGGACTGCGCGCGAAGCCCATCGTTTCCTGCAGGAGCTGCCCGCGCTCGAAGACAGCGGCGTGGTGGTGCGCGTGCCCGACTGGTGGAAAGCGCGGCAGCCTCCACGCCCGGTGGTCTCGGTTTCGGTGGGCGGCAAACAACCGACCGCGGTCGGACTCTCGGCGATGCTCGACTTCTCGGTGCAGGTCTCGCTCGGCGGCGAAGAACTCACCGCGGCAGAGCTCGAGCAGCTGCGCGCGGGCTCCGAAGGGTTGGTGCTGCTCAAGGGAAAGTGGGTGGAGGTCGATCGCCAGAAGCTCGACCAGGTGCTGGCGCATTGGAAGACGGTGCGGGAGCAGGCCGGCGACGGCATCTCGTTTCTCGAGGGCATGCGCTTGCTGTCGGGCGCCGCGATCGAAGGCACCGACGAGCTGGGTGCGGTGCGCGAGTGGTCGAGCGTTCAAGCAGGGCCCTGGCTGACGCAGACGCTCCAGGCCCTGCGCGCTCCGGGCAACGCAGATCCAGGCGAGGCCCTGCGCGCTGAGCTGCGGCCCTATCAACGCGCTGGCGTGCAGTGGTTGTGGTTGCTCTCGCAGTTGAAGCTCGGCGCGTGCCTCGCTGACGACATGGGGCTCGGAAAGACGGTGCAGGTGATCGCGCTGCTGCTTCTGATGAAGAAGAAGGCAGCCGTGAAGGGCCCCCACCTGCTGGTCGTTCCGGCTTCGCTCATCGCCAACTGGAAAGCCGAAGCGAGCAAGTTCGCGCCCTCGTTGATCGTGGTGGTGGCGCACCCCTCTGAGCTGCGCCTCTCGGCCGACGAACCGGGCGAGGTGGCAGGCGCCGACGTGGTGATCACCAGCTACGGCACGGTGCACCGGGTGCCCTGGTTCAAGGCGCGCCGCTGGGGGCTGGTGGTGCTCGACGAGGCACAGGCGATCAAGAACCCCGGCTCGCAACAGACGCGCGCCGTGAAACAACTCGAAGGCGTGGTGCGCATCGCGCTCACCGGAACGCCCGTGGAGAACCGGCTGGGCGATCTCTGGTCGCTCTTCGACTTCTTGAACCCGGGCTTGCTCGGCTCCTCGAAGCAGTTCACCGCGTTCGTGAAGAAGAGCACCTCGTTCGGGCCGCTGCGCGAGCTGACCCGGCCGTACATTCTGCGCAGGCTCAAGACCGATCGCTCCGTCATCTCGGATCTCCCCGAGAAGACCGAGATGAAGGCGTGGTGCACCTTGAGCAAACGCCAGGCGGCGCTGTACCAGGAGTCGGTCGAGAAGCTCGCGAAGGAGCTCAAGCAGGTCGACGGCATCAAGCGGCGCGGCCTGGTGCTCTCGTACCTGATGCGCTTCAAGCAGCTGTGCAATCACCCTTCGCAGTGGCTGGGCGACTCCGGGTACGTGACCGAAGAGAGCGGAAAATACGAGCGGCTCCAGCAGCTGTGCGAGGTGATCGCTTCGCGCCAGGAGAAGGTGCTCGTGTTCACCCAGTTCAGGGAGATGACCTTGCCGCTGGCAAAATGGCTCGAGGGCGTGTTCGGCAAGCCGGGCCTGGTGTTGTCCGGCGACACGACGGTGAAGAGCCGGCAGGGCCTGGTGAAGCGGTTCCAGGAAGAAGAGGCAGTGCCGTTCTTCGTGCTCTCGCTCAAGGCGGGCGGCACCGGGCTCAACCTCACCGCCGCCTCACACGTGATCCACTTCGATCGGTGGTGGAACCCGTCGGTCGAGAACCAGGCCACCGATCGCGCCTACCGCATCGGGCAGAAGCGCAACGTGCTGGTGCACAAGTTCGTCTGCCGCGGCACCATCGAAGAGCGGGTCGACGAGCTGATCGAGTCGAAGCGCAAGCTGTCCACTGAGCTGCTCGAGGGCGGCGAAGAGCTCAAGCTGACCGAGCTCGACGACGGGGCGTTGCTGAAGATGGTATCGCTCGACCTGCACACTGCACGCGCGGAGGCGTGACGAAAATGGCCTGGTACCGCTCCTATGACGACGACCGATTTCCCCGGAAGCTCACCGTGGGGGAGCGCCAGGCACAGGCGCGGGCGGAAGCAGCCCGACTGAGCAAGAAGGGCCGCAAGCTGAGCCCGGTGGTGATCGAGGGCGCGAAGATCGCCAGCACCTTCTGGGGAAAGGCGTGGTGCGAGCACATCGAGAACTACAGCGACTACGAGAGCCGGCTGCCGCGTGGCCGCAGCTATGCGCGTAATGGGTCGGTGATCGATCTTCAGCTGGGGCCCGGCTCGGTGCGCGCGCTGGTGAGCGGGTCGGAGGTCTACGATGTGGAGATCGACATCGAGCCGCTCGCCCTGCCGCGATGGAAGGCGCTCGTCACGCAGTGTGCGGGGAAGATCGACTCGGTCGTCGAACTGCTCAGTGGTGAGCTGTCTGACGCAGTGATGGAGCGGTTGTGTGACCCGAAGCAGGGGCTGTTTCCGTCGTCGGGTCAGCTGTCGTTGTCGTGCTCGTGTCCCGACTCGGCGGGGTTGTGCAAACACCTCGCGGCGGTGCTCTATGGAATCGGTGCGCGGTTCGATCAGGCTCCGGATTTGTTGTTCGTGTTGCGCGGGGTCGACAAGCTCGATCTCGTGAGCGCAGCCACGGCGGGCGCGATGGGCAGCAAGAAGAAGAAGAAGTCGAAGGGTGAGCTGAAGAGCGAGGAGCTTTCAGACATCTTCGGCATCGAGCTCGATGGTGGTGAGGCGACGGTCGTTGAGAAGCCGAAGAAGAAGGCCAGGAAGAAGAGCTGAGAACAGTCGGCTCCGGTGCTCCTCCGGCCCCTCACCCCGACCCTCTCCCCCTCGGGGAGAGGGAGTCAGGCGCGTTTGATTGAGAAGCCCACTTTGGCGCCGCCGCCTTCGCGACTGACGGCCCACACCGCGCCGCCGTGTGCATCGGCGATTCGTTTCACCAGCGCGAGCCCCAGGCCCAGACCATTGGCGCCTTCGCCGTCCTGCCCACGGTTGAACTTCTTGAACAACGCCTGCCCGTCACCGGTGATGCCCGGCCCGCGGTCGAGCACGTCGAACTTCACCTCACCGGCGAACACCGTCACCTCGAGCGCATCCGCTCCGTTGCCGTGCTTCTTCGCGTTGTCGAACAGGTTGGCCAACGCGCGCTGAAGCAGCGTGGGATCGGCGGAGACCGTGTCGCCGTCTCCGATCACCGCCAGCCCCGTGGCCGGCAGCCCCGCGCGTTCGATACCCCGCGCACCGATGTCACGCACCGAGAGGTCTCGCTTGGAGACCTGCCCGAACTCCAACCGCGAGCTCGCGAGCAGCTCACCGACCAGCGCGTCCATCTCCACCACTTCCCGATCGAGCTCGTCGAAGGTATTCGGGGTCGACCCGGTGTCGCGCGCGATCTCCGAGATGATGCGCATGCGGGCCAGCGGCGTGCGCAGCTCGTGGGAAACGGTCGCCAGCAGCTCACGTTGATCCGCGACCTGCTTCTCGATGCGCGCCGCCATCTCATTCACCGCGTCGGCCACCACGCCGATCTCGTCGGGCTCGAAGCAGCCCAGATCAGCGCGCGCCTTGAGATCGCCGGTCCCGATGCGCTTGACGATCTCCGTCAGGTCATCGAGCGGCCGCGCGAGCCGCCTCGCCACGCGCCCTGAGATCTTCCATACCGCGCCCAGGCCCAGCCCGAGCAACAACAGGGTTCGCCACGGCGCTGAGTGCGGCCTCGCCATGCACAGCCGCACGGTGCCGAGCGGCACGCCACCCTGCCGCACCGGCACCTCCATCACCGCGTGTTCACAGGTCGGCCCCGTCGAGAGCAACGGCAACCCGGCCGCGTCGTAGAGATCGATGTTCGCTTCGAGATCCGCCGCCGTCTCCTGCGCGAAGCGTTCACGCGCGATGGGATCGTTCCACTGCGCGGCGAACTGTTTACCCACCCAACCGCGGCCCCGCTCCCAGCTGCGCGCCCACTCGGGCTCCTGCACGCGGGCCACCAGGCTCATCACCGCGAACACCACCAGGCCCGTGGTGACGATGCCACCCAGAAACCACACGAAGATCCGCCGGCGCAACTTCGCGCGCACGAACCCACCGATCGGCCCCATCGGGCGGCGATGACGGTGGTGGTGATGATGGCGGAACATCGTCTAGTCCTTCGTCAGCACGTAGCCGACCCCACGCACCGTCTTGATCAACCGCGGTGGGTCGTCGTTCAACTTTTGCCGCAAGTGGCTGATGTGCACGTCGACGGTGCGTTCACCCACGATGACGTCACTGCGCCCCGCTTCGGAGAGCAGCGCATCACGCGGCACCACCCGCCCGGCCCGGCGCACCAACGCCACCAGGATGTCGAACTCGATGCCGGTGAGATCCACCGGCGCGCCCTTCAACGTCGCGATGCGCGAGGGCACGTCGACCGTGATGTCGCCGGTGGTCAACTGCTCGCTCATCACTTCCGGCCGCGCGCGCCGGAGTACCGCACGAAGCCGCGCCAACAACTCCCGCGGGCTGAACGGCTTGCCTACGTAGTCGTCGGCGCCCAGCTCGAGACCCACCACGCGATCCGTCTCATCTCCGCGCGCCGTCAACATGATCACCGGCACGTTGCTCTTCGATCGTATCTTCCGGCAGACCTCGAGCCCATCCATGCCCGGCATCATCACGTCGAGGAGCACCGCGTCGAAGGCGCCCTGCTCCAGCATGATCAGCCCCCGGGCACCGTCCGGTGCGTGACTGAGCGCGACGCCGTTCTGCTCCAGATACGAACGGAGCAGATCCGGCAGCCGCACGTCGTCATCGATCAGGAGAACCCGGGAAGCCATTGTGGTCATGGACCATATTCTCCTGTCGGCGAGAAGCTCTTTACGGACTGGCGGGAGCAGGGCCCTGCGCAGGCGCGGCCTGCACGGGCACGGTGATCACCTGGGGCGCAGCCGTCGCACCCTGGGCACCCGGCATGATCAGGAAGATCTGCTGGGCAGGCGCAGCAGCGGCCTGCGGCATCACGATGGTCTGCGGCGCGACAGGCGCTGCAGCCGGTGTGCGCACTTCTTCCCGCTCGAACCCGCGGTGGCCCCAACGGCCTTCCCGGCTCTCACAACCACCACCTCCGTGGCGTCCGTGCCAGCGAGCGCTGGCGATGGCCGAGCCGTACCCTGCGAAAACTCCGAAACCCAACAAGACGATGAGAACGCGGCGCATGTGTTGTTCCTTTTCCTTTGAACGAATTGGTTAGAGGTTGACCGACGAAGGCTCACCGCCAGCGGGGCGGAATCCGTGGTGACCATGGCCGCCGAAACGACCGCTGTGGCAGCCGCCACCGTGCATGCGCGAAGGCCCGAACTCGATCAGGTCGCCGAGCCGGTTGCGCTGCTCGGGGCTGAGCGCTTCGTGCACCGCCTGCATGCCTTCACGCACGGCCTTCTTCACTTCATCCACCGACGCCTGCTGCGCGTCGAAGGCTTCATTGACGGCCGCGGAGTCGAACGTCTCCGAGCGCACCGCCTTCGCGTACGAGCTGCGCGCGCGGAAGAGCTGCTCCCGTGCCTGCCACATCACGCGTTCTGCGTTCTCCGTGGCCGAGGCGATCACCTTCTCCTGGCCCGGCGTGGTGTCGAGGTGCTGGAAGAGTCGGCGCATCATCCAACGGCGCGGCCCACCGCCCCGGCCGTGACCGTACCGGCCCCAACGGGCGACCTTGATGAGACCAATGAGGCTGAGCGTGCCCACGATGAATCCGAACATGGTGTTTCCCTTTCGATGACTGAACGAGAGCCGACATGGCTCCCACTCGCCTTCGGGGTTGCTGCTCCCCGTTGCGTGAACAGAAGGTAGGAAGGCTCTGTGAAGCCACCGCAGTGATCCGGGTGAAGAAGCATGAAGGCTTCAAAGCGCTGAATTCATTGCCGGGCCCCTGAGGAAGTGGGACGAGGCGGCTTATGCGCGTGTGTTTCGTGTTGTTGCCCGACAGCAAGCCCCTCTCCGCGGCCCCGTTCGAGAAGGCCCTCAAAGAGTTCCCCGACCTGGGCAAGGTGAGTTGGTTGTCCTCCACCCGCGAAGGCACCAAGGCGTTCAGCGTGGGCAAGCTCAACGTGCTGGCCGCGTTGATGCCGGTCGCCGTGCCGGAAGGTGAGGCCGATGGCGCCACCGATCACAGCCTCAGCGGCCTCGACGGGAGCTGGACCCTGCCCGAACACCGCGCGCACCTGGTGGTGGCCCAGCAGGGCGCCACCGGGACCGATGTGGAAGAGCTGACCGCCTTCACCCGCGTGGTCGCCGCCATCGTGCGATCCACCAACGCGGTCGGCGTCTATTGGGGCGAAGGTGGCGCGACGCACCACCCGGAGTTCGTGGTGAACATCGCCCAGAGCGAGCTGCCCTTGCCCATCTGGGTCGGCGTCTCGGTGGCGAAGTCAGCCGGCGGGCCGGAGCTGCTGAGCATCGGCATGAAGCAGCTGGGGTTGCCTGACTTGCTGCTCTCCACGCCGGGGCTCGATGGCACGACGTTCGAGCTCTTCTATGATCTGCTCGCGTACGTGGTGCGCCGCGGGAAGAAGCTGCCCGAAGGCGACAGCGTGGGCCGCACCCCGAAGGAGAAGCTCAAGGTGCGGTACGTGCCTTCGCCCATCCACCCCGAGGAACAGGTGTGGAACGTGGTCCTGCCTGCGCCTCCGAAAGCGAAGGTGAAGAAAAAGAAGGCGCCGACGAAGGTCGCGAAGAAGAAAAAGAAGAAGTGACTCCCGAACTTCGAATCCGAGGCCTCAACGGTGCGCCCATTCACGAGTCGCGTGACTACGTCCTCTATTGGATGACGTCGTTTCGCCGGGCGCGCTCCAACTTCAGTCTGCAGCGCGCGGTGGAGGAAGCGGTTCGGCTGAAGAAGCCGCTCGTGGTCTTCGAGGCGCTGCGGGTCGGCTACGAGTACGCCAACGACCGGCTGCACACCTTCGTGCTGCAAGGCATGGAGGAGAACGCGCGCCGGTTCGCCGATTCTCCGGCGCTCTACTTCCCTTACGTCGAGAAGGAAGCGGGCGAAGGAAAAGGGCTGCTCGCCGCGCTCGCTTCACGGGCGTGTCTGCTGGTCGGTGATGACTGGCCGTGTTTCTTCGTGCCGCAGATGCAGGCCGCCGCGGCGAAGCAGCTCGACGTGCGTTTCGAGGTGGTCGACTCGAACGGGCTCTACCCGATGCACCACACCACGCGCGTGTTCACCACCGCGCACTCGTTCCGCACGCATCTGCAGAAGGTGCTGCCGCCGCACCTGCTCGAGCTGCCGAAGGAGGATCCGCTCGCCGGCGTGAAGCTGCCGAAGCTCGCTTCGTTGCCGAAAGCCGTCTCGCGCTGGAAGCCCGGCGTCGAGGTCACGGTGGCGTCGTTGCCCATCGATCACTCCGTGCCGGCTGTCTCGATGAAGGGCGGCAGCGCGGTGGGTGAAACACGCCTGAAGCTGTTCGTGGATGAACGGCTTGCCGAGTACGGCACCTCGCGCAACGAGCCGGAGATCGATGGCACCAGCATGCTCTCGTCGTACCTGCACTTCGGTCACGTCTCCGCGCATCAGCTTTTCACGCGCATCGTGAAGCAGGAGAAGTGGTCGCCCGAGACGCTGGGTAAATCCATCGGCGGCGCGCGCGAGGGCTGGTGGAAGTTGTCGCCCGCGGCCGAGTCGTTCGTGGATCAGTTCGTCACCTGGCGTGAGCTCGGGTTCAACATGTCGAGCCATCGGCCGGAGGAGTACCGCTCGCTCGATTCGCTTCCCGGCTGGGCGAAGGAGACCATCAAGGAGCACGCGAAGGATCCGCGGCCGAACCTCTACACGTTGCAGCAGCTCGAGCGCTCGCAGACGCATGATGAGCTGTGGAACGCGGCGATGGGTCAGCTGCGGCGTGATGGGTGGTTCCACAACTACCTGCGCATGTTGTGGGGCAAGAAAATCTACGAGTGGTCGAAGGGCGCTCCGGAAGCGCTGCACGCGATGGAGTACTTGATGGGGAAATATTCCATCGACGGCCGCGACCCGATCTCGTGGAGCGGGTACTTCTGGGTGCTCGGCCGCTACGACCGCGCGTGGGGGCCGGAGCGGAAGACCTTCGGGAAGCTCCGGTACATGTCGTCGGACAACACCGCGAAGAAGATCTCCGTGAAGCGCTACGTGGCGAAGTACGGGTAAATCAGCCGAATGCGCGCGGTTCTGCAGCGGGTCAAAGAGGCGTCGGTCACCGTCGAAGGGAAGATCACCGGGCAGATCGGGCCTGGGTTGATGGTGCTCTTCGGCGTCGGCAAGGGCGACACGGAGAAGGATCTCGAGTTCATGGTCGACAAGATTCCGGCGCTCCGGATCTTCGAGGACACGGCGGGCAAGATGAACCTGTCGCTCATGGACACTTCGAAGGCGATGCTGGCGGTCAGTCAGTTCACCTTGTTCGCCGATACGAAGAAGGGGCGCAGGCCGAGCTTCATCGACGCGATGGAACCGGAAGAGGCGAAGCGGCTGTACGCGCTGTTCTGTGATCGCTGCCGGGCGCTGGGCATCGATGTGCAGGAAGGCGTGTTCGCAGCCGACATGAAGGTCGCGCTGGTGAACGACGGGCCGGTGACGATCATGCTCGACAGCCGAAGCTGAAGAACCGATTCCACCGATTCCCTCTCCCCGAGGGGGAGAAGGTCAGGGAGAGGGTTGTCGAAGCATCTCGCGCGCACGCATCAGCACCGTCACCACTTCCAACTTCTGCAAACAGTTGTGATGCCCGAGCGGACAGTTCCAGCCGCCGTGGTTCGTACAAGGCGAACAACTCAAGCCCAGTGACAACGCAACACCCGGCGCGCGCGGACCCCATCGCTTCACCGACGTGGGACCAAACAGCGCCAACGCCGGCCGCCCCATCGCACCCGCCACGTGCACGAGCCCGGAGTCATTCCCAATCAACAACTTCACGCGCGCGAGCGCGGCTGCGAGTACGGGCAACGACTCGGCGCTGAGATCGACCTCCGGCTGACACCCCGCACGAATCACGTCGAGCAGCTCACCATCCATCGGCCCACCTACCAGCGCGATGCGATGCCCATCGGCCCGCAGCGCCGCAGCCACCTCCGCCAGCCGAGCCGCAGGCCACCGTTTGGTCTCCCACGCAGCGCCCGGCGCCACGGCCACCCAACTGCCCTCAGGCACCAGCTCCGCCGCGCGCGAATGAGCGGCTTCACTCACGCTCACCTGAAGTGGACCACTCGCCTCGAGCCCCGCCGCCTTCGCGTACAACTCGGTGGCCGGCGCCTGATCGAGAATCACGTCGCGCCCGACCAACGAACCCAACGCCTGCAGCGCCGTGCGCCGAACGAACCGCAGCCGCTTCGGAGCCGCCGCCCGGCTGACCCTCATCGACCAGAACTTGTTCTGCAGATCGATCGCCAGGTCGAACCGGCCCTTCACGTCCAGCAGCACCGCCGCGCGGCTCGCCGGGTCCTTCCGCGAGAACGGAATCACGCGATCGACCACGCCTTCGAGCAGACCGGCGAACGCTTTCTCCGTGGCCCACTCGATCCGCACGCCGGGGTACTTCGCGCGAAGGGGCGCCACCAGACCGCTCGCCAACACGACGTCGCCCAGGGCGCTGTACCGGATGAGGAGAATCGACTTCACGTGCGCGACTGCCTATTCCGCCGCACCGCGCGAGTCGAGCCGGACTCACCGGTTGTCCTACACCCCGACCCCGCTCCGCAGATCCAACCGGTTCGCGCTGGCGTGCGGGCTGCACAAGGCGGCGGCATGGATCTCACGCAGCAGCACCTGCAGCCCATCTTCGCGAGCATCACCGACCTGTTGGGCCCTTCCCCGGATCAGTTCGATCAGTTCGGTGCCTGGGCCAACGAACAGGCGCTGCGCCTTCGCCGTTCGGCTGATCAGGGCAAAGCGAGCCTCGCCTACGAGTCCGAGCTGCTGCGTGACGAACTCGGCCTGCTCACCCCTCCCGCGGAGTTCGAGCGCATGTTGACCGAACGCACCGAACGCATGCGGCTGTGCCAGCGACTCTGGCTGACGGGGCTCATCGACTTCGTAGACGACCTGCTCGAGGACTCCGTGCCCGAGCAGCTGCCCTGGGCCGCCTGAGTCAGGCCGGCCCACCCACCACCACCTGAAGCTCGGCGTCGGCGGAGAACGGCGTCTCGTTGAAATCGGAGAACCGCTCGCGCGCGACCAGGCCCACCGATTCGAGTGCCTCATCGAGCGTGACAGCAGACAACCGGAGCGGCGCCAGCGGGTGAATCGCGTCGGTGCGCTCACGCAGATGCGGCACCCCACGGGGCCGATGCACTTCGCCCGACCGCGGCTCGTTGAGCGTGTCGAACGCGAACGTTCCTTCTTCTTCCAGATGCCGGGCCATCACGCTCAAGAACGCATGCAGCTCGTCAGGGCTGCGCGCGAGCCCCAGGGCCTGATGCGGTGCAATCACCAGACTGAACGTGCGCTGCAGATCCAGTGTGCGCGGATCATCGGAGACGACCACCAGCGACTCGGGGTGAGGCAGCGTGCCCCTTCTGTCCAACACGAGCGCACGCAACGAGGCGGAGCCTTCCACCGCCACCACCTCGTGCCCGCGCGACGCCAGCGCGGCGGCCACCAGCCCGTCACCTGCCCCCAGCACGAGCACGGGCCCGGAAGCCACCAGGAGCCTTCCGTAAAATCGGCTGGGACCATCCAGGGAGAGCACAGGCGTCACGGGTCGGATCTACGCCCCTACGAGTTGATAGCCACGTGGGCATTTTCGCCTACACTGCGAACGTTCATGTCCACCGGATCCAGCATTCCTCAGCGCACGGTGCTCGGCGTGCGCGCCGCCACGGTGAGCGATCGTTTCGCCTCGCAAGAGTTCAGCCTCGTGCTGGTCAATGGCCCCCAGAGTGGCCAGTCGTTTCCGATCGGGCAGTCGCTGAAGATCGGCAAAGCGCCTGACAACGACGTGGTGCTCGATCACCCCACCGTCAGCCGAAATCACCTGAACGTGCGCCGCCAGGGCGATCACTTCCTGGTGCAAGACCTCGGCAGCACCAACGGCACCTTCATCGACGGAGCGCAGATCAAAGAGGGCTTCCTGCGCGCCGGTGCGCTGCTGGAAGTCGGAGACGTGCAGCTGCGTTTCCAGCCGCTGCTCAAGTCGCTCGAGGTCTCGCCGGTCGCCGACAATCGCCTGGGTGATCTCGTCGGCGCGTCCCTGCCGATGCGGCAGATCTTCGCGCTCATTCAGCGCATCGCTCCCACCGACTCGACCTTGCTGCTGATCGGCGAGACGGGCTGCGGCAAGGGCGCCGCGGCGCGCACCATTCACAAGCTCTCGCCTCGCGCGACCGGGCCGTTCGTCATCTTCGACTGCGCGTCGGTCTCCGAGAACCTGATCGAGAGTGAGCTGTTCGGCCACGAGAAGGGCGCGTTCACCGGCGCCGTGGCGCAGCGCGTGGGCTGTCTCGAGCGCGCCGACGAAGGCACCCTGTTCATCGATGAGATCGATGACCTGCCGCTCGACCTGCAGCCCAAGCTGCTGCGCGCGCTGGAAGATCGGGAGTTCCGCCGCCTCGGTCAGTCGGGCTCGGCGCACAAGTTCGACACGCGCGTGATCGCCGCTTCCAAGAAAGACCTCTGGGCCGAGACCCAGGCAGGCCGCTTCCGCGAAGACCTCTACTTCCGCCTCTCCGTCTTCACGCTCACGTTGCCCACGCTGCGCGACCGCAAGGAAGACCTGTCGCTGCTCGTCGACGCACTGGCGGGCGCGAATCTGTGGAATCGCCTGGCCGACAAGCAGCGCGACATGTTCACCAACCACACCTGGCCCGGCAACGTGCGCGAGCTGCGCAACGCCGTCGAGCGCCTCAAGCACGTGGCGGACATTCCCGAGCTCGCCAGTGAGAACTTCCTGCGCGAGTACTCCGGGCCAGACAAGCAAGACGGCGAGACGCTGCCGGTGAACTACGCGGGCCCGTTCAAGGACGTGAAGGACGATCTGATTCGGGCCTTCGAGCGCGAGTACCTCACGCGGATCCTGTCGAAGACGCGGGGCAACATCGCCAAGGCGGCGCGTGATGCGGGCCTCGATCGCAAACATCTCTACTCGCTGCTCCACAAGTACGGCCTGGTGCAGACGAGCGAAGAGTAGGCCCTCTCCCGACGGGAGAGGGGACTCACTTGCGCGG
>JANODF010000106.1:0-10680 GCA_031412555.1 Archangium sp. | reverse complement strand
CTCGACAAGCGCGACACCGACCGAGTCGTACGAGGCTTGGTCGAACGCCTCCGCACGCTCGGCTACGACGCAAACCTGCGACCTCTCTCAACTTCGAGCGTTGCAGCCTGACCGAGTTTCAGGACAGGGTCAGGGTGAGGGGATCGAGGCGACGCCGCCCGCCATCTCAAACGCAGTTCCCGGAGTGAGAAAATCCCGGTGCACGTACCCGAGCGCCAGGTGCTGCCCATGCTTCGGGCTCTTCACCACGCTGGTGATCCACCCCACCTTGCGCTCGCCCTGCTTGAGCTCGGTCTTCCGCTCGGGCACCGCTTCACCGACCAACAACTGCACCAGCTTCTTGTTCATCTGGCCGCGGTAGGTGGCGCGCGCGATGACCTCCTGGCCGATGTAGCAACCCTTCTTGTAGTTGATGGCGTGGTCGAGGTTGGCCTCGAGGGGAATGGTCACCTCGGTCATGTCGACGCCGAACAAAGGAACGTTCTTTTCGACCCGCAGCACCTCGAGCGTCGAAGCCGACAACCGGGGCAGCTCACCCAACGCCGCCATCACCACGGCCAGCTGCTCGCGCTTGACCACCACGTCCACGCCACCGAGCATCGACACCAGCTCGCCGACCCGCGCATCCGCGGGGATCTTCGCCGCCAGCTCCTGCGACTTCGGGCCGACCAGGCCAATCACCGCCAGCTCCGGCGCGTCGTGCAGCTCGCAGTCTTCGCTGATCAAATACTTCTCGAGGAACGCCTTCACGGTGGCGCCGCGGCCCGGCCCGGTATCGATGACCAGCTCGTTCTCGCGCCTCAGAATCCGCGCGTCGCCCACCATCGACCCTTTCACCGTGAGCATCGCGGCGTAGCAGCTGCCCCCCACCGGGAGCGCCTCGACGTCGTTGGTGACCATGCCCTGGAGAAAGCTGACCGCCTCGGGGCCGGTGATGCGCAGCTGCTCGCGATCAGAACCGTCGAACACGGCGCAACCGTCATGTGCTGCCTGATATTCCGACCCCACCGCTTCGACGACAGACATGAGCACCCCGGGAGACACCGCTATATAAGCCCCAGCCGTGTCCAAGCCATCCACACCGTCCCCCCTTTCCGGATTCACGATCGGGACCTTGCTGGCGACCTCCGGCGGTCTGGTGGCGTTGGCCATCTACCAGTGGCTCGAGCTGATCGAGCTGCGCGCGGGGCATACGCCGGCCTGCTCCATCAACGCGACGGTCAACTGCGCCGCCGTGTGGGACTCGCCGTTCTCGCACCGCATCCACGAGTTCATCGGCATTCCCGTCGCGGGCCTGGGCGTGGTGTGGGGCGCGGTCGCGTTCACGTTGAGCTTCATGTTCATCCAGCGCAGCCGCGCGACGGGTGACGGCAGCACGTTCTCGGGCGCGCTCAAGGTGTGGGCGCTGCTGGGCCTGCTCTCCTGCGTCACCTTCATCACCGCGTCGATCCAGGCGAAGGCCGTGTGCCTGACGTGCCTGGGCACCTACGCGCTGACCTTCGGCTTCGCCATCGCAGCCCTCAAGCTCATCGGTGGCCCGGTCATCCCGCCTTCGAGCGATCTGGTGCCGGGCGCGGGCTGGGCCATGGTGCTGGCGGTGCCGGTGTACCTGGGCCTGCTCTACCCGGGCTCGAAGACGCCCACCTCGACCGCGCCGGCCGTTCCGGTGGTCGACGCGCACGACCCCAGGGACTTCGGGGCGATCGTCGACAGCATGCCCGAGCGCGAGAAGCTCACCGCCAGCTGGGCCCGCGAGCAGTGGAAGAACTCGCAGCCGCAAGACGTCTCGATGTTCCCGGTGCACGCGCTCAAGGGAAACCCGAACGCGCCGATGAAGGTGGTCGAGTTCACCGACATTCTGTGCGGGCACTGCGCGCAGTTCGTCGCGTTGTTCCACGAGATCGAGTCGCTCGCCCCCGCGCAGAACATCTCGCTCGAGCCGCGCTACTACCCGCTCGACAAGGAGTGCAACCCGGACATCACCGGCTCCGCGAACAACGGCGTGCGTTGCTACGGCGCGCGGCTGCAGATCTGCACCGAGAAGAACCCGAAGTTCTTCGCCATGCGCAGTGAGCTGTTCGAGAACCAGGCCAAGCTCGATCAAGGAATGATGTTGTCGATCGCCAAGCGGTACGGCGTCGACGAGAACGAGCTCAACGCGTGCATGCGCTCGCCCGAGACGGCCGCCCGGCTGGCGGAAGACATCGCGTACGCGAAGAAGTACGCGATCGAAGGCACGCCGCTGGTGCTGCTCAACGGCAAGGTCGCGCCGCCTTCACCCATCTTCTTGATGGCGATGGCCATGTCGGGCGGCAATCCCGATTCGCCGTTGTTGCTCAAGCTGCCTCCGCCGCCCCGGGAGTGAGTGGTGAGTGACGAGAAGAAGCCCTTCAACAACCCGTTCGGTGCACTGGGTGGCCTGCGCAGCGGGCTGCCTGAAGGCAAGGCGCCGGCGGTGAAAGAAGCGAAGGTGCAGAAGGGCCCGGCGCGCGGCGTGGTGCGCCTCGAGCGTGCGGGCCGGCGGGGCAAAGAGGTCACCATCGTGGAACATCTCGAGCTGCCACCGGCGCAACGCGAGGTGTGGCTCAAGGAGCTCAAGTCGGCGATGGGCTGTGGCGGCGTGCTGGAAGAAGACGCGCTGGTGCTGCAGGGCGACCTGCGCGAGCGCGTGGCGAAGTGGCTGGAGAAGAAGGGCGTGCGGAAGGTCACCGTCGCCAACTAAGTACTCCCCTCCCCTTCGGGGAGAGGGTTGGGGTGAGGGGCCGTTTCACCCCGAAGTCAGAAGCGGGACAACACCCCCGCGAGCGCCGCATCCACGGAAACGAACAAGTCACCCACCTGCTCATCGACAGTCGCCGCGACGCGCCAATCGTTCGAGTACCAATCATCGTAACGCTGCTCGAGCACATGAACGCCGAACACGCGCAGCGAATCAGGCTGAGCACTCACCACCTCATCCACACACGAGAGCAACTGCGCCCGCGCGAAGCTGGAATACGGCAGCTGCACCGTCAGCATCGACAGCTGCCGCGCCGACTCGAGCGTGAGCAACTCGCGCACCAGCCGTGGCAGCCGAGATCGCTTCGGCTCGGGCTGAAGGCCCGTGCGCGGCTCCGCCAGGTCTTGCGCGAAGCTGCGCAGCTTTGCCTCGACGATGAAGCCACGACGCCAGGTGAGCTCACACAACGTGGTGGCGGTACGCAGTCCACCCAGGAGCGCGCGATCGTGCCGGGCCAGATGCGCCGCCTCGACGCGAGCCAGCCGCGCATCGTGCGGCTTCTGCTCACGCGCCAACTGAAGCTGCACCAGCTCACCACGCGGGTCGCCCTGTCCGCAGAGCAGGTCTGCGAACACCGCCATCGCGGCAGAGTCATCCAGCGGTGGGAAGGACGGCGCACTCATGCCGGTTGGGACGGAGCAGTTCACAACCCCTGACCTCGACAGCCCCTCACCCCGACCCTCTCCCCGCTGTCGCAGGGAGAGGGAGATGGTAGGGCTGAGCCCCGTGGGGGATTTGATCATCGTCGGTGCCGGACCCGCGGGTCTGGCCACTGCTCTCTTTCTGGTCGCGCGCGAGCCCGCGCTGGCCGAGCGCATCGAAGTGCTCGATCGCGCCGTGTTCCCCCGCGAGAAATACTGCGCAGGCGCCATCGGAGCGCGCGCTGACAAGCTGCTGGCCACCATCGGAGTGCAGGTCGACGTGCCCTCCATGCCCGCCGATGGACTCGCCGTGCGTTTCCGCACAGGCGTGGCCTCCCGCTCCGTGGGCGGCATCGGCCGGGTGGTGCGGCGTTTCGAGTTCGACGCCGCCCTGCTCGCCCAGGCGCGGGCTCGGGGCATCCGCGTCACCGAAGGCGTGAAGGTCACCGGCCTGAGGCAACACGCGCACGGCGTGACGGTCGAGACCAGCGCTGGCCCGCGCGAAGCCCGCGTGGTGGTGGGCGCCGACGGCGTGCAGAGCGTGGTGCGCAGGGCGCTCGGCGTCGTCCCCGGAACCCTGCGCGCCCAGGTGGTGGAGGTGGACACCGCGCAGAGCGCCTCCGATCTCCCCGGCATTCTCGACTTCGACCTGCGCGACGAAAACCTGCTCGGCTACGCGTGGGATTTCCCCACCCTCGTCGACGGCCAGCGCCTCATGTGCCGGGGCGTCTACGATCTGGGCTGGGAAGACACGGCGGCGATCGACCTCGGCACCCGCCTCGAGCTCCACCTCCAGGAGCGCGGCCTCACCAGCAAAGGCCTCAAGCTCAAGCGCTACACCGTGCGAGGGCTCGAGCTCCACCGCCCGATGGCCAGCCACCGCGTGTTGCTGGTCGGTGAAGCGGCCGGCGTCGACCCGTTGCTGGGTGAAGGCATCGCGCAGAGCCTCGCTTCGGGTGCGCTGGCCGCGGACTATCTGGTCGAGCGGCTGAGCGACGACGTGCTGCACTTCAAAGACTGGCGGCTCCACTTCGCGCGCTCCGCCACGGGAGTCGATCTGCTCGCCCGCACCGCGGCGCTCCAATTTCTGCGCACTCCCGGGCGACGACGCGTGCTCGAGGCGCTGACGTTGCGTGCCCCCGAAGCGCTCGACGTGACCACTTCACTCTTCGCCGGACTCCCCATTCCCCCACGCAGCGTGTTCACCGCGCTGAGGCGCCTGCTCCCATGAGCTTCGACTTCTTCCCCCACCTCACCGAGGCCACCCGCGCCGAGCTCGCGACGCACGCGCGCACCCGCACGCTCCCCCGGGGTTTCGTGCTCACCCGCGAAGGGGAGCTCGGTGACGACGTCTACTTCCTCAAGTCGGGTGAGCTGGCGGTGTGGAAAGCGGGCCGGCTGGTGACGTTGCTCGAAGGGCCGCGGCTGGTGGGCCTGGCCTCCGCGCTCGACGCACAACCGCGCACCGCTTCGCTCGAGGTGTTGCGCGACGCCGAGCTGCTCAGCCTGCGCGGTGAACTCTTCCGCCAGCTGGTCACCGAGCGCGCCGACCTCTCGAAGGCGGTGATGGCCGCACTCGCCACCGAGCTGCGGGAGGCCTGGCAGGCGCAGGAGAAGGATCGTGAATCGCTCGACGACTTCTTCGAGTCACCCAGCGCGCGCCTGGTGCCCGGGCCGTACGCCGCCGACGTCGAGCTGCGCACCTTCGTGATGCGCGACGCCGCGCCGAAGTTGAAGGCGCTGCTCCCGCCCGGCTGCACGCCTTTGCCCGGGCTCGAAGACACGTACCTGCTCATTCTCAGCCACTTCCGCGAGGTGCACTCGGTCAGTCCGATCGGCCGCGGCCGGCGCTTCTCGTATCGCGAGGTGACGCCGTTCTTGCCGTGCCTGGGCCCCGACCTGCAGCCGGGCCTCTTCTGCCCCGAGCTGTATCCCGACAACTACCTCGCCATCCTCCTCGGACGGGAGCTCTACGGATTTCCCAAGCGCATGGGCCGGGTGCACCTGGGGCCGACCCACCTCTCGCTCGCCGTCGGTCACCAACTGGTGCTGCGCGCAGGCTGGAGCGCCGAGCGGCCCGGTGACGCGTCGATGGTGGGCGCACATCTGGCCTCGCTCACCACCCCGCTGCCCGAGGTCGCCACGCGGGCCCTCGGCGCGCTCTTCGGCGCCTTCACCCACCCGCTGAGCAAACGGTTGTGGCCGCGTGTGCCGGTGCTGGTGCGGAAGCAGATTCCCCAGGCCTCCAGCGTGTACGACGAACGCGCGCTGCACATCGACGAGCTGGTGCGGGTGCCCTTCGTGCTCGAAGACGTGAGCGGCTTCGCAGTGCTGGAGAACCCCGAGGTGCGCTTCTTCCCTCAAGACTTCCTGGTCGGCGGCGAAGTGCGCGCGGCGTTCAAACAGGATCTCCGTTTCACCTTCGGGGCAGGTGAAGTGCTGCACGACTTCCTCGAGTCCGACACGCCGCCGCCGACGTTGCTGGGAAGGTGGGTGCGAAGGTGGGCGACCTGAAGCGGGTGGTGGTGGTCGGCGCGGGTGTGGCCGGGCTCTCGGCTGCCGTCGAGTTGGCGCGGGCCGGTGCGCACGTGACCCTGGTGGAAGGCAACGCGTTTGCGGGCGGGCGTTTCGCCACCGTGGGTGAGCTGAGCTTCGAGCATCAGGGCCGCACCTTCCGCTTCCCGGTGGATCACGGGCTACATGGATTCTGGCGGCAGTACCGCAACTTCGGCGCGCTGATGGACAGCGTGGGCGTGGGTGGCCGGCGCGTCGCCGTACACGCGCAGGAGCTGGTGCTGCAACGCGGCGGCAAGACGGTCGCCGTCGAAGTCGGTGCGCGCATGAAGAACAGCGCGTTGCCCGATCTCTTCGCGCCGCTGGCGTTGCTCACCTCGTCCGAGCTGATCCGCGCGACCCTGACCGAAGGTCCACTGCGGTACTTGAAGGCCGGAGCGCAGGTGCTGCGCGCGGTGGCGTTCGACCCGATGCACGACGTGGCGCGCTTCGATCACCTCACCGTCGCCGACTATCTGGAGGACTGGCCTGAATGGCTCGAGCGGCTGTTCTGTGCGCTCACCCACTCGGGCTTCTTTCTCGACTCCGATGAGGTGAGCCTCGCCGCCTTCTTCACCGGGCTGAGCGTGTACACGCTCAGTGATAAACGCGACGCCGAGTTCACCACCCTCGATGATGCCGCGGGCCCGGGGTTGATCGATCCACTGGTGCAAGTGGTGAAGAGCCTGGGCGGTGAGGTGCTCTTCTCCACCCGCGCGCGGTCGCTCGAGCTCGACGGTGAAGGCGTGGCGCTGGTGGTGAGCGATGGTGAAGGCGAGCGGCGACTGCACGCCGACGCGGCTGTGTTGGCGCTCGATCCACCCGGCCTGGCGGCCTTGACGCTGCCTCCGGCCCTCGCGCGTTCCTTCGAAGCGCGCCCGGTGCCACGCGCGGTCGCCAGCGTGGCCGTGCGGCTGTTTCTGTCGCGCGCCCCTGCCGCCAATCGCGCCGAGAGCGGCCTGTTCGGAGATCCCCGCGCCGACAACTTCTTCTGGCTCGATCGGCTGCAGCGCCCTTTCCGCGCGTGGCGCTCGGCCACCGGCGGCTCGGTGCTGGAGTGCCACCTCTACGGCTCGCGCGCCGCGAAGGCCCTGGTGACACCCGACGAAGACGTGGTGCTCTCGGTGATGGAGATGGCGTCGGCGGGCTGGCCCGAGGTGCGCGGCTCATTGGTGCACGGGCACGTGCAAAGAAACCCTGCCACCCACGTCGCGTTCACGCCGGGCACCATGGGGCGACTGCCGCACGTCGAGACCGTGCTCCCGCGCGTCACGTTGGCAGGCGACTTCGTGCACACGCCGTGGCCCACGCTGTATCTCGAACGAGCGTCCCTCACGGGGCTGCTGGCCGCGAGGCAACTCGGAGAACGGCTCTCGCTGCGAGCGATGCCTGAACCGCTGCGCCCCTGGCCCGCGGCTGCCACCGTTCGACTGCTGCGGGCGGTGAACGCGTTCCTGCGCAGACTCCCTCTCCCTGCGCGAGCGGGGAGAGGATCGGGGTGAGGTGCCTTCGAGGCACCGCCCTCCAGACGAATCAGCGCTTCTTGGGCTCCATGCGGCCGGGGCGCGCAGGCCGAGCACCGCCGCCGAAACGCGAAGGCTTGTCGCTGTTGCTCCCGAACTTCGGCTTGGAGCCGTAGGCGGGCTTGTCACCGAACTTCGGCTTGTCGCCGTAAGCGGGCTTGTCGCCGAACTTCGGCTTGTCGCCGTAGGCGGGCTTGTCACCGAACTTCGACTTGGCACCGTAAGCGGGCTTGTCACCGAACTTCGGCTTGTCACCGTAGCGGGGCTTGTCACCGAACTTCGGCTTGTCGCCATAGGCGGGCTTGTCACCGAACTTCGGCTTGTCGCCATAGGCGGGCTTGTCACCGAACTTCGGCTTGTCACCGTAGGCGGGCTTGGGCTTGTCACCACCGAAGCGAGGCTTGTCGCCTCCGAAGCGGGGCTTGTCGCCACCAAAACGCGGCGCGGCCTCTGCTGCAGCCGGAGCGGCCGCAACCGCAGCAGCCTCTTCCTTCTTCGCGCGAGGCGCGGAGACGCGGGGCGCCCGAGGAGCCGAACGCGGCGCCTCGATCGGCGCGGCCTCTTCCTGCTTCGCCGGTTCTTCGCGGCGAGGAGACGAGGCCCGCGGCGCACGCGCGGGAGGGGCAGCGGCGGCAGGAGCGGCACCTTCGAGCTCCACGCGCACCTTGCGGCCACGGACCTTGGTCGCGTGCATCGCCTGAATCACGCGCTCGACCGCTTCGGTCGGCACTTCCACGCGCGAGGTGTACTCGTCGACGCGGATGCCGGAGATCTGCTTGGACGGCAGGTTCGCTTCGTTGGCGATGGCGCCGACGAGATCCTGCGGGCGAACGCCTGCGTGAGAACCCAGGCTGAGCGTCAACGCGGTCATGCCCACGCGAGGACCCGACGGGCGCTCGCCGCGATCAGAACGTTCGCCGCGATCAGCGCTGCGCTCGGGGCGATCGGTGCGCTCCGGGCGCGAGCCAGGCCCGGTCATGCGATCCGAACGCGAAGGTCCACGATCGGCGCTGCTCTTGAAGTCCACCGCGTCGCTCTCGTGCGGCGGGAAGAGCTGGGCCTGCAGCAGGGACATCGCGGCGGCCGCCACGGCCTCCATGGTCGAACCTTCCGCGGCGCGGTTGGCGAGGATCATGAAGTCGGCCGAAGCGGGCTGCGACATCGCAGCGATCACCTTGGCCGCCAGGTTCTCCGAGCGTTTGCCATCCAGCTGCGCGCGCGTGGGGACCTGCAGCATGGTCATCTTCTTCTTGATCTGCCGCTCCACGTTGCCGAGCAGCCGCATCTCGCGCGGGTCGAGGAACGAGAGCGCCACACCGTCTTTACCCGCGCGGCCCGTGCGGCCGATGCGGTGCACGTAGACCTCGGGCGAGGTGGGGAGATCGAAGTTGATCACGTGGCTCAACGAGTCGACGTGCAGACCACGCGCGGCGACGTCGGTCGCGACCAGCACGCGCACAGCGCCTTCTTTGAAGCGCTTGAGCACGCCGTCACGCTGCTCCTGGGTCAGGCCGCCGTGCAACGCCGCGGGCGAGTAGCCCGAGCGCATCAGCACGTGCGAGAGCTCTTCGACCTCGTTGCGGGTGCGGCAGAAGATGATCGCGCTCTGCGGGCTCTCCCACTCGAGCACGCGCATGAGCGCCGCTTCCTTGAGCTTGCGCTGCACCACGTACGCCGCCTGGCGGATGTTGGGCAGCGTGCCCGCGTCGGTGGAGCGCGCCTGAATGCTCACGCGCACCGGATCCTTCAGGTGCTTCTCGGCGATCTTCGAGATGCGGGAAGGCAGCGTGGCCGAGAACAGCGCGGTCTGACGCGTGGTCGGCAGCTCGTTCAAGATCGACTTGAGGTCGTCTTCGAAGCCCATGTCGAGCATCTCGTCGGCTTCGTCGAGCACCACGAACTTCACCTTCGAGAGCTGCAAGGTCTTCCGCGCGATGTGGTCGAGCGCGCGACCCGGAGTGGCCACCACCACGTCGACGCCGCGTTTGAGCGGGCGCACCTGGTTGAAGATCTCCTGGCCGCCGTACACGGCGAGCGCGGTGATGCCGATGCTCGCGCCGTACTTCTGAACGGCTTCGGCGACCTGCATGGCCAGCTCACGCGTCGGCACCAGCACCAGCGCCTGCGCCTCGAACGGGCGCCGATCTTTGGGATCGAGCAGCTGCATCATCGGCAACGCGAAGGCGGCCGTCTTGCCGGTGCCCGTCGCGGCCTGACCGAGCACGTCACGCCCGGCAATCAGGGCGGGGATGGTCTCGCGCTGAATCGGGGTGGGCTCCTCGTAGCCGAGGCCCTTGAGGGCGGTGATCACTTCGGGGCGGAGACCGAAGGACTCGAAGGTGACGACAGGGGCAGCGGGGTTCTCCATGCAGAGCCCCTACGCGACTTGCGCCCCCCGGGAAAGTTCTCCCTACCCGTCGGTACGTCGTTCCGGGTCACAAGTGCCCCCCGTTGAGCGGAGTCGGGGGATTACGAGCTCCCTCTCCCCGCTGGGGAGAGGGTTGGGGTGAGGGGCCAGAATCGACTCACCCAATGCGTTCGAGCACGAGAGGCCGTTTGGCCGGAGCAGCAACACCGATGCTGTACGCGGCGATCACCCGCTCGGTGACCTCCTTCACGCGCGCGTCATCATTCACGTGCATGGTGATCAACGCCTCGCCCGCCTTCACGGAATCGCCGACCTTCTTTTCGAGCATGAACCCCACCGCGGGATCGATCACGTCGCTCGACTTCGCGCGCCCTGCCCCCAGCAACATCGCCGCGAGCCCGATCGCCTCTGAAGCAATCGCCGTCACCACGCCGTCTTTCGGAGCCTTCACGATCACCTGGGTGCGTGCGCGAGGCAGCTTCGACAGATCACGAATCGCATCCGGGTCACCGCCCTGAGCAGAGACGATCTCGCAGAACTTCTTCTCTGCCGCGCCCGAGTCCATCGCCTCGAACAACAACTTCCGCGCGCCCGCGTCGTCCTTCGCCTTGCCGCCGAGCACCAGCATCTCCGAGGTGAGCGCGAGGGTGATCTCCGTGTAGTCCGCCGGGGCCTTGCGCCGCAGCATCTCGACCGCTTCGATCACCTCGAGCGAGTTGCCCACCGCGCGGCCCAGCGGCTGATCCATGTCGGTCAGCAGCGCGACGACCTTCTTCCCCATCTCGCCGCCGATGCCGATCATCGTGGTCGCCAGGG
>JANODF010000105.1:0-2808 GCA_031412555.1 Archangium sp. | reverse complement strand
ATGGCGGCGAGCTGCGCGGTGAGTTGCGTGGTGCCGCGGGAGAGCGCGCGCACTTCACCGTCGGTGCCCGGTGCGTTGGAGACCGAGGCGATCGATGGCGCGCTGCTCGACCAGGTCACCTGCGTGGTGAGGTCGGCGGTGGTGCCATCGGAGAACCGGCCGGTCGCCACGAAACGAACGCTGACGCCGAGCGGAATGCGGGTGGACAGCGGGCTCAGGTCGATCGCCGTGAGCACTGCCGCGCTGACGGCGACCTGTGTGCTGCCCGACTTGCCACCCACCGTCGCGCGCACTTCGGCGCTGCCCTGGGCCAGCGCGTTCACTTCGCCGCGGTTGGCGCCCTGGCTGGAGACGGCCACGCGCGAAGCGTCGCTGCTCGTCCAGGTGGCCTGCGCGGTGAGATCCTGCGTGGTGCCGTCGGTGAAGAGGCCGGTGGCGGTGAAGGCGCGCGTGGTGCCGCGCGGCAAGGTGGGCGCGATCGGCGTCACCTGCACCGAGGCCAATGCCGCCGCCGAAATGGTGAGGCTGGTACGCGCGGTCACGCCTGCGAAGGTGGCGCTCACCTCCGTCACGCCTTCGTGAGTGGCGGTGATGCGGCCTTCCGTGCCGCTCGCGTTGGAGATGGCGGCGAGCGATGCGTCGGCCACCCGCCACACCACCAGGCGCGTCAGATCCTGCTGCGTGGCGTCGCTGAAGGTGGCGATCGCGGTGACGTCGAGCGTGAGCCCGCGTGAGACCACGGCAGGGCTGGGGCGCAGCTCGAGGGTGGTGAGGGTGGCGGAGGTGATCTGCAGCTCCCGGCTGACGCGAATGGCGCCCGAGCTCACGGCGAGCTGCGCGCGGCCGACACCCAGCGCGTTCACCAGGCCCGCCGTCACGGAGAACACCGCCGGGTTGCTCGAGGTCCAGCTCACCTGGCTGCTCAAGTCGGCGGTGGTGCCGTCGGAGAACGTGCCGGTGGCGGTGAAACGTTGGCTGGTGCCGTTGGCCAGGCTCGCCGACGCGGGGCCCAGCTCGAGCGTGAGCAGGCGCGCCGAGGTGATGGTGCCTTCGCTGCCGCCGCTCTTGCCGGCGAGGGAGGCAGTGATGCGCGCGGTGCCCTGGGCGCGGGCGGCGACCAGCCCCTGCTCACCAGGCAGCTCGGACACGAAGGCGATCTGCGACGCGCTGGAGCGCCAGGCCGCCTGGCTGGTGATGTCCAGCGAGCTGCCGTCGCTCAACAACGCGGTGGCGGTGAGCTGGGCGGTGATGCCGATGGGCAGGGTGAAGGTGGAGGGCTGCACGTCGATCGACTCCACCCGCGCGTTGGTGACGTCCACGGGCGCGGTGACCACCAGGCCCTGCACCGAGGCCGAGATGGTGAGCGCGCCGGGCACGCGGCCGATCACCGCTGCGTTCTCCACGCTGGCGAGGTTCGGGCTCGAGCTGCTCCAGATCGCTTCTGCGGTGACGTCTTGTTTGCTGCCGTCGCTGCGAATGGCCGTCACCTTCAGCGGCACGCTCAGGCCGACCGGCACCACGGGGTGCGGCGGATCGAGCTGCAGCTCGCGGAGCGCGGCGTCGATCACCACCAGTGCGCGGGTGACGTTCTTTCCTCCGAAGCGGGCGCGCACCACGGTCTGGCCAGACGCGAGGCCGGTGACCAGGCCTTTGTCGTCTTCAGACACCGAGCCCACGAAGGTGTCGTCGACCGACCAGAGCGCCTCGGCGGTGACGTCGCGTACTTCTCCGTCGGTGAAGAGGGCGGTGGCCACGAACTGCGCGGTCTCCCCCCGGGGGATCCGGGCGAGCTCGGGCGAGAGGGTCAACGAGCTGAGCTCGACGGGGGGCTTGGGGCAGCCGGTCAACGCCAGCAGCGCCACGGCACTCAGCAGAAAGATCGGGTTCTTCATGGGTGAAACTCCCCTTCGGGCACACCAGTCGCCCGGGTCGCACCCGTTTCACCCGCCGCGCCAGCCCGGGACTGCGTAGTTGCGACGGGTTGCAGGGGGCGGCCCTGGGTCAAACAGTGGGGAGGGGGTATGTCTCCAGTGGAGACTCTTTGCTTTTGGAGGCCGATTTGGCGGCCTTTCCTCGAACGCTGAGCTAAGAATCCGCGCCGTCGTCGGCAGTTTCCTCACACCTCTGGAGTTCCCTTTGAGCTTCCGCATCCGCAAGGCCGCCGTTCTCGGCGCCGGAGTGATGGGCAGCGGGATCGCTGCTCACCTCGCGAACGCTGGCATCCCCGTCATCCTTCTCGACATCGTCCCGCCCAACCCCGCTGCTGGTGAGAAGACGGACACCAAGGCGTTCCGGAACAAGTTCGCGATCAGCGCACTTCAGAACCTGCGCAAGCAGAAGCCGGCGCCCTTGATGACGGAGCGTGCGCTCTCGCTCATCGAGATCGGCAACTTCGACGACGACCTGAAGTGCGTCGGCGAGTGCGACTGGGTGGTGGAGGTGATCAAGGAAGACATCAAGCTCAAGAACGGCCTGTTCGCGAAGCTCGAGCCGCTGGTGAGCAAGACGTGCATCGTCAGCTCGAACACCTCGGGCATGAGCATCGTGGGAATGCTCGATGGCCGCAGCGACGACTTCAAGAGCCGCTTCCTGGTGACGCACTTCTTCAACCCCGTGCGCTACATGAAGCTGCTCGAGCTCGTGCCTGGAACGCAGACCAACCCGGCTGTTCTCCAAGCGGTGGCCGACTTCGGCGAGCGCACCCTGGGTAAGGGCATCGTCTACGGCAAGGACACCACCAACTTCATCGCCAACCGCATCGGCACGTACGGAATGATGCGCACCATCCAGCTGATGGAGCAGCACGGT
>JANODF010000104.1:0-7419 GCA_031412555.1 Archangium sp. | reverse complement strand
CACGAAGACCTGCCGGCCGTCCTGCTCCACCCGCTGCTTCAAGATGTCGCCGCTCTGCAACACGTCGAGCGTGTCGACCACCACCGGGTCGAACAACGTGCCGGCCTGCTCCCGCATCGAGGCGATCGCCTCGGCTTTGGTCATCACGCGGCCATGCAGGTTGAACGGGTTTCGGGTCAGCTCGAAGAACGCGTCGACCGCCGCGATGATGCGCGCACCCGCGCTGATGTCTTCGCCCTTGGCGCCTTGCGGTACACCAGAGCCGTCGTACGCCTCGTAGAGCTGCGCCAGCACCGCGTTCACGCCACCGGGCAGGTGCACCGTCTCGAACAGCTTGATGGGCGCGCGCGCGTAGCGTTTCGCTTCAGCCCGCGCTTCGGGTGAGGCCGCGAGCAGGGGCAGGGTGAAGTGTTTGTCGGGCTTCTTCCCGAGGTCGTGCAGGTAGGCCGCGACCGAAGTGTGCGCGACGTCGCGCGGCTGCAGCCCGATGCGCCGGGCGATCAGCTGCGACTGGCGGGCGATTTGCGCGGAGTGCCCGCGGAACTCCTTGCGGGGCATCTCCAGCAGCCCGACCAGAATGTTCAAGGTCTCGACGAAGTCGTTCTCGCCGACCGTGCCGCGCACCGCGCCGAGGGCTTCGCGCAGCTGCGTGGGGTTCACCCGGCTCGAGGTCTTGCCTGAGCCGCTGCTGCTGGCGCTGGTGCGCTCGATGCGCGACTCGCTGCCTTCGTACGCCCCGGCCAGCTTGCGCGCGTCTTGTTGCATCGACGCGCCGCTCTGCATCGAGGCGAAGGCGGTGGGATCGCCGTAGTAGTGCTTCTTGATCGCCGCCTGGATCGCGCTGCGAACACCGACGTAGGCGAACACCTCCGTCATGTCGGTGACGATGGCGATCTCCTTCACCAGCGCCTCGTTCTGAGGCTCCGCCATCACGATGGAGAGAATGCGGCGCTCGGCGTCGAAGGCGATCGGCAGGAAATCCTGCTTCTCGGCCATGCGCACCGGCACCTTCTCCAGCACGTCGGTCGAGATCTTCGCCTGCGCCAGTTTTTCCGCCGACACGAAGCGCGTCTTGAACTCGGCCGCGAGAAAGCGGAGCAGGGTGCCTTCCTGCATGAGCCCCAGCTCCACCAGACAATCACCGAGCCGGTGGCTGGTGATCTTCTGGTGGCTGAGGGCCTGCTCCACTGCTTCCGCCGAGACGAGACCCGCCTCGATGAGCTTCTCGCCGAGTCGCTTCGCCATCAGCCGTTGTTCGTCTCGGGCTTGGTCTCAGCGGGCTTCTCACCCTCGCCGACCAGCGCGTTGAAGGGCTTGAACGCCAGCCCTTCGGGCAATGAGGGGTCACGCTTGGGCTCGGGCTTTCCAGCGCTCGCTTCACCTTCGGCGCGCGGCTTGTGCTCGACGCGGGGACCCCGCGGCTTGCGCTCGCGAGGAGGACGCTCGGTGCGAACGGGCGCGGGCAGGCCGGCCTTCGCGTGAATGCGCTCCTCGATGGTCTTCTCCAGCTGGGCCACCAGCACGTCGAGCGCCTGCGCGACCTGCGGGTTCTCCAGCATCTTGGCCAGGCGGCGGCTCAGGTGCACTTTGGGCGCGCCTTCGGCTGCGGTTTCGCGCACGTGGGCGGGAGCGGGTGCGGCCGTCTTCTCGACCGGAGCGGGCACGGGGGCGGGGGTGAACGCGAACTCAGCCGCGTCGATGGGGCCCGCATCGAGGCGCTCGAGGCGATCGATGACCACCTGCGACTTGCCGTGGAACTGGCCGATCTTCCCCTTCACCAGCAGGTAGTCGTCAGCGGAGAACGCTCCGTCAGCGGCGTCGACGTTGTCGAAGACGCGCCCGTCGATTTCGCCCGTGCGATCCACGAGGGTGAGGGCGAGGAACGACTTCCCGCCGCGGCTGGTGTGTTTCTCTTTGCGAGCTGCCCGGAAGACCGTGTGAATGCCCTCGCCCAACTTGAGGTCCTTCACGTAGATCTTGCGGATGCGCTCGTCTGAATTCGTTTCTGGGTTTTCAGTCTGGCTCAAGGCCGTGTCACACTACCTCGCGCCACCCCAAGTTTCGACAGGATGTGCATGATGATCAGCCTCGCCCTCGTTCCCCTCCTGCTGCTCTCCGACGCCCCCCGCTGGGAGCTCGCCGCCGAGCCCGAAGGCGTCAAGGTCTATCGGCGCCAGGTCGAAGGCAGCGAAGTGCGCGAGATGCGGGCGATCGGCCTGATCAGCGCCACCCCGAAAGAGGTGTTCGACGTCATCCAGGACCTGGAGAACTACCCCAAGCAGATGCCGTACACGGCTGAAGCCAAGGTGCTCACCCGCAGCGAAGACGGCAAAGACGTCCTCTTCTACAGCCGGCTCAACACGCCGATGGTCGCCGAACGCGACTACATCATCGCGCTCAAGGACGAGTCTGACTGGAAGGACGGCAAGGGTTTCTACAAGGTCTCCTGGGTCGCCGCGGCCAAGGAGCAGGACAGCCTGATGCCCGAGAAGAAGGACGTGGTGCGGGTGCGCACGAACACCGGCCACTGGCTGCTCGAGCCCCGCGAAGACGGCAAGAAGACCTTCGCGACCTATTACGTCTACACCGTGCCGGGCGGCTCCATCCCCGTGTTCATCATCAACCAGGCCAACGGCATGGCGGTGCCCAAGGTGTTCGACGCGATCAAGAAGACGGTGATCGACAAGCGCAGCGCCAAGAAGTGAAGCGCTAGCGTCGGCGCTTCTGGGCGTCGGCCGTCACCTTGAACAAAACCCCCGCGCTCATGAAGGCTGCCACCAGGCCGCCTGCGTAGAGTTCGGGTTTGTCCTGCGTGTTGCCGGTGTGGATCGCCCAGATGGCGAACAGCGCACCGAGCACCGCGAGCAGCACCCAGCGAAAGATCGGGCTCTTCCACGCAGCGGCCGCCCGTTTGCCCTTCATCAGCGCAGGCTGGGTGGACACCTTCTTCCACTCCGCCTCGCCCTCGCGCAGCAGCTCGTCGTCAGGGTCGAGGAAACCGACCTGGGCCGCTTCTTCGAGCTGCTTGAACGACTCGTACTCGAGCTCGCCGTCTTTGCTGCGCACCCGGTACTTCACGACAGCTCCGCGCAGATTTGCTCGGCGATGCGCAGGCCATCGATGCCCGACGACACGATGCCGCCCGCGTACCCGGCGCCTTCACCACCCGGATAGAGGCCCTTCATCGAGACCGACTGCAGCTGCTCGTTGCGGGTGATGCGCAGCGGCGTCGAGGTGCGCGCTTCGATGCCCAGCAGCAATCCCTCGTCGGTGATGAACCCCTTCATGCGGCGATCGAACGCGCGGATGGCCTGCTTGAGCGAAGTGGTGAGCCACTCAGGGAAGAGCCGGTTCAGATCCACGTGGGCGAGGCCGGGGCGGTACGAGGTGCCCTCCGGCTTCTTCTTGGTGGTGCCCGCCAGGTAGTCCGGGATCGACTGGGCAGGCGCGAAGAAATTACCGCCGCCCAGCGCGTAGGCCTGCCGCTCCCAATGCCGTTGGAACTCGATACCCGCGAGCGGTCCGGTGAACCCCGACCTGGCATAGTCCTCCACCGAGACGGAGACCACGATGCCCGCGTTCGCGTACTTCGAGTTGCGGTGCGAGTTCGACATGCCGTTGGTGCACTGCATGCCGGGCTCGGTGGGCGTGGGCACCACGATGCCGCCGGGGCACATGCAGAACGAGAAGACCCCGCGCATGTCGCCATCGACCGAGAGGTTCTCGGCCAACTTGTAATCAGCGGGCGGCAGCTTCGAGTCGGCGAACTTCTCCCCGTACTGAATCGCGTTGATCAGCGGCTGGGGGTGTTCCGCGCGGAAGCCGAGCGCGAAGGGTTTGGGCTCGATGAAGATGCGCCCGTCAGCGGCGAAGCGTTCGAACAGTTCCCGCGCCGAGTTGCCGGGCAGGAGCACCACCCGATCGCTGTGCAGTTCGGAGCCGTCGGACAACTTCACGCCGGTGGTCTGCCCATCGCGGCTCAAGATGTCGTCGACGCGCGTCTCGAAGAGCACCTCGACGCCCATCTCCTGCAGCTCTTTGCGCATGCGCTCGACGGCGAACGGCAGCAGGTCGGAGCCGATGTGCGGTTTGCCCTGCACCAGGATGCGATCGGGCGCGCCGTATTTGGCGAAGGTCTCGATCACCTTGCGCACGGACGGGTGATTGATGCGCGTGGAGAGCTTGCCGTCGGTGTACGCGCCCGCGCCACCTTCGCCGAAGCTCATGTTGCTCTCGGTCATCAGAGAGCCGTCACGCATCAGCTTGGCCACGTCTTTGCGGCGCTGAATCACCTCGCGGCCGCGATCGAGGAGGATCGACTTCACCCCCCGTTGCGCCAACTCGAGCGCGCAGAACAGACCCGCGGGCCCCATGCCGATGATGATCGGCCGCTGATCGGGCTGACGTTTCACCGGAAGAGAAGGGGGCGGCAGCGGCTCCACCTCGCTCACATCGGGGGGCACCGTCTTGGGCAGCTTGCCGGCGGCGAACTTCACCTCGACGGTGTGGATGTAGCGCGGGCTGTTTTTCTTCCGCGCGTCGAGCACGGAGCGAACCACTCTGACGTTGATCAGATCGGCCGCCTTGACGCCCAGCTTCTCGGCAGCCTTTCGGGTCAGCAGCGATTCCGGCTCATCCAGCCAGAGCGCGAGGTTGTTGACCCTGAAGGACGGCACCACGGTGCCTTACCGTTCCCACGGTAGATTCGGCAAGTGGCTGATTTCCCGGTTGGAGCCAGGGGTACCGGTGCCTCGACTCGTTCGCGGCAGGTGGCAGCTAAGTGCGAAGGGCGCTTCGCACCTGACACCTGAAAACCAACTCAAGCACCCGTTTTGACTCTGAACTGGCCGCGTCAGAGGCATGGCACGCAAGGTGTAGAGTAGGTAACCATCGCTGAGCCGCTATTGGGCTCCACTGGAGGAATAGAGATGAGCACCGACAAGAAGGGCACCAAGATTCTGGCGCGCACGTTCTTTGCGCAGCTTCGGGCAGGTGGTTACACTCCCAACCAGATTCTGGACATCGCGACTGAGCTTATCGACCTGGTCACCACTGACCTGAAGGAAGTGAAGCCGGTCGAAGGCACGAACCCGGAGAATCGGGCGAGCGCCTAAATAGGGTGCGAACCCCAGCGGGTGCTCCAGTTTCCGGCCAGGCGCCGGGGACGGAGGACCCGAAGGGGGAGCAGAGACCAGCGGCCTGGCGTCGCTGCGGATGTTGGAAGCCCGGCCACCCGCCGGGCTTATTTTTTTGCCTTCTGCCGGGCGTACGCCGCGTTGGCACACACCACCAGCAGACCGAGCGTCATGGCCGAGAAGACCTGGCTCTCCGTCCACGTGGTGATGATCCCCCAGAGCACCAGCGCCGCGATGGTCAGCAACACGTCGAGCCAGACGGGTTTGTTCTGCTCGTGCATCAGCGCGCCGCCCAGAAAGACCAGAGGCACTCCGAAGATCACCTGCCGCTGAATGGCCGGCAGGTTCGCGAAGATCGTCTGGGCGTTGTGCACCAGCACCGCGGCGAAGAGCACCACCGTGCCGATGGCCAGCACCAACACCGCGGCCGCGGCGATGTCTTTGGTGAGCTTCGCCTTCTCGTCGAACTGCTGAATGGCGAGGTCGACCAGCTGCTCGAGCGCGGAGTTGAGCATCTCGGCGAAGAGCACCAGCAACACGCAGAAGATCAGCGTCACCTTCTCGGCGAGACCCAGGGGGATGCCGCTGCCCACCAGGCCGACCAGCAGGCCGGAGATCAGGTGCATGCGCATGTTGCGCTGGTGCACCACGGTGTGAATCAGGCCGTTCCAGGCGTGCATCACCGAGCGGTAGAAGCTGGTCGGCGGGTGCTTCGATTGAAAGGGCGGAGGCGAAGACATCGCTTCTTTCGAACTAGCACCGTCAGGCGGAAAAGGGAGCCCACGTCGGGTGAAGCGTCGTCAGCCAGACGCTGCGCCGGTTCGTGGTGGGTACGGGAGACCGTTCACGCTTCCACGTCAACGCCAGGCGATTCGAACAGCAGGCTGATGAAACACCGGCCTGAAACGCCGGAGCGATAGCTCACTGGTAGAGCACGAGACTCGTCATCTCGCGGTTGAAGGTTCGATTCCTTCTCGCCCCACCGGAGGCTGCCGGGTCAGCAGGTGATGCACGGCTTCGAGCGCCGTGTGCAGTGAGGGTCTTGCTTCGTCAGTGCGCTGGTTCCACCTCGTGCGGTCGTTGCGCACCGAGTCCGAACCGGAGCTCCCGAGGTACCGCCTTCGCGGCATGGCAGCGGCGATGTTTGCCGTTGGCTCGAGGTGTCTGGACCGTTCGTCAGACAACGTCGCGTTCGCCCGTGAACCCGGTGGTCTTCACTTTTTTGTCGTTCAACCCGCAGCACCTCTTCCCGAAAGGAAAGCTCCAATGCAGATCGAGATCATGACCAACGAGCGCGCTTTCCTCATCGAGGATGGCCGCCCCGTGAAGTACCTCGCCCCGGGCGTGCACCGGGTGTGGGCCGCGTTCAAGGTGCAGCGCGTGGAGAAGGTGTCCACCATCGGGCTGCTGGCCGAGCTCGACGAGCTGCGTTTCGCGCTGGTTCCGGCGGGCGATCTGCAGCTGATCACCCTCGCTGAGCACGAGCGTGGACTGGTGACCCGGCGCGGCAAGCCGGCGCTCTGGCTGGGCGCGGGCGTTCACCAGGTGTGGACGGTCGAGCGCCAGGTGGATCGCGCGACGGGCGCGGTGACTCCGCTCATCCAGGTTCAGGTGCTCGATACCTCGGGTGTGGAGACCAAGCCGCTCACCGCTGACGTCGCGGCGCTCGCCAGGGGCCGTGACTACGTGGAGGTGATCGCCCCCGAGGGCAGCGTGGCCGTGCGGTACGTGGACGGGCAGCTCGACGCCGTGCTGTCGGCCGGTCGTCACGCCGCGTGGAACACCATGCGCACGGTGACGATGGCGGTCATCGACCTTCGTGAGCGCGTGCTGGCTGTGAATGGCCAGGACGTGATGACGAAGGACCGCGTTTCGCTGCGGCTCAACCTCTCGGCGACCTTCAAGGTGAAGGACGCCAAGCGGCTGGCCCAGGTCGCCCGGGCACCGGATGACGTGGTGTACCTGGCGATGCAGCTGGCGGCCCGTGAGGCCGTCACCACGCGCACGCTCGACGAGCTGCTCGGGCTGCGTGATGAGCTGTCGAAGGTGATGACGCCGTCGGTGCGCGATCGCGCCGAGGGTCTGGGTCTGGAGCTGGTCGAGCTCGGCGTGAAGGACGTCATTCTGCCGGGCGAGATGAAGGAGCTGCTCAACAAGGTGATCCAGGCGCAGAAGGAGGCCGAGGCCAACGTCATTCTCCGGCGAGAGGAGACGGCGGCGACCCGCAGCATGGCTCAGACGGCGAAGGTGCTCTCTGAGAACCCGCTGCTGGTGCGGCTCAAGG
>JANODF010000103.1:0-4881 GCA_031412555.1 Archangium sp. | reverse complement strand
GCGATGTCGGTGGTGGACAACGGGCAGGTGCGCAACATCGACTGCCCCACCTCGAACCAGGCCGGCTTCCGCCACAGGCAGATGGCCGAGATGTTCGACAGCACGCTCATCAACCTCGACTCGATCTGCCGCACCTCGTTCCGCGAGACGCTCATCAACATCGCACAGCTCGCTTCGGTGGCGCAGACCATCGAGATCAAGAACGTGCCTGACGAGCGGCTGATGCAGTTCGTCATCACGCGCAAGACCGGCGAGGTGCAGAACTGCACCATCTCCAACGAAGGCATCGTGAACTTCTCGCGCAGCACCGATGGCACCACGGCGAAGGTTCAGTTCGGGAACCAGTGCCGCCGCCGGGCAGACGATCAGTCGATCGTCATCAAGATGATCTGCGCGACCTGAACTCCCTCCCCCCTCCGGTGGGTTGAGGTTTGGGGTGAGGGGCGTTCTTCCAAAAATCGACCGCCAAAAATTTGCGCGATCGGCTGGCGCAGGCACGATCGCGCCCATGCCGAGCCAGAGCTTCACCTTCTTCTTCACCGTCGACGTCCACCGCGCGACCGATCACAGCCAGACCCCCACCTGGTCGGTGCCGAAGTCGAGCAGCAGCCTCCCGGCGCAGACCCTGTCCTGGGTCGCCCACAAGCCCGCCTGAAGTGCACCTGAGCCGAAGGCGCGTTACCGTCGTCTTCGCCCGTGCGCATCGCCTTCTTCGATCTCGACAAGACGATCCTCTCCGTGAACTCAGGAGTGCTCTGGGTGCGCCGTGAGGTCGCGCTGGGGCACCTCTCCAAGCGCAAGGCGTTCCGCGCGATGGCCTGGCTGGCGCGCTACCACCTCGGTTTCGCCTCGGCCGAAGCGATGGTGGCCGAAGCGGTGAGCCACGTGACGGGCACCTCGTCGGCCTCGCTCAAGGATCGCACCGGCAAGTTCTACGAAGAAGAGGTGCGGCGCACCTACCGGCCCGGCGCGCTCGAGGCGATCGAGCAGCACCGCCGCGAAGGCCGCAAGCTGGTGATGTTGACCTCCTCGAGCCACTACCTGGCAGAGCTGGTGGCGCTCGAGCTGCGGTTCGACGGCGTGTTGTGCAACCGCCTCGAGGTCGACGCCGCGGGGCAACACACCGGCAAGGTGGTGGGCGGGGTGTGTTTCGGGGCCGGCAAGCTGCCGCACGCCCAGGCCGAAGCAGATCGGCTCGGCGTGCCGCTGCGCGATTCGACTTTCTACACCGACTCCTACAGCGACCTCTCGGTGCTCGAGGCGGTCTCCGAGCCCGTGGCGGTCAACCCCGATCCCCGATTGCGGCGCCACGCCCACAAGCGCGGCTGGCTGGTGGTCGACTGGGGCGATTCCACGGCGCGCGCGGCGTGAATCCGCTCGAAGGGTGGGCCACGCTCGAGGAGCAGTCACGCCGCGTGCTGCTCGATCAGGTGCTGGAGCGGCTCCCTCCCTGGCTCGAGCTGGCCGAGCTCGGCGCGCAACCCCGTTTCAGAGACAACCGCAGCAGCGAGACCTGGCGGCTCTTCTGCGGCGGGGCGGTGACCCTGGGCGCCACGCCGGAGCGGCTGGCAGAGGTGGAAGACTTTCAGCGTCGCGACCCGATGACCCTGTTCGATCCCACCGTCTACTGGCCGGTGCGGGAAGTGAAGGTCTCTCCGTTTCTGCTGATGGAGAAGGTCATCTCGGTCGGAGACGAACCCCGGGTGTTCTTCCGCGACGTGCTCAAGGAGCAGCAAGCGCTGCTGGCCGAACGCGGTCAGCGCCTGCCCACCGAAGCCGAGTGGGAGTTCGCCTGGTGGACGGTGCAGAAGCAGCGCGACCACTGGGATCCCGCCACCAGCGAGCTGTGCGCCGATGGTTGGCGCCCCCATCTGCACGATCTCACGGCCGAGAATCCGCTCGCCCCGGGCGGGCCCCAGGTGGTGAGGACAGGGAGCTTCGATGCGCGCGCGCTGGAGTCGGTCTTCCCCCCGCGGCTGCCGCTGTCGTTGATGCGCCTGGTGTCGATCAGGCCGGCGCTCGACGTGCCGGCGCTCTCAGCGTGAGACGAACTTCGCCGGGTCGAGCTTCCTGATTTCCCGCGCAGGTGCTCCGGCCACGATGGTGAAGGGGGGCACGTCAGCTCTCACCACCGACGCCACCCCGACGATCGAACCGCGCCCGATGGTGACCCCGGGGAGAATCGACGACTTCGCGCCGAGCCACACGTCGTCTTCGATGACCACCGCCCGAGGCTCGGGCATGCGCGTGCGGTCGTAGATGCTGTGAAATTCGGTGTCGATGATCATCACGTACGGCCCGATGTGAACGCGCGAGCCGATGCGGATCGAGCGCATGGCGCCCACCGAGACGCCGTAGTTGAGAAAGGAGTCGTCACCGATCTCCAGCTCTGCGCCGCTGCCGACGACGAGCTCGACGGGCACGTTGATCGATCGGATGAGGGTGCCTTTGCCGATCACCATCCGGCCCAGGTTCTCCACGCGGGGCCGTTCGAGCGTGCGGGTTCCTCGTCCAACTGAGGTCGCCTCACGCAGGTAGAGCGGAGCGGTCGCCAGTTCCCGCGCGTACCGAGCGCCCTTGGCCACCAGGCGCGGAAGGCCTTCTGCTCGATCGCGCTGCCATTTCCCCAGCAGGCTGTTGATCAGCTCCTTCATCGGCTGGGGAGTTTAGCCCCATTCTACGCCCGCATGTGTACCCGTGGGAGCACATGCATGGGTAGAAAAAGACCGCACGAACGGCGTGTAACGTGCGCGGCCATGCTCGTACCGCTCGTCGTCACGCTGCTGATCGCCGCGAAGCCGCCTGCAGATCCCCGCCTGGATCTGCTCGACGCGATGGTCGAGGAGATCAACCGCAACCAGGCCGAGCTGAAGCTTCGCGAGAACCGCGGCCCATACTTCATCGGGTACCAGCTCAAGGACTACGACTCGCGCGAGGTGATGGCGCGGTACGGGGCGATCTTTCAAGACGCCACCCATCGCGATCGGAAGATCAGCGTCGACGTGCGGGTGGGCGACTACGGGTTCGACTCCTCCATCGGTGACGAGCTCGATCTCAGCTTCTCGCTCAAGGGCACCAGCTACCTCGCGCGAAAGAGCGCCCCCCTCGACGACTCGCCGGCCGCGCTGCGCACCGCGCTCTGGTTGCTGACCGACGAGAAGTACAAACAGGCGCTCTTCAGCTTTCTCAAGAAGAAGGGCGACGACGTCTACTCGGTGGAAGACCCCAAACGGCCGCCGTCGTTCTCGAAAGAATCACCCGAAGTGCAGGTCGGTGCGCGCGCGCCGTTCGTGTTCTCGCGTGATCGCTGGGTCGCCTTCTCGCGTGAGGTCTCGTCGCGGCTGGCCAACGAGAAGGCCTTCTTCGACTCCGAGGTGCGGATCAGCGGCGACAAGGTGGTGCGCTACTTCGTCAACACCGAGGGCACCCGCATCGTGACCGAAGACACGCTCTACGGCGTGCACGTGCAGGTCTACACCCGGGCCGACGACGGGCAGTTGCTCGAGAACTCACGCGAGTTCTACGCGCCGCTCGAGTCACAGCTGCCGGGCGACGTGGTGATGAAGAAGGAGGTCGAGGTGATGGTGAGCGAGTTGCTCGCGCTGCGCCTGGCGCCAACCATCGATCCGTACACGGGCCCCGCGATCCTCGATGCGGAAGCTGCGGGCGTGCTGTTTCACGAAGCGGTCGGTCACCGGCTCGAAGGCGAACGGCAAGACAACGAGGCCGAGGGCAAGACGTTCCGCGGGCAGGTGGGCAGGCAGGTCTTGCCGCCGTTCATCTCGGTGATCGACGATCCCACCGCGGTGGAGCGGGCGGGCGAGCAGCTCAACGGCCACTACCTCTTCGATGAAGAAGGCGTGAAGGCGCAGAAGGTGACGTTGGTGAAGGCGGGCGTGCTGCAGACCTACCTCCTCTCGCGCAGGCCGGTGGAGGGCTTCCTCAAGTCGAACGGCCACGGCCGCGCACAAGGCAGCCGCAAGCCCATCGCGCGCATGGCGAACCTGCTGGTCGAGTCGACCAAACGTTTCCCGGCGGCGGATCTGAAGGCGCAGCTGATCGCGGAGGCGAAGCGGCAGGGAAAGCCGTTCGGCCTGCTCATTCGCGACATCACCGGCGGCAACACCAACACCACCAGCTTCGGTTACCAGGCCTTCAAGGGCACGCCGCGCATGGTGTACCGGGTGGATCTGAAGACCGGCGCCGAGACGCTGGTGCGCGGGGTGGAGATCGTCGGCACGCCGCTCTCGTCGATCAACCGCATCCTGGGTACCGGGCAGACCGACGGCGTGTTCAACGGCTTCTGCGGGGCGGAGAGCGGCATGGTGCCCGTGTCCACCGTGGCGCCTCCGGTCTTGCTGCAGGAGATCGAGCTGCAGCGCGCGCTGGAAGGCAAAGATCGCCCGCCGCTGATCCCCAGCCCGGTCTCGCTGACGAAATGAAGGAGCTCACGCTCGCCGAGTGGTGGGCCCTCGACGAGTCGGGCAGGGCAGTGGTGGTCGATCAGCTGCTCGAGCGCGTTCCTGCCGGCTACATCGATCCGCGCTCCACCGGTCACGAACCGCACGTGCTGCCGCAGTTCATTCACGAAGCGACGGGCGTGCTCTTTCACGTGATGTTCGGAGGGCCGGCCGTCATCGGCATGTCGCAGCGGCGCTTCGATCGGCTGCGGCTGATCTCCGCGGATGATGACGAAGACCTCATGGTGCCGGTCGCGTACCTCGAAGAAGCGAAGGCGCTGATGCCGGCGCGCGAGGTGATGGTGCCCACCGCCTTGTTTGCACGCGATGCGTTGCCGTTCGGCGTGTTGCGGAAGTGGGGCCTCGATGAACGGCACCTCACCGTCGCCGCGGTGAGCCCCGTGGCGCTGGGCCCGTTGCT
>JANODF010000102.1:0-48745 GCA_031412555.1 Archangium sp. | reverse complement strand
GATGTTCTTGAGCACACCAATCTGCGGAGCGGCCAGACCGACGCCGTCAGCCGCATACATCGACTCGAACATGTCCCTGATGAGCGTGCGGATGCTGTCGTCGACGTGACTGACAGGATGCGCCTTCTGCTTCAGGACCGGGTTCGGCCACACCAGAATTTCGTGAACCATGACGACCTTTGTCTAACGCCTCACGCCCCCGAGCGCAAACCGTGCAGCGCTCGGTAACGACCTTATTTCAGCGGTTTGGAGGCGCCGGGACCCGGGTCAGTCGAGCAGGTGGCGGGCGTACTCCACGCGGCGGCGGTCGTCTTCCAGGGCGCGGGCCGCCTCTTCCAGCAGGTTGGCCACCACCTGAGCGCGCTGCTGGATGGACGGATCGGGGTGACCCGAGAAACGCAGGGGGTCGAACTCCTGGGTGAGGCGCTGGAAGGCGCGGCGCACGTCTTCGGTGCCGGCGGCACGCGAGAGCCCGAGGATGGTGAAGTAATCCGCGTCTTGCACCTCGTCGTACTTCGCCTCGAGGCGGTGGAGATCGAGCTGACCTGAGCCGGGCTCGGTCTTCTTCTTCTGCCCGGGGCGCACCTCGATGATGCCCAGCAGCTGGGCCACCAGCAACGCGCGGAACGCGAAGTCGGGCTTGAGACCCGAGGCGAGCGAGAGATCTTCGATGGTCGCTTCACCGTCGACCCAGGTGAGCATCTTGCGTTCGCGTTCAGAGAAACCCAGCGCGCGCAGATCGAGCTCGGAGTCGGTGGCCACCGGCACGGCTTCACCACCCCCCAGGCGCTCCAACATGATGTCGGGCGCGACGGCGCGGCGCAGTGACTCGGCCAGCATCGGCAAGGTGGGGCGCGGCACGGTGGCCAGCAGCACCTCGGGCCGCGGCACCTCTTCCACCACCCGGTACAGGGTCTTCTCTTCGGTGAAGGCGTCGAGGGCGACCTGCTCGGTGTACCGCTGCACCAGCGGCACCGACTCGATGTCGCGAATGAAGCCGCGCGCCTTGAGCGCCTCCAGCTGCTCGCGCGGCGTGGCACCCTTGAGCATGCGCAGCTCGGAGTCCTGCTTCGCGTCGATGAGCCCGTCGCGCCGGGCGCGGGAGATGAGCCCTTCCTGCTCGAGCGAAGACTCGGCCGCGATGATCTGCCCGCGCTTGAACCAGAGGTTGCGGGTACCGCCGCTGACGCCCAGCTCGAGCCGCGCTTCCGCGTTGCCGATCACCAGCTGGCAGACCACGCGCGCGAGCCCTTCGAGTTCGACCGAGCCGTGACGGGCCACGCCGACCGACCGTTTGCCGGGCAGGGCGAGTGACATCACCTCGCGGGCCTCGAGCGACTTCACCTTCTCGCTGGCCATCACCGCGGTGGCCTCCATCGACTCTGCGCGGGTGCGGGTGGAGTCGAGCGCGCGTTTCGCATCTTCCAGCTCAGCTTCCAGGCCCGTGCGGCGGTGCGTCTCTTCTTCCAGCTCAGCGGCCAGCTTCTCGGCGAGCGCCTGTTGGGTCTCGAGCGTGGCGATGCGGGCGCGCAGGGTGTCGCGTTCTTTCGCGGTGTCTTCCAGCAACCCCGAGGCGCTGGTGACGTCGGCCTGCAGCGCTTCCAGCCTGCTGGTCGCTTCGGTCAGCTGGGCATGCAGCGTGTCGCGGGCGTCTTCGATGGCCAGCATCTCGGTCTGCGCGTCGTCACGGGCCTGGCGCGCTTCAGCGAGGTGCTGCTCGGTGAGCTTGAGCTGCGCGTTGGTTTCCTGGAGCTGCGCGTTGTTTTCTTCCAGCTGCATGCGCGCGAGCTCGGCGTCGTCGGCGAGCGGGCGGGCGGCCTCGAGCTTCTGGGTGAGCTCTGCGATGCGCGCGTCACCCTCGGCGAGCTGCGTCTCCAGGGCCTGGCGTTTCTCGTGCTCTTCGGCGGCGGTGCTGGCCACCATCTGCAGCCCGGCGACCTCGGCCTCCAGCGCGGTGATGTGGGCGTGCGCCGCTTCCAGCTTCTCCTCGAGCGCGGCGCGCTTGTTGGCCTCTGCGCGCGCGGTGGCCACCTGGGCCGAGGTGTCTTCCAGTTCTGCGGCGAGAGCGGCGCGCTGCTCCTTCTCTTCTTCGAGGGCACGCTCGGCGTCGGCCAGCTTGCGAGCCTCGGTCTTCAGGAGCGCTTCGCTGACCTGCCGCGTCGCTTCGACGTCGGCCTTGATGGTCTCGAGCTCGTTCTCGTGCCGCACGCGGGTCAGCTCGCGTTCGTTGGCGAAGTCGGCCTTGAGGCGGTCGAGCTCGTCGCGCAGGGTGAAGAGCTGCTCTTCGAAGCTGCCTCGCGCTTCGCGTTCCGTGCGCGCGGCTTCTTCGGCCTGCTCCGCGCGTCGGGTGTTGCTGGCGGCTTCTTCACGCAGCGCCTTCGCGTCGGCCTCTTCGGCCCGCTGCTGGGCTTCGCTCTTGGCGCGCCCATCGAGCACCATCTGCTCGGCGCGGGAGAGCACCTCGGTGGCGCGAGAAGGCGGCGGCACGGGCTCTTCCGACATGCCCTCGAAAGACTCGTCGCCTTCGGGCTGCGAGCTGGGCATCTCCCTCGAAGGAGGCGGCTCGACTGCGGGTTTGACGGTGACCGCCCGGGCTTCGCGTGACTGGCGGCGACGGTGGGCTTCGGCGCGCACTTCGTCTTCGAGGCGGGTGAGTTCTTCGTCGTCGTCTTGCGGCTGGGGGAGCGAAGACTCGACCGACTGCATCGCCGAGGCTTCGACGTCGGCGGCGAGATCTCCGAAGAGCTTCTCTTCGAGCGCGTCGGGCAGGTTGGGCGGCGTCGGATCAGCGACGATCGCCTGCGGCTCCGGCATGTCTTCCTGCGGGGCGTTTTGATCGACTTCGTGCGGGCTGGTGGCGCGCCAGTCGTCGGCCGGCTCGTTCGACGGCTCGACGGGCATCGGCGGCGTCTCGGCGGGCGCGGTCTCCAGCACCGACCAGGAACCGGCCTCGTCGGTGGTGCGCACGTTCTCTTCGAGCGCGGTGGCGAAGAAGTCGGGGTCGAGCGGGAGCGGGATCACCGGCCAGGCGAACCCCGGACTGGTCTCGCCCAGCAGCAGCACGCGCAGCAACTGGGCGTCGGGGTGGATCTGCAGTTCTTCGAGCAGCACGCCGCCGCGATCGCTCTCGACCGAAGGTTGCAGGATGATCAGGCCGGGCAGCAGGTGACCGAAGGCGATCACCGCATCGGCAGCGCTGGTCGCCAGCACACACTCGTACCCCTCGCGGGCCAGCACGCGCTTGACCGAGGCGATCACCGAGAGATCGTCAGCGACGAGGAGAATGGGAGGCGCGGCCATTGCGGGTGCCACACGTTCCTACAGGGCCGCCACGAGGTCCAATAACTGTCCCCTCTCCCCGAGGGGGAGAGGGTCGGGGTGAGGGGAAACTTCTCAAGTCCTCCGCAGACTTGATCGCCTCAGCCGCTGCTCGCTTCGCATCACGTGGAGGATCACCACCTGATTGCCGGCCTGTCGGCAAAACACACGACAGGGTGGCTCGACGATCTGTCGGTAGCGCCCGTCACGCAGTTCTCGAGGGCGTGAGCCCGACTTCGGGAACTCAGCCAACTGCGCGACGTGGTCGAAAACCCGAGCCACCAGGGCGCGCGCTGCGGACGGCTTTTCGAGCGCGATGTGGTCGGCGATGGCATCCAGATCGCTGAGGGCGGGTTCAGTCCAGACTACTTCAGCCATCGTGACATCCGGCGGCGTGCCTGTGCCTGGGTCAGCACCCGGCCTTCATCGAAGGCCCGTTCACCCCGCGCAATGCCTTCGAGCAGGAGCATTCGTTTCTGGAGAGCGTCCCAGGTCTCGACATCGACGAGGTAGGCGCTGGGGATGCCGTGCTGGGTGATCGCAATCGGACGTTTGGTCCGCTCGACATCCGCGAGGAGTCGGGTGGCCTTTCGCTTCAGCGTGGTGACCAGTTCGGTGCGCACAGAGTGATACTAAAGTGCCACTCTCGGCGGTGCAAACGCACGAGGGCGCTCTCGATTCAGCAAGGAAGGCCCCTCACCCCGACCCTCTCCCCGCTCGCGGGGAGAGGGAGACTCAGAGCATTGCGGCTGGGTCGACGTCGATCACCACGCGCACCGCCGACGGCAGGTCCTGCATCGCCAGTTCGATCGCGTCGAGCGTGCGGAACATCGCGGTGTGCGTCGGCGCTTTGAGGATCAGCTGCCAGCGCGTCTTGCCCTTGATGCGGGCGATCGGTGCCGCGGCAGGCCCGAGCATGCGCACGCCTTGTGAGGCCGGCGGCAGGTTCTTCTCGGCCACCTTCGCCAGCTGCTTCGCCACGCGAATCGTGAGATCCGCCGACTCGCTGTCGATGCGAATCGCCACCATGCGCGTGGTCGGAGGCCAGGCGAGCTGCTGACGACGCTTCAACTCTTCCGCCGAGAAGCGCGCGTAGTCGTTCTGCAACATGCGCTCGATGGGCGCCGCCTCGGGGTTGTAGCTCTGCACCAACACCCGCCCCGGATCCTTCCCTCGACCCGCGCGCCCTGCGACCTGGGTGAGCAGATGAAACGTCCGCTCACCCGCGCGGAAGTCCGGCAGCGTGAGCGCCGAGTCGGCCATCACCACGCACACCAACGTCACACCGGGAAAGTCGTGACCCTTCGCCACCATCTGCGTACCGACCAGGATGTCGAGCTCACGCCGCGCGAACGACGCGAGCATCTCGGTGAGTTTCTCCGCCGAAGACGCCGCGTCGCGATCGAGCCTCGCGATGCGGGCGGTGGGAAACGCATCAGCCACCTCTGCCTCGATGCGCTCGGTGCCCACGCCCAGCTCGAGCATCGGCCCCGAACACTCGGGACAGGAACGCGGCACCGATCGCGCCTTGCCGCAGTAGTGACACTGCAGCTGCCGCGCAGACAGGTGGTGCGTCATGCACACGTCGCAGTCTTCGCACCGGATCGACTGCCCGCACACCTCACACACGATGAAGGTCGAGTGCCCGCGCCGGTTCAGAAACAGAATCACCTGCTGCTTCTTGTCGAGCGTCTCGCCGATCGCGGTGCGCAGCGTGGGCGAGAGCATCGGAGGCTCGGTGCCCTTGTTCTCCGCCGACTTCGGCCGCTCGATGCGCAGGTCCACCAACTGCAACGTGGGCATCGGGCGATCGTCGACACGCTTTGTCAGGTTCACCAGGCCGTAGCGGCCTTTGCGTGCGTTCTCCCAGGTCTCCAGCGAAGGCGTCGCGCTGCCCAGCAGCACCATCGCGCCCGCCTGCTTCGCGCGCACCACCGCGAGATCGCGCGCCTGGTAGCGCAGCTTCTCTTCCTGCTTGAACGAGGGATCGTGCTCCTCATCGACGACCACGATGCCCAGGTTGGGCACAGGCGCCCAGATCGCGCTGCGCACGCCGACCGCGAGCTTCACGGTGCCTGCGCGCAGCTCCTGCCAATGGCGAAGTCGTTCACGATCTTTGAGCGCCGAGTGGAGCAGCGCGACGTTCTGACCGAAGCGGCTGCGAAACCGGCCGACCAGCTGCGGCGTGAGCGCGATCTCCGGCACCAGGATGAGCGCGCCTTTGCCCAGCTCGAGGCAGCGCTCCACCAGGCGCAGGTAGACCTCGGTCTTGCCACTGCCCGTCACCCCGTGGAGCAGGAAGGGCGCGAAGCCCCCTGCATCGAGTGACTTCGTGAGCGTGGCGACGGCGATCTCCTGCTCGGGAGTCAGCGCGGCCGGGCGTGACTGCTGAAGGCCTTCACGAACGCCGTGCACCACGCGTTCCTCTTCGAGCTGCACGAAGCCGCGCACCGCGAGCTTCTTGAGGTTCTCCTTCGCGCCCGGAATCGCGTGGGCGATCTCTTCGACGGGTGCACGGCCTCCGACGGCGAGCAGGTAGCTGAGCGTCGCGTGCTGCGCAGGAGCGCGCGTGAGCGGATCGAGCGTGGCGGCAGACAGAGCGCGCGCGAAGACGATCACGTCGGCCTTGGCGGTCTTGCCCTCGTCGGCCTTGGTCAGGCCCGGGGGCAGGGCGGCGCGCAGGGCTTCACCCAGCGGGTAGCGGTAGTGGTGCGCGGCGAAACGCACCAGCTCCACGATGTCGGGCGGGAAGGCGGGCTCGAGATCGAGGATGCGTTCGATCGGCCGCAGCTTCTTGACCACCTCGGGCGGCGGCCTCGGTGCGGGGGCGAGGTAGAAACCCAACGTGATCGAGCGCCCGAAGGGGACCCGGATTCGTTGGCCGGGCTTGAGCTGCGCGGCCATCTCAGGGGGGACCGAGTAGGTGTACTCGCCTCGCACGGGCCTCCCGACCGCGACCCAGGCGTGCGCCCTCTCCCCGACCCGCTCCCCCGCGGGGGTGGGGGAGGCAGGTGTGGGGAGTATTTCAAGCTGGGACACTTCAGAACTTCACGGCGTTGAGGTCCGCTTTCGGGTTGGCGTTGAGCACCATCACCCGCAGTTGCGGCTCGTTGCCTTTGTAGATCTCGAGCACGCGCGGCCAGATTTCGCCGGTGGCCTGAGAGCTGTAATCGGAGAACCGCACGTCCCACGCGGTGCCCGACGCGTCGTTGAACTTCACGCGCGAGGGGAGGAACCGCTCCTTGTAGATCCACACCTGCGACTGCCCCTCGGCCTTTTGCCCGATGAGGTAGCTCACTGAGCCGTTGAAGCGGGCCAGCGACACGGCCTTCAAGTCGACCTTCATCGAGCTGAGGTACCTGGTGACGGCTTCCCGCGTGGCGCCGTCTTCCGACGACTTGAGGGAGAGCAAGGCACACGCCTGCTCCAAACCCACCAGCAGGGCCTGCACGTCGCCGCCTTCGGTGCGACTCTTGCCGCTGGTCGAGGCGGCCGCGAGCACCTTGGTGGATTCGGGGGACGAGAGCTCCAACCTGCAACGCCCCGGGAATCGCACGGCCAACGAGGCGTTGAGCATCAACTCCCCGCTGTTCCAGGTGATCCCCATCAGCGCTGAAACGTCTTTGGCCAGCACCGGCGAGACCGCCGCCACGCCTTCGGCCTTGAGGTTCACGACCGTCAACCCATCGCGCTCATTGGAGAAGCGCTTCAGCACGCCGTGCGACGGCATGATGTACGCCACGATCAACGCGAGAACGGCGGCCTTCATCGGCTCACCCTGGTGCACCCTTGTCGGAACTGGCCAGTCATGACGCGCGGCACATTACTCAGAGGCATGCCCAAGCCGTAGTAGAGGTTGGACCCACGGTGAGAAGAAACTTCGTCCTCCTGCTGTCTCTCGCGTCGTCGCTGGCCGCGGCTCAACAAGTCTCGGCCGTCAACGGGCCCGATCTGCGCGACCTGCAGAGTTCACGCAACATGGCGATGGGCGGGGCGTACGAGGCGCTGGGCTACGGCGCGGAGACCATCGGTGGCAATCCCGCCGGGCTCACGCTCTACAAGCGCTACCAGATGGAAGCGACCGGCTCGTGGGACGTGCCTCAGGGCTACGGCTTCGGGTCGATCGCGCTGGCCGACTCCACCAACCCGCTGGCGATGGGCATCTCGTACCACTTCGCCACCTTCACCAAGGGCATGCCCGACGGTACGCAGGGCCGCGCGTTCGCCCACCTCACCACGGTGTCGCTCGGGTACGCCTTCGGCGATCTGATTCACCTGGGCCTCACCACCCGGCATCACGTGCTGGTCGGTGCGTCGAACTCGAACTCGATCAGCCTCAACGGCGGCATCATCGCGCGGCCCGCGCAGTGGATCACCCTGGGCTTCTCGGGTCACAACCTGATTCACGTCTGGAACCCCGACATCACCCGCTACTTCGTGGCGTCCATCGGCTTTCAGATCCTCGGGCAGCTCACGCCGGCGTTCGACCTGCGGATGGACTTCAACCAGAAGGATCCCCGGCTCGCGTACCACGGCGGCATCGAGTGGCTGATCGCGCAGACCTTCCCCGTGCGCATCGGGTACCAGTTCGACGGCATCGCCAACCACCAGTACCTCTCGGCCGGCATCGGCTGGTTCTCGGAAGGCAGCGGCATCGACTTCGCGTATCGCCATGAGCTCGGCGGCGCGCAGGGCCAGCTGCTCTCGTTGACCCTGAAGCTGCAGCTCTAAGGCAGCAGCAGCCGCGCATCGCGCAGCACTTCATCGACCGAACCGGGCTCGGTGAAGCGATACACCCCGCGCACCTGCAGCTTCGAGTCGACCAACGCGAAGTAGCTGCCGTGCACCACGGTGTTCAGATCCTTCCCGTCACCTGGATCCATCGGCTGCAGCATGCCCTGGCGGATCACCTTCTCGAGCTCGGGCCGTTCACCACGCACGAAGTGCCAGCGATCGAAGTCGGCCTTGAACTTCTGCCCGTACGCCGTCAGCACCTCAGGCGTGTCGTTCTCGGGATCGACGGTGAAGCTGACCAGGCCCAGCGCCGGCAGCTCGGTCTTGCTGCGATCCTGCAGGGTGCCCATCTTCGCAGTGAACTTGGGGCACACGTTGGGGCAGCGGGTGAAGATGAAGTTCGCCACCCAGACCTTGCCCGTGAGCGCTTCAGAATTGAACGCCGCGCCGGACTGATCGACGAACGCGAAGGCGGGCACGGTGGAGAGCACCGGCAGCTCGACTTTGAGCGAAGGCCGCGCCGCGGTGGCCCGCCAGGCGATCAATCCGACGAGCGCCACGCCCAGCAAAGAGACCCAGAGCACCGGCCGCTCGAGCAGCGGGGCCTTGCGCTTCTGCGGCGGGATGGGCCCGGTCGTCGGTGAAGCGATGCTCACTTACTTCGACTCTCGCTTGATCAACGAGCCGAGGATCTTGTCCATCCACATGTGGCTGATGCCGAAGTTCTTGTCGGGATCGCCGAAGTGGTGCGCCAGGTGGTGCGCGCGCAGCTTCTTGCCCCACTCGGTGATCGGCTCGCGGTGGTGCGTCGACCAGTGGAGGAAGTCGTACCAGAGGTAACCCGCCACGATGCCCGTCCAGTAGGGGATGGTCACGTCGGGGCGCTGCAGCAGCGACAGGCCCAGCGCGATCAAGGTGGCCAGCCCGATGCTGACGGTGAGCGGCATCACCAGCCGGGTGTCGTCATCAGGGTACTTGTGGTGGAAACCGTGGGCGGTGGGGCCGGGCCAGGTGTGGAAGATCTTCTTGTGAATCCAGTACTCGAGCAGCTGCCAGGTGAGGAAACCCAGCGGGAGCACCATTGCGGTCTCCAGCGGCGTGGTGAGGCCCTGGTAGAGCGAGTAGCCCAGCAGCGCGGTGGCCATGGGGATCCAGAAGACGAAGGGCGTGCGGGGGTGCACCTTGGAGAAGAATTCGAGGAAGTCGCTCTCGAACATCCGGCCGCGCGTATTCCTGACGTATTGCCGCAAGTCCATGGCCGAGGGCTCTAACCGAGCACCGCACAGCAAGGCAACTGGCGGGATGGCGACGGTGCCCCCGCGATTACCTCAGCTTCGCGACGGGAGTACCGGCGCAGGAACGACTGCAGGCACCTTGTTGAACGTGCGCCGCGCCGCGAAGAGCGCCAGCACCAGCAGCCCGCTGCCCGCAAAAAATGCGGCACCCGGAATCTTCACCGGCGCTTTCTCGCTGATGAAGAAGCCGAACAGGTTGGTGGCGATGAGCGGCCCCAGCACGCTGGTGATGCTCGTCACGCTGGCCAGCCCGCCCTGGAGCATGCCCTGCTCGTTGGGCGGCACCGACTTCGACATCAGCCCCTGCGCGGCCGGGCCTGCGATGCCGCCGAGCGAACCGAAGACCAGGAAGAAGTAGAGCATCCACCCCGAGGAGGCGAGACCGTAGAGCGCGAAGGCGATGCTCGAGACGCTGATGCCCATCGTCAGCGCCTTTCGTTCACCCAGCTTCGGGATGATCCGCCGCACCAGCCCTCCCTGAACGATCGCCGCCGCCAGCCCCACCACGGCCAGCGAGATGCCGGTGTCTTTGATGTCCCAATGAAAGCGGTACTCGGTGAAGAGCACCCAGGTGCTCTCGAGGCTGCGCTGCGCCACGCCCACCAGGAACAAGGTCAACGCGAGGCCGAGCACCACGGGGTACTTCGTCAACGCGCTCAAGGTGCCGATGGGGTTCGCGCGCGCCCACGAGAAGGCGCGGCGGTTCTCGAGCTTCAGCGACTCGGGCAAGACGAACAGGCCGTACATCGCGTTGGTGAACGAGAGCAGCGCGGCGACCACGAAGGGGAACCGGATGCCCGGCAACACCGTGTAGCCCGTGAGCTCCGAGATGAAGTGCGGCAGCGGCATGGCCACGTCGCCCAGCAGCGCCGAGAGCAGCGGCCCCGCGATGAAGCCCAGGCCAAAGGCCATGCCGATGAGCCCGAAGTTCTGCGCGCGTTTTTCCGGGGGGCTCACGTCGGCGATGTACGCCGCCGCGGTGCCGATCGACGCGCCACACAGACCCGACACCACGCGCCCCAGGAAGAACCACGCCAACGAAGGCGCGAAGGCCAGCAAGACGTAGTCGAAACCCGTGCCGAACAAGGAGACCAGCAACACGGGCCGCCGGCCGAACCGATCCGACAGGCTGCCCATGATGGGGGAGAAGATGAACTGCATCAGCGCGTAGGCCGAAGCGAGCGCGCCCACGTAGAAGGCGCCGCGACCGGGATCGTTGCCGACGAAGCTCTCCACCAGCCGCGGGAGAATGGGGATGATCAACCCCAGCCCGAGGATGTCGATGAAGAGCGTGACGACGATGAACCCCAGCCCTGCTTTGCGTGACGCCATCGGGTGATGAGGCCTACTTCACCTTCCACGTGAGGTGCCGGAATTACGGACAGCTGAGCCCCTCGACAGGGCCGTCGGGCGCCTCGATGATCTCGCAGGCACGCTCGAGGGCCTGCTGCCGGTCGACCGAGACGAGTCTGAAGGTGCTGAGCTGCCGGGTGAGCGGTCGCAGCTGCGCGTAACACTGCCTCGCGACCGGTGGGCCCGAAGGGTACGAGTTGTCGAAGAGCTGGCAGGAAGCGGCGAACTCGACATTGGAAGGTTCGCCCCAGAACGCCACCAGCACGTCTGCGAAGGCGTCGTAAGCGATGGCGTCGCCGCGCCGCCACGTCGGGTGCGGGAATTGGTTCACGCTCACCCAGTGAAAGTCGCGCTCGAGTGGCCCTACCGAGTCGACCGCGAGGTTCCAGCGTCGGAGCAGCTCCTCATCCGCGGCGGCGCAGAGCCCGGTGGCACTTCCTCTCGACGGGGGCTCACGCTCCGCACCGCTCGAGCCATCGGCGTCGCCCAGCAGCTCACTGCGGCCACAGGCCAGGAGGGAGAGGACGACGAACAGCATCGGGCCGCAGGTCTTCATGATGGAGGTCGTGTGCAAGCGTGCGGCCGTCAACCTGCTCCGTCAATTCGCGCCACTGGCAACGTGCCGTGTGAAGCCCGTTGCACAGGTGGGACGTCGTTGCCCTATTTCACCTGCCACTTGAACGTCTCGACGACGGTCATGTCGCCGGTCGGAAAGTGCACCGTCTGGTTTCGCTGGAGCGGCAACCCATTCGCATCGGCGATGCACAACGAGGCTTCGCCCATGTTCTGCCCGTCGACCTGAATGACGTACTCCACCCGGCGGCAGACCTCGCCGTTGATGCTCTCGGCGGCGCCGTCTTTCATCTCCAGCGGCTTGACGAAGTCGGGGAAACCGCCGCCGGTGCGCTCGAGGTTCTGGTCCATCGAGACCAGCGCCAGGTTGTGCAGCAGGCCCATGCGGGAGATGCCCAGCGCGACCGCTTCGCGCAGCTTCGCAGCGGGCGGATCGCGGTGTGAGGACACCGAAGGCCCCTTGGTGCTGGTGCGCAGGATGCCGGTGGGATCGCGGCTGTCGACCTCGAGCTGCACGGGGTCAGACTTGAAGTTGCCTTCGGCCACCAGGTGCAGCGCGTTGCCCTCGACGAACTCGATGGTGCCGGTCATGTGCGCGGCGTTTTCACCCTTGGAGTCGATCTCGAAGGTGCCGGTGAGGTGCCTGCCGTCGAGCAACGCGCGTTCGGTCAATTCGAACCGTTGCGTGGCGGTGGCAGACGAAGGCACGGGCCGCGGGCCAGAAGCGCAGCCGGCGAGGAGGGCGAGCAGGGCGAATTTCTTCATGAGGGCGTGATGACCAGGGCCGTCGTAAGGGTCTTGAGCAGACGTTCCGCTTCCATCGCGGTCGGACCTTTGGGGTCGAGATCGCGGCACCGCTCCAGCGCGGTGCGGGCGGCAGGGTGATCGCCCTTGAGCTTGAGGGCAATGCCCAAGTTGAGATGCACCGCGGGATTCTCGTCGTCCATGTCTTGCGCCTCGCGGAAGGCGGCCAGCGCCTCATCGAGATCGCCCGAGAGCAGCGCTTCTTTGCCCTTGGCCAGGCGCTTCTCGGAGTCGTTGACCAGCTCGACGTCGATCAACGTGCGGCCGGCCAGGGTGAAGACGAGCGCGCGCAAGATGCCCGCCCAGTAGAACGTGGCGCCTTCGACGGCGACCACCGCGGCCAGGGGGATGTCGGGCAGCAGCTGCTTGCCGCGGAACTTGAAGCGCACCTTGGTGTAGCGGCCCTTCTTGGCCAGGGTGACGACCTGGTCTTTGAGCTTGTTGAGCGAGGCCTCGATCTTCCGCGGATCGATCTCGAAGGGGAGGGTGGGCGAGGTGCTCTCCTCCACGATTCGGCCCACTTTGGGCTTCGGCTTGACCTCGGTCACCGGGGTTTTGACCACCTTGACTGCTGATTTCGACTTCTTCGGCCCTCTGGCCTTCTTCGTCGCCATGAAAAGCACGGTAGCATCCACCACAGCCATGGCTGCTGCTTCGATGTACACAGAGTCGCTGCGGGCGTTTCTCAAGCCCGTGCTCCCCTACCTCGACGATGAGGCCGTCTCCGAGATCATGATCAATGGTCCGACGGACATCTGGATCGAAAAGAAGGGCAAGTTGACCAAGGTCGACGCCTTCTTCTCGGAAGAAGGCCTGCTCGGCGCCGCGCGCAACATGGCGCAGTTCGTCGGCCGCATGCTCACCGAAGAGCGGCCGCGCCTCGACGCCCGCCTCCCCGATGGCAGCCGCATCCACGTGGTGCTCCCGCCCATCGCGCGCAAGGGCACCACCATCGCCATTCGTAAGTTCTTCAAGGACAAGCTCACCCCGCAGAGCCTGGTGAACTTCGGGTCGATCACCACGCCGATGGTGCGGCTCATCGAAGCGGCGGTCATGGTGAAGCTGAACATGCTGGTGTCCGGCGGCACGGGCTCGGGCAAGACCACGCTGCTCAACATTCTTTCCAGCCTCATCCCCGACGAAGAGCGCATCCTCACCATCGAAGACTCGGCCGAGCTCCAGCTGCAACAGAGCCATCTGGTGCCGTTCGAATCGCGCCCGCCCGACAAGTTCGGCAAGGGCGAGGTGACCATGGGGCACCTCCTGATGTCGGCCCTGCGTCTTCGCCCCGATCGCATCGTGGTCGGCGAAGTGCGTGGTGGTGAAGCGTTCGACTTGATGCAGGCGATGAACACCGGCCACGGCGGTTCGATGGCCACCGTGCACGCGAACACGCCCACCGACTCGTTGCGCCGCCTGGAGTCGTTGTGCCTGATGTCGGGCGTCGAGCTGCCCATGGTCGCCGTGCGCGCGCAGGTGGCGTCGGCGATCAACTTCGTCGTGTGCTGTGAACGTTTGCAGGACGGTAGCCGCAAGACGATCGCGGTCTCCGAGGTGCAGCCGCTCAACGAAAAGGGCGACTACCGCACGCAGGATCTCTGGTTGTTCATTCCCGTCACCAAGGACGAAGACGGGCGCATCCTCGGGTACCACGCGCCGACGGGCGTGCTGCCGTCGTTCCTCGCCAAGGCGCGCGCGTACGGCTTCGAGGATCTGACCGACGAGTTCTTCGACCCGCGCACGTACGGGCTGCCGCCGCCTCCGTTGATTCACGGCCTGGGTGAGAGCGTGACCACGCACTGGGCGCCTTCGCTGAAGTACCGCGAGAAGCACCTGCCTGATCCCGACTCCGTTCACGAGGAGGCCAAGGCGTTCGAGGCGAAGCTCAAGAGCGAAGCGAAGGCGAAGAACGAGAAGAAGGTTCAGGTGCAGGTGCCCGCGGGACCCACGCCTCAGGCGCGCCCGGCGCAGGCGCCTTCGCGGCCGGTGCGTACCGCGGTCAATCCGGCCAATCGGGACGACGCGACGCCTCCGCCCACGCGCAATCCGTTGCTGGCGCGCAAGCCTGCGCCCGAATCGGCGCGCGAGACGGGTGATGAAGAGGCCCAGGCCCCTTCCGAAGAGAACAGCGTCGAGGTGAGCGACTCGGTGATGGACGTCGACGGCAACTCGACGGCGATCAAACCGAACCCGCTCAACGCGGGCAGGCCGGCCAGTGGTGGGCGCCCGCCGGTGAAGCCGCCTCCGCCGCGCCGTTAGTGCACGAAGTCCCTCTCCCCTTCGGGGAGTGGGTCAGGGTGAGGGGCCTGCGCTATACGCGGCCGCATGGAAGAAGAAATTGCCCGCATGGCCACTGAGGCCGTCGCCATCGCCGCCGCGATGAAGCTGTCGCTCGACTACTCCGAGAAGAGCATCCCGCGAGTGGAGTCAGCGCTCGAGGCGATTTCTGAACACTTCGACACGCTCGACGACGGGGCGAAGGCGCTCACGGCGCAGCGCTTCGGTTGCTACCTGCTCGTGGTCGGTCAGCGCACCTACGGCGGTCGCTACCAGTGGAACGAGGAGCGCAATCAGCCCGTGCTGGTGGTCGGCGAGCCGAACTACCGCGTGGCGATCATCACCTGGGACAAAGTGGCCGAGCGGCTCAAGGGCGACGCGACCGACGACATCACCTTCTTCTGGGCGGGCTTCGCGATGCGCGCGAAGGCGAAGACCGCCGGCAGCGATTTCCTCTTCGTCTAATTGATCCCCTCTCCCTTCGGGAGAGGGTCAGGGTGAGGGGCCTGCGCTCAGCTCACGGAACCGTGAGTGAACCCATGTAGCCGAACTCGAAGCTGAAGCCCGTAAGGCTGCCAGCGCCACCTTCGCCACTGTTCTGATCGCAGTAGGTCCAGCTGACCCCCTGATTGAGGCTGAACCGGTACACGTACTTGTAGCTGCCCGAAACCGGCGCCGTAAAGGACGCCTGATACTCGTCGTTGGAAGGGTCGACGAACGCAGTGTTGTACGAGGCGTTCGTCCACGACCAGCCCGCTTGGTATTGCGGGTTCGCGGTCGCGGGGCCCCAGCCCAGTTGAGCGCGGACGAAGGGGTTGGCACCCGCGGCCTCGCTGAGTCCAAGCTCGTAGAACCGACCGTAGACGAGAGGAGTAGTCGCGCCCGCGGCCACGTTCAGGGTGAGCGGGAACTGCACGGTGCAGTAGTCGGCCTCAAGCGCCGTGTTCGATTCGTTCAAGACGGAACATGCGCAGCCGACAGGGGCCGCCGCGCTGTTGCGAGGGTTGGGCGCCGCAGCGCTGAAATCTGCCACGTTGTTGTTCACGTCGGCGCAGCCGCTCTGCGCGCGAAACGCAGCGGTGCTCGAGGTCGGGGCCGCCGCTGGGGCTGCTCCTTCGAAGCAGTTCGCAGTTCCGTAACCCACGAAGTCGACGATGCTCGCACCGGTAGGGCACACGACAGTCAGCGCGGTGGTGTTGTTGACCAGTGCGACCTTCCCGGTGGTCGCTGACATCGTGATGCCGGTAGCACTTGCATCAGAGCTCGGCAGCGCCGTTCCCGTCCCCGTCACGTTCTGCATGCGAACAAGGAAGAACGCACCAGGCTGGATGGTGCCGGTGACCGTAGCGGTCTGCCAGGAGTTGCCCGTGGAGCTGGCGTACTGCACTGACCAGTTCGTCATCGTCACCGGCGTGGTGCCGCGATTGTGGAGTTCCACGAAGTCCGCATTGGGCACGGTGCCTGAGCTTCCGCCGCCACCGAAGACCTGGCTGATCACGACCGACCCCTCGCACGTGTTGGGGCTTGTCGTGGTGAAACCCGTCGCCTGGCTGAACTGCGCCAGCAACGCCGTGCCGCTCGCGCCCTGCGCCGCGGTGGTGACCCGAATCTTGTAGCTCCGATTCACCAGCAGACCCGGCGCCGCGGTCAACGTCGCGACGGTGTTGCCTCCCGACATCGTGGCCGCCGCCGACGAGAACGCGATGCAGCTGGCGAAGTTGTCCATGGAGACCCGAATCGATCCACTGCACGCACCCGCCGCCGTCTGACCGGTGAGCGTCGCAGGGTTCATCGCCGTGCTGAACGTCACCACGACCGTCGGACCCGCGGTCGGCGTGCTGCCGTCGGCAGGCGTGGTGCTCGCGACCTCGGGCGAGGCGATGATGCATGCGCCGGCGCCGTCACACACCGTTCCACCGCCTTGATTGCACGCCGTGCCCGCCGTGGCATTCGGGTTCGAAGGCACGCCTGCGTTGCACACGTCGAAGGTGCACTGATTCCCATCGATCGAGGGATCGGCATTGTCATTCGCAGCCGCGATGTTGCCCGCCCCGTCGCACTGGTTCACCTTGCAGTCGCCCGTGTTCTGCGACGAGACGGGAGTCCCTGCCGCTGTGAAGTTGGAGCCGCAGCTGTTGGCGTTGCAGGTGCGCGCCTGGCACTCGGTGTCCTGGCCCGGACAGTCGTTCACGGAGATGCACTGCACGCACTGGCTGGACGCGCACATGGTGCCGCCGCCCTGATTGCAGGCCGTGCCGTCTGCCTTGGCCGGGTGCGAAGGCACCGTGCCGGTGCAGACCTCGTTCGTGCACTGGTTACCGTCATCCGCCGGCACATCGGCACTCGAGGCAGCCGCCACGATGTTGCCCGCACCGTCACACTGGTTGCTCGTGCAGTCGCCCGCCGTCTGCGAGCTGACCTGCGTGCCTGCAGCGGTGTTGTTGAAGCCGCACGAACCGCCATTGCAGGTCCGCGTCTGACACTCCGTGTCGGTGCCGGCACACTGGGCAACAGCATTGCACTCGGAGCACGCGCCGGAGCCGTTGCAGTACGCGCCACCGTTCTGGTTGCACGCCGTGTTCATCGGCTGGCTGGGGAAGCTGGGCACGCCTGCGTTGCAGGCCTGCGCAGTGCACTGGTTTCCATCATCAGCAGGAACATCGGAGTTCTGATTCGCCGCCACGACGGCGCCCGTGCCGTCGCACTGGTTCTCCTTGCAGTCGCCCGCAGTCTGCGTCGCGACGGGCGTACCCGCGGCGGTGAGCGAGAAGCCACACGAGTTACCCACGCAGCTGCGCACGCTGCACTCGGTGTCGCTGCCGGGGCACTGCGCGGGGGCGTTGCAACCGACGCAGGTGCTCGCGCTGCTGCAGAAGCTGCCGCCGTTCTGATTGCACGCGGTGTTGGCCGGGGCGGGCGGGAAGCTGGGCACGCCCGCGGTGCAGACCTGGTTGGTGCACTGGTTCCCGTCATCCGCGGGGAGATCGCCGTTGTCGTTCGCCGAAGTGACGTTGCCCGCGCCGTCGCACTGGTTGCGCTTGCAATCGTTCGTGGTCTGCGCGGCCGTCAGCGTGCCCGCGGCGGTGTTGTTCACGCCGCAGGTGTTCGCGGTGCAGGTGCGCGCATGGCACTCGGTGTCGGTGCCCGCGCACTGAGAGGCGACGTTGCAGCTGACGCAGGTGCCGGCGCCGTTGCAGAAGCTGCCCCCGCCCGGGCCACACGCGGTGTTGAGGGCGGTGGGAGGAAAGGCGGGAACGCCCGCGTTGCACGCCTGCGAGGTGCAGAGGTTGCCGTCGTCGACGGGAAGATCGGTGTTCGACGCAACCGAGGAGATCCCACCCGCGCCGTTGCAGCGGTTCTGCTGGCAGTCACCCGCCGTCTGGCTCGCCGTCACCACGGTGTTGGCCGCGAAGGCGACGCCGCAGACGTTGTTGGTGCAGGTGCGCGTCTGGCACTCCGTGTCGCTGCCGGGGCACTGGCTCGCCGCCGTGCACGCCACGCAGTTGCCGCCCGCGCTGCAGAAGGCGCCGCCATTCTGGGTGCACACCGTGTTCACCGGCACCGTGGGGAAGCTCGCCGTGCCGCCGGTGCAGACCTGCGAGGTGCACTGGTTGCCGTCATCGACGGGCAAGTCGGTGTTGTCGTTCTGGTTCACCACGTTGCCGCTGCCGTCACAGACGTTCTTCTTGCAGTCGTTGGCTGCCTGCGCCGCGACCGCGGTGTTCGCCGCGGTGAAGGTAACGCCGCAGACGTTGGCCACGCACGTGCGCGCCCTGCACTCGGTGTCGCTGCCGGGGCAGTCGCTGGGCGTGTTGCACCCGACGCACTGGCCGCCGCTGCACACGCCGGCGGTGCCGCAGGTGGTGCCCGCGGTGGCGTTGGTGAAGGTGGGCGCGCCCGCCACGCAGGTGTCGACGGTGCAGCTGTTGTTGTCGTTGGGCAGGTCGGCGGCGTCGTTGGCCTGTGTGATCGCGCCCGCTCCGTCGCACACGTTCTTCTTGCAGTCGTTCGCGGTCTGCGAGGCGACCGGCGTGTTCTGCGCGGCGTAGCCGAAGCCGCAGACGCCGGCCGTGCAGGTGCGCTGCTGGCATTGGGTGTCGCTGCCGGGGCAGTCGGTGAACGAGACGCAGGTCACGCACGCGCCCGCGCCGTCACACAAGGCGCCGTTGTTCTCGGTGCACGCCGTGCGCGCGGTGACCGGCGGGTTCGACGCCACACCGGCGGTGCACACGTCGTTGGTGCAGCTGGTGGCGTCGACGAGCACGTCGGCGTCGTCGTTCGCGACCGCGGGGGCGCCGTTGCCGTCGCACTGGTTCACCTTGCAGTCGCCGGCGGTCTGCATCGCCAGCGTGGTCCCGGCCGCGACGTTGTTCACGCCGCAGGTGCCGGCCACGCAGGTGCGGGTCTGGCATTCGGTGGAAGCGCCGCAATCGGCCGCCGCGATGCAGGTCACGCAGCTGCCCTGGCCATCACATTTCAGCAGGCCGCCCGTGCCGCAGGCCGACTCGGCCGCGCGGGGCGGGTGCGAAGGTACGCCGGCGGTGCAGACGTCGTCGGTGCACTCCTGCGCGTCGTTGGGCACGTCGGTGTCATCGTTCACGACGACCGCGCTTCCGGCGCCGTCGCACTGGGTGGCCTTGCAGTCACCGGCCGTCGCGACCCCGGTGGCCGTGCCGCTGGCGACGTTCGCCGTGCCGCAGACCTGGTTCACGCAGGTGTTTTCCACGCAGGGGCCGGGAGCCGCGCCGCAATCAGAGGCGGTCGCGCACGGTGTGCCCATCGGTTCCGGAGTGCAGCCAAGGCCGCTGAAGGTGAGGGCGGCGAACATCACGACGACGGCTGCAGGGGTACGGAACATCGCGGGTGATTCGCCTGCCCCCTCGGGCCGCGCAAGTGGGTCAAAGGTGAGTCACCCTCAGCGCAGCGCGCCCAGCTTGAGACGCACTTCTTCCAACTCCGCGTGGGGATCGGAGTCCCACGTGATGCCGCTGCCGACGCCGTAGCGCCAACCGGATCCGATTCGCTCGGCGGTGCGGATCAGCAGCGCCACGCGCGCGCTGGAATTTTCCTGCAGACCGAGTGCTCCGCAGTAGGCGCCGCGGGCTGTCGGCTCGAGCGCGGCGATGTGTTGCAGCGCGGCTTCCCGGGGAGCGCCCGTCACCGAGCCTCCGGGGTGGACCGCCGCGAGCACCTGCTCGAGCGTGGTCTCCTCGGGGAGTTCACCTTCGACGTCGGCCACCGCCTGCACCACGTAGGGCAGCTCGATCATTCGCCGCTCGTTCACCACGTGCACGGAGTTCGGCTCGCAGAGGCGGTGCAGATCGTCGCGCAGGAGATCGGTGATCATCGCCAGCTCGGCGCGATCCTTTTCACTGTTCTCCAACCAGAGCCGTTCGGCGGGTGGGGCGGTGCCCTTCATCGGCTCGACATGGATCCAGCGGTCGTTCGTTTCGACGAGCAGCTCGGGGCTGGCGGAGACCAGCTCCAGCTGTGGCGACTTCACCCAGGCGGCGAAACGGGGCACGGTCTTGCGGCAGAAGGCGGTGAGGAGGTGGGCTCCGCTTTCGCAGGTCAGCTCGGCTCGCAGCGTGAGGTTCACCTGGTAGACGTCGCCGGCCGCGATGTGCTCGCGGATCTTCGTCACGCCTTCGAGGAATCCATTTTCGTCGAGGTCGACTCTCAAGGGCGCGACCGGGACGTCGAAGATCAGATCGACTGCTCGCGTTCGGCCGGTGAGGCGGTGGGGTTTGCCTTCGGCGGTGGCGTACCAGAGGGTGGTTTGCTGATCAGGGGACTCTTCGAAGAGTGTCCAGTGTCCGTGCGTGGAGAAGCCCGGGGCCAGGAGGGCGAAACTTTCTCTGGTCTGCAGGCTCGAGAGTTGGAGGGGTGATGGTGCAGGTGTTGGCCCCTCACCCTGACCCTCTCCCCGCTGGCGCAGGGAGAGGGGATCCCTTTTGAAGAAGGAGGCGATGATTTCGCGGCCTCTGGGCGTGCCGAAGGAATCAGCGTGGAACTGAATGCCGGCCATCGGCAACGACTCGTGCTCCACTGCCATCACGGTTCCATCGCTCAGACTGGCGACGACCTTCAGTGGGGCAGCGACCTGGGTGAGCGAGAGCGAGTGGTAGCGCATCACTTCGAAGTCACCGGTCGGGAAACTGCGGCTTTCGGTGAAGTGTGCGGTGGCTCGTTTGCCGTGCGAAGGCGTCGAGCGGACAAGCGTGCTCCCGAACGCCAGCCCCAGTGCCTGATGCCCCAGACAGACGCCGAGAAACGGCAAGCGGCGCTTCGCCACCTCGCGCACCAGCTCGACCAATCCCGCCCTGATCGGGTCTGATGGGCCCGGGCCCATCACCACCACGTCGGCTCGACCCAGCGCGCTGAGGGCTTGCGACGCGCTGATCAGCTCAATCTCAGATCGTGAGAAAGGCAGCGCATCCACGACGTTCCACGAGAAGGAGTCGTGATTTTCGATGAAGAGCACACGGGCCACCCTCGGCTTGTAACCCTGGCGACGCGAAAACCCGAGTAGCGGGTTTGCCCACACGTCCCGCCATCGGCTACACGGTCCGCCTCCCCGGGGATCCTGATGACTCGCAGTCTGATCGTGTTGCTCGCCCTCGCGCTCAGCGCGTGCGGCGGAAAAGAAGAGCCACTGACTCCGGTGGTCGATGCGGGTTACCTGCTGCCCAGCAGCGTGTGTCTCGACAACGACGGTGACGGCTTCTCCGGCACGGGCGACTGCACGGGCGAGGCGTCGATCGACTGCAACGATCGCGAGCCCAGCGCCTTCCCCGGCGCGCTCGAGCTGTGCAACGGCATCGATGACAGCTGCAACGGCCAGATCGACGAAGGCCTGCCGGTCGTCGCGTACTACAGCGATGTAGACGGCGATGGCGTCGGCGCGGTGAAGACGGGCGAAGGCTGCAAGAGCCCTCCCACCGGCAGCGTCACGCAATCAGGTGACTGCAACGATCAAGACGCCACCATCCGCCCCGGCCAGGCCGAGACCTGCAACGGCATCGATGACGACTGTGACGGCACGCGCGACAACGGGCTTCCGTTTCAAGACTTCTACGTCGACGCAGATGGCGATGGTTTCGGCGCCTCGACCTCGACGCCGATGAACTCGTGCCAGACCGCGGTGATGGGCCGGGTGAGCAACCCGGGCGATTGCAACGACGCGAACCCCACCATCAAGCCGGGCGCGGTCGAGCTCTGCAACAAGACCGACGACAACTGCGATGGCCAGATGGACAACGGGATCGCCTTCGTCAACTACTACCCCGACATCGACGGTGACGGTTTCGGTGATTCTTCTGCGCAGTCCGAGAGCAGCTGTTCGCCGATGCCCGGCAAGGTCGACAACAGCAGCGACTGCAACGACGCGATCGCCACCGTGAAGCCCGGCGCTCCCGAGACGTGCAATGGCGCCGACGACGACTGCGACACCCAGACCGACGAAGGCCTCACCTTCATCTCGTATTACGCGGATGGTGACGGCGACGGTTTCGGGGCCGCGGGCTCGACGGCGCAGTCCTCGTGCATGCCGGTGCCCGGCAAGGTGACCAACGCGAACGATTGCAACGACACCTCGGCGATGGTGAAGCCCACCGCCACCGAGTCGTGCAACGGCGTCGACGACGACTGCGCGGGCGGCATCGACAACGGGCTGACCTTCGTCTCGTACTTCACCGATGGTGACGGAGATGGGTTCGGCGCCTCCACCGCGTCAGCGCAGGCTGCGTGCGCGCCGGTCGCCGGCAAGGTGACCAACAGCCAGGACTGCAACGACGCCAACCCGGCGGTGAAGCCGATGGCCCCGGAGACCTGCAACGCGATCGACGATGACTGCGACGGCCAGAACGATGAAGGCCTCACCTTCGTCGACTACTACCCCGACGGAGACGGCGACACCTTCGGCTCCGCCATCGCCGCCGCGCAGAGCAGCTGCACGCCCATCGCCGGCCGGGTGACCAACCGCACCGACTGCAACGACGCCAATGCCGCCGTCGCTCCCGGCCGCGCAGAGGTCTGCAATCAGCTCGACGACAACTGCGCCGGTGGCATCGACGAAGGGCTGCCCACCCAGAACTACTACGTCGACGCCGACATGGACGGCCGCGGCCGCCAGGGTTCGACCCCGCTCGCCTCGTGCGGTCCGGTGAGTGGCCGCGTGCTCTCGAGCGACGACTGCAACGATTCGAACGCCACGGTGCTCCCGGGTGCTGCTGAAATGTGCAACGGCGTCGACGACAACTGCGACAGCGTCATCGACAACGGAGTGGCCACGCAGAACTATTACGTCGACAGCGACTCCGACGGCTACGGCGCGACCGGTTCGGTGGCGCAGGCCTCGTGTAGCGCGGTGGCAGGCCGGGTGACCAACAGCCTCGATTGCAACGACATGAACTCGGCCATCAAGCCCACCGCGCCCGAGCTGTGCAATCAGCTCGACGACGACTGCGATCTGGCGACCGACGAAGGCCTCACGGTGCTCCCGTACTATCCCGACCTCGACTCCGATGGCTTCGGCGCGAGCGGCGCGGTGGCGCAGACCTCGTGCGCGGCGGTGAGCGGCAAGGTGACCAACAACACCGACTGCAACGACGGCAACGTGAACATCCGCCCGGGCGCCGCGGAGATCTGCAACGGCGTCAACGACAACTGCGTCAACGGCATCGACGAAGGGCTGCCCACGCAGAGCTACTACCTCGATGGCGACACCGACGGCTTCGGCGCCACCGGGTCGACCGCGGTGGTGTCGTGCGGTGCCCAGGCGGGCCGGGTGACCAACAACACCGACTGCAACGATGGCAACTCGGCCATCAAGCCCACGGCCGCCGAGCTGTGCAACGGGGTCGACGACAACTGCGCGGGCGGGGTGGACGAAGGAAACCCCGGCGGCGGCGGAGCCTGCAGCACCGGCCAGTCGGGCATCTGCGCGACCGGGACCTTGCGGTGCCAGTCGGCCACGGTCTCGTGCGTGCGCAACGTGGCCGCTCCGGGCACCGAGAGCTGCAACGGCCTCGACGACGATTGTGACGGCATCACCGACGACGGCTACGCGGGCCTGGGCACCACCTGCTCTGCGGGCGTGGGCGCCTGCGCGCGTTCGGGCACCCAGGTGTGCAACGCGGGCGGCACGGGCGTGACCTGCAACGCGATGGCGGGCAGTCCGACCGCGGCTGCGTGCGACGGTTCTGACAACGACTGCGACGGCATCGTCGACGAGCCGGTGCTCAGCAGCACGGCGAACGTGAGCACGACGGTGTACCAGGACGTCGAGGTGCGCCCGTTCTTCTACGGCACCTGTGGCGGCGGGGTGACCGGCACCGGCACCGACCCGCTGTACGCAGGTGCGCTCTTGATGGGCGGCAGCACCACGGGCGTGACCATGCAGCGCCTCGATACCGCGGGCCTCCCCAACGGGGGCAGCATCGCGATCACCACGGAGCGATACACCGACGTCGACTTCGCCCAGGTGGGCGATGGCTGGCTGGTGGCGGGAATCTGGGCGAACAACAACAGCGAGATCGACCTCTACCTGACCGACATCAACGGGGCGCAGCGCGCGCTCCGGTTCACCCAGTTCGTCGGCGCGGGCTCGCCCACGCTCGACTCGTTGCGCGTGGTGCGGGGCAACGGCCGCCGGGTCACCCTGCTGTGGAGAGAGAACGGCGTGGGCATCAAGATGGCCCAGGTCGAGGGCTGCAACATCTCAGGCACCACCTGGGAGATCCGCGCGCCGGGCTGCAGCAGCTCCACGCTCACCTCGATGACCATCGCCGCGTCGACCACCGCCGTGCCGGGCCTCGCAGCTGACTCGGCGCACGTCGACTGGGATGTTCAGACGTGCGTGCCGGTCGCGACACAGCGGCGCATCGCCGTCTCGTACCTCACCACCGCGACCAGCCTGAACTTCTTCCGGGTCAACGAGAACGGCACCACCAAGGACACCGAAGTTATCGCCCGCACCGAGACCGCGCCGCGGGTGATGGGCGAACCCGACCTCACGTACTTCAAGGACGCCTCGGGGGTGGATCAGTACTTCATCGCCTACGTGATGCGCGATTCGGGAGCGAGCACCCCGCAGGCCGACCTGCAGTACTGGCTGACCAACGATCCGTTCTACAACTTCGCGTACTTCGAGTTCGGCACGCAGAACGGGGTGAACTCGATCTCCCGGCCGCGCACGAGCGCGACCGCCACCGGCATCTGGATGTCGGCGGTGCGCTACGTGGCCGATGCGTCGACCTTCAAGAAGCAGGTGATGACGCGCACGACCACCCTGCTCGGCGAGCGGACTCCGGCGGGTTCGGCGGTGGAGCTCTCGGCCACCTCGGGCGCGTGCGCGGCAGACCCCGCGTGCCGGCCGGGCGACAAGAGCGCCTTCACCAACTGGGCGCCGTTCTCGAAGCTGTACTACGCGGGCAGCGGGTCGACGCCTTCGGGCACGTTCTCGAGCACGTTGACCTGCAACTAATTGCCTCCCTCTCCCTCTGGGAGAGGGTCGGGGTGAGGGCCGTACGTGAGGTTGTTAGTAGTCGACAAGTTCGCCGCCGAAGCCCGCGCGTTGCGCGCTCACTTCGACGCCCGTTTCGCAGATCCCCGGCGGGCCACCACGGACCGCTTCGTGTGGGATCTGTGGAACGTACCCGGCCAGTACACCGCGCTGCGGACCCCGGCCTGGCAGTACTTCCCCAGAAAAACCTACGAGGCGTTTCACCAGCGCCTGGTCTGGTGGGGCCGCCGCACGCTGGGCTGTCACGACGTCTCCCCGCCCTGGCTCAGCTGCTACGTGAACGGCTGCGAGCAGCGGCTGCACGGCGATCTGCCGCACGGGCCAGTGGCCTTCGTCTTCTCGCTGACCAACTGGGCCACCCGGAACTTCCGCGGCGGCGAGACCCTGGTGCTGCGCGACGAGGTGCTCGACTTCTGGCGCGGCTTCGTGAGCGCCCGCGCGGTGGAAGAGCCCGAGGTGCTCGACGAGGTGCCCGCGCGTTTCAATCGGCTGGTCGCCTTCGATCCCCGGTTGCCTCACGGCGTGCGGCGGGTCGACGGCTCGATGGACCCCACCGAAGGTCGGTTGGTGATCCACGGCTGGTTCGTTCAGCCCCGCCCGTTCATCGAGGGGCCGCTGCCCGAGAAGGCGCTCTCTTTCGCGATCGAGGCGGTCACCGCGGCCATCGCCCCGGAGCTCGAGGCGGGGCTCCCGTTGGCGGGGCTGCTCTCGTTGGGGTTCCAGGTGACCGCGGCCGGCAAGGTGACGGCCTTGAAGACCCTGGCCGACACCACCCGCACCGTGCCCGAGGCCGCGGCAGGTCGGCGGCGACTCCTTACGCTCGCTCGTAAAGCCCTGGAAAAACACGTCTTCCCCAAACGCGCGCTGCCCAGCCGGGTGACCTTGCCGCTGCTTTTCGAGCGGTAAAAGCCCGGCTTCTGAAAGCTTGCGATCGCACGGAACGGTCTGTTACACGCGACCGCGTCTTCACTCCGCGCTCGGTCAGGCTGGGCAAAGACGGCAGCAAAAATACTCACACGTGCCACGCCGGCCACGGTGCTCCTGACATGGGGTCAGGAGTCGATGCCGGAGGCTTCTTCTTCAACGAAGAGCCAGGAGTGGAAACGGGCACGTGGCGGATCACAACCAAAGCCACACGTAAGGACAGCAGTCATGAGCGAGAACGAGCAGCAGCAGCAGATGGCCCCCGCCGGCGGCATCACGATGCGCCAGATGCTGGAGGCCGGGGTGCACTTCGGTCACCAGACCAAGCGCTGGAACCCCAAGATGAAGCCGTACATCTTCGGCGCCCGCAACGGCATCTACATCATCGACCTTCAGAAGACCGTCGTGCTCGCCCGTGCGGCGCTGCGCTTCGTCTCCGACGTCACCGCGCGCGGTGGCTCGGTGCTCTTCGTCGGCACCAAGAAGCAGGCGCAGGACGTGGTTCGTGAAGAGGCCTCGCGTTCGGCCCAGTACCACGTGACCAACCGTTGGCTGGGCGGCACGCTCACCAACTTCAAGACCATCAAGCAGGGCATCGACCGCCTCAAGGCGATCGAGACCATGTCGGAAGACGGCACGTACGCGCGCCTCCCGAAGAAGGAAGTCGCGGGCCTCGAGCGTGAGCGCGAGAAGCTCGAGAAGAACCTCGGCGGCATCAAGAACACCAGCCGCCTCCCGGGCGCGGTGTTCGTGATCGACCCCAAGAAGGAAGCGCTCGCCGTGCACGAGGCCAACCGCCTCGGCATTCCGGTGATCGGCCTCGTCGACACCAACTGCGATCCCGAAGGCATCGACTACGTGATCCCGGGCAACGACGACGCGATCCGTTCGATCAAGCTCTTCACGGGCAAGATCGCCGACGCCGCCATCGAAGGCGCCGCTCGTTACCGTGCTTCTGGCGCCGCTGATCGCGACGCGCAGGAAGAGCGCCGCCGCAGCGAAGGCCGCTCGGGCGCGGGTGATGACTCCCGCCGCCGCGCGCCCCGCCGTGAAGGCCGTGGCCCCGTCGTCGAGCACAAGGGCGGAACCTCGCTCGAGCCCGTCGAAGCCGCCACCGAGGGCGAGGCTGTTGCTGCTGCCGCCACCGAGGCGCCTGCCGCTGCCGCCGCCGAGGCGAAGGCCGAGTAAGCACGACGACCGGCTACCCGTTGCAAAGGGAGCGTCGGCTCGTCCATCAGGGCGAACCGGCGCTTTCTTCGTTTCCGAACCAACCCCTTTTTTCCAACTGAAGTTTTGAGGAGCACGACATGGCTGAGATCAGCGCTGCGATGGTGAAGGAACTCCGCGAGAAGACCGGCGCGGGCATGATGGATTGCAAGAAGGCGCTGACCGAGTCTGCGGGCGACTTCGTGAAGGCCGAAGAATGGCTTCGCAAGAAGGGCGTCGCCTCTGCCGCCAAGAAGGGTGGCCGCGTGGCCGCCGAAGGTCTGGTCGGTCTGCAGGTCTCTGATGACGGCCAGCTGGGATCGATCGTCGAGGTCAACTCCGAGACCGACTTCGTCGCGCGCAACGCCGACTTCGTCGCGCTCACCGCGAGCCTGGTCAAGCACGTCTCGAAGCACAACGCGGCCGACGTCGACGCGCTGCTCGCCCAGCCCCACGAGAGCGGCAAGACGGTGAAAGAAGTGATCACCGACAAGATCGCCACCATCGGCGAGAACCTCACCCTGCGCCGCTTCGCCCGCTTCCAGGTCGACGGCAGTGGCGTGGTGGGCAGCTACCTGCACTCGAACAACCGCATCGCCGCGCTCGTCGAAGTGCTGGGCAGCAACAGCCCTGACGCCAAGGCGCTGGCCACCGAGCTGGCCATGCAGTCGGCCGCGATGAAGCCTGCCTTCGTCACCCGTGACCAGGTGCCTGCCGAGCTGCTCGAGACCGAGAAGGCCTCGTACAAGTACGAGCTGGCCAACAGCTGGAAGATCACCATCAAGGACGGCCCGGCGCGCACCGGCGTGCTCCGCTCGGAAGACGCGGAGAAGCTGATGGTCGAGATCTCCGGCAAGCTCGAGAAGGTGCCGCTCACGCAGATCATCAAGCGCGAGCAGGTCACCAAGCCCGAAGCGATGTGGGACAAGATCATCGCGGGCAAGCTCGAGAAATATTACGAGAACAACTGCCTCGTCGATCAGGTCTGGGTGAAGGACGACAACCAGAAGATCAAGGACGTCATCGCCGCGGCCGGGAAGAAGCTGGGCACCACCCTGACCGTCGGCCGCGTCTCCCGCATCGAAGTGGGCGAGGGCATCGAGAAGGTGAAGGGCGACCTGGCCGCTGACGTCGCGGCGACGCTCGGCACTGGTAAGGCGTAAGCCTCCGTTTCAGATTTGAAGCATCTCGAGGCAGGTCGGTTAATTCCGGCCTGCCTCTTGGCTTTTTGGTAAGCCCTCTTCCGTCATGGGCACCCCAGCGAAGAACACGGGCGGCTACAAGCGGATCCTCCTGAAGCTGTCGGGCGAGGCGCTGATGGGGGACCAGACGTATGGCATTCACCCCCTCACGCTCTCCCGCATCGCCGAAGAGGTGATGGAGCTGCGTGCAGCCGGCGTGGAGGTCGCCATCGTCATCGGCGGCGGCAACATCTTCCGCGGCGTACAAGGCGCCACCACCGGCATGGATCGCGCGAGCGCCGACTACATGGGCATGCTCGCCACCTGCATCAACTGCCTCGCGCTGCAGGACGCGCTCGAGAAGTTGAACGGCAGCACGCGGGTGCTCTCGGCCATCAAGATGGAGCAGATCGCAGAGCCCTACATTCGAAGGCGCGCCGTGCGGCACCTCGAGAAGGGCCGCATCGTGATCTTCGCGGCGGGTACGGGCAACCCCTACTTCACCACCGACACCGCGGCCTCGCTGCGCGCGAGGGAGATCAACGCCGAGGTGATCCTCAAGGCGACCAAGGTCTATGGAGTCTACGACTCCGACCCCTGGAAGACCAAAGATGCGCGCCGCTACCGCACGGTCACGTACATGGACGTGCTCAAGAAGCAGCTCAACGTGATGGACTCGACGGCCATCTCGCTGTGCATGGACAACAACCTCCCCATCGTGGTGTTCGACATGACGGCGCGCGGCAACATCGGGCGTGCGGTGCTCTCACCTGGCGAGCTCGGTACGGTGGTCGGTGCGGCAGAGACGGTGATGGCCTGAACCTTTTCGTACATCTCAACCTGGAGGACTCACATGGCGGCCCATGACGATGCAGTGAAAGAGCTGACCGAGCAGATCAAACGCTCGATCGAAGCGCTCAAGCAGTCGATGACCAAGATCCGCACCGGTCGCGCGAACGCCGCGATGCTCGATGGCGTGCGCGTCAGCTACTACGGCACCCCGACCCCGCTGCCGCAGTGCGCCGCGGTGGCCGTGCCCGAGCCCCGGCTCATCACGGTCAAGCCGTGGGACAAGGGCATCTTGAAGGACATCGAGAAGGCGCTCCTCGAGGCCAACCTGGGGCTCACGCCGCAGAACGACGGCGAGATCATCCGCCTGCCGATTCCGCCGCTGACCGAGCAGCGCCGCAAGGAGATCGCCAAGCAGGTGAAGGCGACCGGCGAAGAGCACAAAGTGGCCATTCGCAACGATCGCCGCGACGCCAACGAGAAGCTCAAGGTGCTGCTCAAGGACAAGGTCATCACCGAAGACGACAGCAAGCGCTCTACCGAGAAGGTTCAGAAAGAGACCGACGCGGGCATCACCCAGGTCGACGACGTGGTGGCCAAGAAGGAAAAGGAAGTGCTCGAGGTATGAGTTGAGCCTTCCGCGTATCTTGATCGCTGAACCCAGCCTGCCCATCGCCAACGCCTTGAGGAAGTTCCTCGATGGGTGGGCCGAGGTGCAGGTGGTCACGTACGTGGATGAAGCAGTGCAGTTGGTCAGAGCGCGGGCGCCGGAGGTGTTGATCGCCGCGGTGTCCGACGCTTTCGACGGTGAGATCCTCGCCCCGCAAGTGCGCAAGCAGGCGCCGGAGACGGCGATCATCTTGACCTACCCGCCTTCTGAAGTGGAGCGGGCGCCCGAGCGTGCACGCCAGGCCGGCGTCGAGGGCTTCATGGTGGGCCCGCTCAAGCAGCATCACGTGCTGGCGATGGTGCAGGCGGTGACGCGGCTGAACACCCTGGCCGCCCAGCTGCGCGGGCTGCAGGCGAAGTTCACCGAGCTGAAGAACGCCCCGGCAAAACCGAGCGTGCGCATCAAGGTCTCGCCGGTCGGGCTGAACGCGCCCGATGAGGCCTTCTTCAAGAAGTACATGCTGCTCGAGGTCAAACGCAGCAAGCGCTACCAGTACCCGGTGGCCCTGATGCTGGTCTCGCTCGATAAGCTGGGTGAGTCCCTGGGCGAGAGCGCCCCCGAGTTCCAGCGCGCGGCGATTCGGTCGGAGGCGCTGGAAGGGTTGTCGGTGCTCCTGCGCGACATCGACGTCGCCATGCCGTTTGCCGAAGACAAGTACCTGCTGTTTCTCCCGCACACGCCGCTCAAGGGCTGCACGGTGGTGGCGGGGCGCGTGGTGGAGCGTTTGAGCAAGCTCGATTCGTTTCAGAACGGCACGGTGTCGGTGGGTGTGGCCAGCTTCGATCCCTCGGTCAATCCGAAGGAGCAGGTGAGCTTCGGAGGCCTGGTGCGCGAGGCGACCGAAGCGCTCAAGAAGGCGCAGGCCGCCGGGGGCAACCGCTACTCGGCGCCCGAGCTGCCTGCGCCTCCGAAGAAGAAGAAAGACCGCATCTCGATGGGCTGACGGTTAGTCGAGTGGGTCATGGCATCACTCTTTCGCTACGTCGCGTTGGGCGATTCGTCGGGCGTCGGCGTGGGTTCGGGCAACGACGGCGGGTATCCCGAGCGGCTCTACAAGAGGCTCAAGGCCCACGGCGTTCCGGCCGGCATCCTCAATCTCGCTCAGAGCGGCGCGCAGTCACGCGACGTCTTGCGCTCCCACGTGCAGCGCGCCGCGGAGAAACAACCTGCGCTCGTCACGCTGGGCATTGGCGCCAACGATCTGTGGCGCCTCGTGTCGGATGAGGAGTTCAGCGACAACCTTCAAGCCATCGCCGACGTGCTGCAGCCCAGCGGAGCGCGGGTGGTGGTGAGCAACCTGGTCGATCTCGGCCGGGCGCCGGCGGCGAAGATGGCGCAGTCGTGGCTGGGCATCACGCCGCAGATGATCACGGAGCGGGTGCTGCTCTTCAACGCGCGCATCGCGAAGCTCGGCGAGCGGCCTGGCTTCGAGGTGGTCGACCTGTTCGGCCCTTCACACGCAGAGCTGAGCGGCCCCAACGGGTACTTCAGCGCTGACGGCTTTCATCCCTCGGCGCACGGCTACGATCGGTGGGCCGAGCTGGCCTGGCCAGCCGTGCAACGAGCCTCTGGTGTCCCTCTCCCTGCGCCAGCGGGGAGAGGGTCGGGGTGAGGGGCCCGACTTCGAACTCCGAGAGCCCCTCACCCGGCCTGCGGCCGACCTCTCCCCGCGTCGCAGGGAGAGGTTTTTTCACAGCACCTTGCCGGGATTGAGCAGCCCCTTCGGATCCAACGCGGCCTTCAAGTGCCGCATCAGGTCGATCTCCATCGGGCTGCGCGTGTACTCGAGCCATTCCTTCTTCAAGAGCCCGATGCCGTGCTCCGCGCTGACGCTGCCCTTGTGGCTGCGCACCAGCCCGAACATGTCGCGATCGACGTCATGGGTGCGGGCGAAGAAGTCGTCCTTCGACATCTCCTCCGGCTTCATGATGTTCACGTGCAGGTTGCCGTCGCCGATGTGACCGAACAAGCACAGCTCCCAATCGGGATACCGCGAAGCGAGCAGCGTCTCGAGCTCACCGCAGAACACCGACAGCTTCGCCAACGGCAACGCGATGTCGTTCTTGTGAGGGAGGCCGGTGGCCGACAACGACTCACTGATCCCCTCCCGCAGCGTCCACAGCGCCTTCTGCTGACCCACGTCGGCGGCCAGCGTGCCGTCGAGCACGAGGCCCCGCTCGAACAACGACGCCAGCCAGCCATCGAGCGCGCCCGGCTTCGCGTCTTCCACTTCGAGCAGCACGCAGTGTGACGGCAGCTTCTCGAACGGAGGCCGCAGGCCGCGGTGTTTCTCCAGCCGCTTGCTGCACGCCTCGGTGAAGAACTCGTAGGCCATCATGGTGAAGGGCCCCTTGCGGGCCTCTTCGAACAGCTTGAGCACGCCCTGCAACGAGTCGAGCGCGAACAAGAACACGTCGACCTTGCCGGGCAGCCGGGTGAGCTTGAGCGTCGCTTCGGTGATGACACCGAGGATGCCTTCGCTGCCGATGAAGAGCTGGCGCAGATCGACGCCGGTGTTGTTCTTCTCGAGCGCGCCGTTGAGCTCCATGCGTTCGCCCGACATGGTCACCACGGTCAGGCCGAGCACCCACTGGCGGGTGAGCCCGTAGCGGATGACGCGCACGCCGCCTGCGTTGGTGGCGATGTTGCCGCCCACCTGGCTGGAGCCCTTGGAGGCGAAGTCGACCGGCCAGAACAGCCCGTGCTCCGCGCAGGCGTGGTGCACCGCTTCGGTGATGGCGCCGGCCTCGACCTGCACGGTGAGCGCGAGCGGGTCGACCGCGTGAATGGCGCGCATGCGCTCGAGCGACAGCACGATTTCGCCTTTGGCCGCGACGGCGCCACCGGCCAGGCCCGTGCGTCCACCGGAAGGCACCACCGGCAGCCCGTGCTCCGAAGCGAGCTTCAAGAAGCGGGAGACCTCGTCGGTCGTGCGCGGCCGCACCAACAAGGAAGGCGCAGGCGAGAAGACCTTCGTCCAATCCTTGCCGTAGGTGGCCAACTCGCCGGGGTCCTTCGAGGAGAAATCGGCCGGAAAGTCACGGGCGAGGGCGTCGAGGAAGGCCTGCATGAGCCCGTTCTACACCCACCCGGCCAAAGTGCTGCACGCGGCGGGCAGGGCGTGGTGTCTTCACGGGCATGAACGCTGATCAGCGGGCCTCTTCGGCCTCGACGCTGGTGCTCGGAGGCCTGGCTGCCAACCTGGGCCTGACCTTTCTCTCGCTGGTCATCGGCAAGCTGGTGCCCGGCAACTCCGAAGGCCCCTGGCCGATGATCGAGGAGTTGTTGTGGCTGGGTGCGGTCGGCACGCTGGCGGTGGGGTTGTTTCAGCTCTCCGCGGTGGTGATGGACGGACTGCTGTTGCGCGCGGCCGCGGTCGCGTTGGTGGTGCAAGCGGTGGTCGATCTGGCCATGACCCTGGCCAGGGACAAGATCGGCGGACCGCTCGTGTACGACGGCACGATGCTGCTCTCCCTGGTGACCCGGGGGCTGCTGATCGTCGCGCTGGTGCAGGCGACCATGAAGACGCACGCGTGGGTCTTGCCGTTGCTGGGCACGGTCGCGGTGCTCACCCTGGCTCGCACGGGAATGACCATCGCGATTCAGCACCAGTTGCTGAGCTACGAGATTTACCGGAACCCGATGTTCTCCGTCGCGATGCCGCTGGCCAGTGTGTTCAACGCGGGTGCGTTCGTGGTGGCGGCGATCGCGCTCAAGGGCGCGGTGGTGGGCTCGCCGAACAACACGCCGGCGCTGGTGGCGGCAGCCGGGCTGCGGCCTGCGGATCCGGAGCCTGTCGCTCCCGCGGCGGATTTTCTGGTGGGAGGGATTTTGCTGGCCGTCGGCGTGGGGGTGACCGTGATCTCGCTTTCGGCCGCGTCGAACGGCGGGCGATACGTGGTGGCGACCGGTGCGATCGCGGTGGGCCTGGGAAGGATTATCCGCGGGTTTGTTCGGTTGGCGAAAGCGTAGTGGGCCCCTCACCCCGACCTCTCCCGAAGGGAGAGGGAGACAGTGATCAGAAGTGGAAGAGGATCAGGCCTTCGGGCGCGGGCGGCTTCTTGGCTTTCACGTCGGGCTCGCCGTACGCATCGACGGGAAACAGGCTCGCTTCACGCGGCAGGAACGACGGCCGGGGCACTGCTGAACCGGCATCTCTGACCATGTCAGCGCGTTCCACTTCCTGCACCAGGGCCGCGAGGCTCGGGTCGAGCTCCTTGATCCGGTAGCCCGTCTGCATCGACGCGCGCAGGGCCGCCTTCGCTGCGTCTTTGCGGCCCTTCTTCGCCTCGACCAGCGCGAGATCGTACGAAGCGCGGCCGCGCGTTCGCCACTCACCGGGCGCGGTCGACACGTCGAGGGCCCGCTGAAAATACGCCTGCGCAGGTTCGATCTCCGACTGCAGCCAGTGCGCCCAGCCCAGCCGCAGCAGGTGCTCACCACGCGGAGGCGTGTTGCGGGAGAGCGGCTCGAGGATCTCTTCGGCCTCTGCGGGCTTGTTGGCGTCGATCAACCGGCTGCCCAGCTCGAGGCGCGCTTCGGGGCTGGTGGGCGAGAGCGCGAAACCCTTCTTCGCCGCGAGCACCGCTTCGTCGTGCCGGTTCTGCCGGGCCAGCGACTTGCTCAACCGGCCCCACGCCCAGGCCGACTTCGGTGCGAGCTCCACGTACGCCTTGAAGGTCTTCTCGGCCTCCGCCCACGCGCCGATCGCGAACTGCGTGTCACCCAGGTAGCTGCGCGCCATCAGCTCGCCCGGGTGCTTCTTCACCACCTCGGAGAGGAAGGCGATGCCCGCTTCGTTCGACTGGTAACGGGTCAACAACCAGAAGCGCGCCAGGGTGTAGATCTCGAGCATGTCGTCGGTCTCACCGAGCGACGACAACGACTTCGCAGCGGCGGCGTCACCACCGATGATTGCCAGCGCGAGTGCCCCGGTGGCCTGGGCGAAGCGCAGCGTGGGATCGAGCTCGACGGCGCGTTTGCACGCGGTGGAAGCGCGCTCCAGGTCGGCTTGATCGACCAGCGACGGCGTGTCGACGCTCAGCGGCTGACGCATCACCACCGGGTAGCAGGCGCCCAGCTGCTTGAGCGCTTCATCGTTGGCGGAAGCGGGCTGGCTGCTGGTCTTCTTCGGAAACGCGATGCCCGGGAGCAGCGCCTTCGCGAGCACCGGAGCACCTGCCTCGAGCGCCGCGCTCCAGCCCTTCGGCAGCTTCGCCGTGAAGGGCTTCTGCTTCTTGCCGTCGACCATCACGCCCGCGAGGAGCAGCCCGTCACCTGAAGTCTCGAGCGTGAACGAGACGGCCACATCGGCGCCCAGCGCCTGCCGGAGTGCGTTGGCGTTCTTCGGATCGGCCAGGTCGCCGGAGAACCCTTCTTCGGTGATGGCGCGCAGCGTCTGCTTGAGGTGCACCTCGTTGACCTTGTTCGTCTCCTCCACCAACTCCGACGCGCGGGCCTCGAGCAGCAACGCCAGCTGGGCCAGCTCCGCATCCTTGGAAGAAGGGGGAAGGAAGGCGACGACAGGGGGGGCGGCGAAGGAAGCAGCGGCTCCACACAGCACGGCCAGCAGGACGGATCGCATGACGCAGAACCATGTCACAGCCGCTCGGGTATACGGTTTGAGAATGATGACCTTCGAGTACACGGTGACGGCCGAGTTCGACGATGCCGCGGTGGCCGCGGAGTGGGCCGCGTGGCTGCGTGACGGACACCTCCAGGAGGTGGTCGACGGGGGCGCGCGCGAGGCGGTGTTGGTGCAACTGGCGCCGCTTCGGTTCCAGGCCCGCTATGCGTTCGCCGACGCGGCCGCCTTCGCGAAGTACGAGCAGGAGAGCGCGCCGAAGCTCAGGGCGGAGGGCCTCGCGAAGTTTCCCCCGTCGCGTGGCGTGCGCATGAGCCGTTCGACCGGCGAGGTACACGCCCGCTTGAGCAGATGAGGTTATGAAGCGGGTGCCCCATGCACATCAGCGTCTTCGACTTGTTCAAGATTGGCATTGGTCCCTCGAGCTCGCACACCGTGGGCCCGATGAACGCGGCGCGCCGTTTTGCGTTCGGCCTGCGTGATGGGGGCTTGCTCGCGCGCGTGACCGGCGTGAAGGCAGAGCTGTTCGGCTCGCTCGGTTTCACCGGCAAAGGCCACGGCAGCGATCTCGCCGTGATGCTGGGCCTCGAAGGCAACGAGCCGCGCACCGTCGACATCGACGCGGCGCCGAAGCGGGTGGAGAAGATCATCGTGAGCGGCAAGTTGTCGCTGCTCGGCGAGAAGGAGATCACCTTTCGCCCCGCAGACTCGCTCACCTTTCATCGCCGCGAGAAGTTGCCGCTGCACAGCAACGGCATGCGCTTCACCGCCTTCGCGGGCGAGGAGCAGATCTTCCAGCGCATCTACTACTCGGTGGGTGGCGGCTTCGTGGTCGACGACAAGGGCACGCCGCAGAACGACGGGGTGTCTCGGGAGGCCTCCCACATTCCATTTCCGTTCTCGAGCGGCGACACCTTGCTCAGCCAGTGCAACCTGCACGGGTTGTCGATCTCCACCTTGATGCTGGAGAACGAGAAGGCGCAGCGGCCGCTCGCTGACGTGCGTTCGGGGCTCTTGGAGATCGCCGCCGCGATGGAAGCCTGCGTGAAACGCGGTTGCGAGCGGGACGGCATTCTTCCCGGCGGCCTCAAGGTGAAACGCCGCGCGGCCACGCTCTCGCGGCGGCTCAAGGCCGAAGCGCACGGCAACGCGGATCCCCTGGTGATCATCGACTGGGTCAACTTGTGGGCGCTCGCGGTCAACGAAGAGAACGCCGCGGGCGGGCGCGTGGTGACCGCCCCCACCAACGGCGCGGCCGGCATCATCCCCGCGGTGCTGCAGTACTACCGGCGCTTCGTGCCCAACGCCGATGAAGAAGGCGTGCAGCGCTTCCTGCTCACCGCCGGGGCGATCGGCGCGCTGTACAAGAAGAACGCGTCCATCTCCGGCGCTGAGGTGGGCTGCCAGGGCGAAGTGGGCGTGGCCTGCTCGATGGCGGCCGGGGCGTTGACCGAGGTGATGGGCGGAACTCCCGAGCAGGTGGAGAACGCCGCGGAGATCGGCATGGAGCACAACCTCGGCCTGACCTGCGACCCCATCGGCGGCCTGGTGCAGGTGCCCTGCATCGAACGCAACGCGATGGGCAGCGTGAAGGCCATCAACGCCGCCCGCCTGGCCCTCTCGGGTGACGGGAAGCACAAGGTCTCCCTCGACAAGGTGATCGCCACCATGGTGTCCACGGGCGCGGACATGTCGGTGAAGTACAAAGAGACGGCCCGGGGCGGGCTGGCGGTCAACATCGTCGAGTGTTGAGTCTCGAATTGGTGACGCGGTGCGGCTGGATCCCCCCTGTACCGGTGTACTGGGGCCTTGGTCTGTCTGGAGGCGCGTAGTAGCTGCCGGACCAAGGAGTTCCAGTCCATGGACATTCGCATCACGAAGACGACCACGCCGAAAGTGAAGCCGCCGGAAGCCGAGCTGGGCTTCGGGAAGTTCTTCTCGGATCACCTCTTCGCCATGGATTACTCGCTCGAAACGGGCTGGTCCGATGCGCGCATTCAGCCGTACGCCCCGTTCCAGATCGACCCGGCGGCAGGAGTCTTTCACTACGGCCAGGCGATGTTCGAGGGCTCCAAGGCCTTCCGCGGTGATGACGGGCACATTCGCCTGTTCCGCGCAGAGCAGCATGCTCGCCGCATGGCGATCGGCGCGCCCCGCCTGTGCATGCCCACGCCGACCGAAGCGCAGATGCACGAGGCGGTGAAGGCGCTGGTGAAGGTGGATGCCGACTGGGTGCCGAAGTCGGAAGGCACCTCGCTCTACCTGCGCCCCACGCTCATCGCGACCGAGGGTTTCCTCGGGGTGCGGCCGGCCACGAAGTACCTCTACTTCGTGATCGCTTCGCCCGCGGGCAACTACTTCGGCGGCAAGGGTCTCAAGGCCGTGCGCATCTGGGTCGAGACCCATGACGTGCGTGCGCCCCGCGGTGGCCTGGGTGCGACCAAGGCCGGCGCGAACTACGCGGCCTCGCTGCTCTCGGCGATGAAGGCGAAGAAGGAGGGTTTCGACCAGGTGCTCTGGCTCGACGGGAAAGATCACGAGTTCGTCGAGGAGGTCGGCACGATGAACGTGTGCTTCATCATCGGCAATTCGCTGGTGACTCCGCCGCTGACCGACTCGATCCTCGCGGGTGTGACGCGCGACTCGGTGCTGGTGCTCGCGAAGGATCAGGGCCTCACGGTGGAAGAGCGGCCGATCTCGATCAAGGAGATCAAGGCGGCGCACCAGAGCGGCACGTTGAAGGAGGTCTTCGGCACGGGTACCGCGGCGGTGATCAGCCCGGTCGGTGAGCTCGCGTTCGTGGGTGAGAAGCTGAGCATCAACGGCGGCAAGCCTGGGCCCGTGGCCGAGAAGTTGTACGCCGAGGTCGGCGCGATTCAGCGCGGCACCAAGCCCGACAAGTATGGCTGGCTGCAGACGATCGACTGATGCTGTTCTCCCTCTCCATGCGAAGCGGGGAGAGGGCCGGGGTGAGGGGCGCGGCTCTGGTGCTCGTCATGAGCACCGCCGCGGTGGCTTGCAGCGGAGAGGGCGCAAGCGAAGCCATGGCGCGTAACAGCCTGGTGGGCCTCGCCTGCCTGCTGATCTCCTTCGCCGCCACCCTCACGGCCATCTGGCGAACCCGGAAGCTCGGAGGCGCGCTGGCGAAGACCCTGTCGGTCATTGCGGTGTTGCTGCTGATGGCCCACCCGACGATCTGGCTGGGCGTCAGTTCAGGCGACTGCGGGCAGGGCCTGCTGGTGACCGGCCCCATCGTGGCCACACTTCACTGCGGGATTCTTGGCTTGCTGATGTTGGGAACGAAGTGAGGCCCTCACCCTGACCCTCTCCCAGAGGGAGAGGGAAAGAGCGGTTCTACTTCTTCACTTCTGTCACCAGCGCATCGACGGACTTCTTGGCGTCGCCGAACAGCATGCGCGTGCCGTCGAGATAGAAGAGCGGGTTCTCCACGCCGGCATACCCCGCCGCCATCCCGCGCTTGAACACCACGGTCAGCTTCGCCTTCCACACCTCGAGCACCGGCATGCCGTAGATGCTCGACGTGGGATCATCGAGCGCACCGGGATTGACGATGTCGTTCGCGCCGATCACCAGCACCACGTCGGTGTTGGGCAGATCCGGGTTGATGTGCTCCATCTCGAGCACCGTGTCGTACGGCACGCCCGCTTCGGCGAGCAGCACGTTCATGTGACCGGGCAGACGGCCGGCCACGGGGTGAATGGCGAACCGCACGTTCACGCCCTTCTCCCGCAGCACGGTGGTGAGCTCTTTCACAGTGGCCTGCGCGCGCGAGACGGCCATGCCGTAGCCCGGCACGATCACCACGCTGCGCGCTTCGAGCAACCGCCGGCCCACTTCATCGGCCTTCATCTCGCGCACTTCACCCGTGGGCAGCGCGGCGGGCGCACCGGCCTTCGCTTCACCCGTACCGAAGCCGCCGAACACCACGTTCAAGATCGAGCGGTTCATCGCCCGGCACATGATGATGGAGAGGATGGTGCCCGAGGCGCCCACCAGCGCGCCGGTGACGATCAGCAGATCGTTGCTGAGCATGAAGCCCGCCGCGGCGGCCGCCCAGCCCGAGTAGCTGTTGAGCAACGAGACCACCACGGGCATGTCCGCGCCGCCGATGGCCATCACCAGGTGCACGCCGAGCAGAGACGCCAGCACCGTCATGATGCACAGCACCAGCAAGCCGTCGGTCCCTTGCTCCTGAATGAAGGGCACCGCGAGGCCGATGATCGCCATCGCCACGATCGCGTTGAGCGCGTGACGGCCGGGCAGCAACAACGGCTTGCCCGACAAGGTGCCCTTGAGCTTGGCCCACGCCACGATGCTGCCGGTCAACGTGATGGCGCCCACCGCGATGCCCACCCAGATCTCGATCTGGTGAACGGTGTGGCGAAGCGAATCGGCCGCAGGGGCAGCGGGGTGCAGATACGACGAGAAGCCCACCAGCACCGCAGCGAGGCCCACGAAGCTGTGCAGCACCGCGACGAGCTCGGGCATGCCGGTCATCTCGACCTTGCGCGCCAGGCTCCCGCCGATGATGCCGCCGACCACGGCCGAGCCCACCAGCAGCCCCAGGCCCTGAACGCGCGAGGTGAGATCGCCCGACATCACCCAGGCGACCGAGGTCACCGCGATGGCCAGCAACATGCCCAGCACGCCGAAGATGTTGCCCTGCGAAGCGGTCTCCTGCTTCGAGAGGCCACCCAACGAGCGGATGAACAACACGCCCGCCGTCAGATACGCCACGACCAGAAAGCCGCTCATCGACCGTGCCCCCCGCCCGAAGCGGATTTCGAAGAAGGCGCACCCTGCTGGAACATCTTGAGCATGCGCTGCGTGACGAGGAAGCCGCCGGAGATGTTGATCGCCGCGAAGAGCACCGCCAGCGCGCCGAGAATCGAGGCGACGTCGAAGCCGCCGCCGACCTGCAGCATGCCGCCGATGATGATGATGCCCGAGATGGCGTTGGTGACGCTCATCAGCGGGGTGTGCAGCGCAGGCGAGACCGACCAGACCACCTGCCAACCCACGAAGCAGGCGAGCACGAAGACGGTGGAGTGCTGCAGGAACTCAGAAGGCGCGAAGCGGCTGAGCGTGAAGAGCACGCCCATCACCAAAAGGCCTCCCACCGTGCTGCCCCACGCGCGCCGGGTGGGCGAGGTGAGCTGCAGCTGCGCAGGTTTGGCCGTCGAAGGCGGCGGTTTCGGCGCGGGCGCGGGCTCCTTCACCGGCGCAGGCGGGAGCACCTCGCCCTCGTGCAGCACCAACGAAGGCCGCACCACGTCGTTCTCGAGGTCGATGGTGATGGTGTCGGTCTTCCCGAACTCACCCAGCAGGTGCCACAGGTTCATCGAGAAGAAGCGGCTCGCCGTGGCGGCCATGCGGCTGGTGAGATCGGTGAAGCCGATGATCTGCACACCGTTGTGCAGCGCGATCTCGCCGGGCCGGGTCAGCTCGCAGTTGCCACCCTGCTCAGCGGCCATGTCCACGATCACCGAGCCGGGCTTGAGGCACTCCACCACGTCACGCGGCACCAGGATGGGCGCCTTCGTGCCGGGCACCAGCGCGGTGGTGACGATCACGTCGCACTCTTTGGCCTGGTTGCGGAACAGCTCCATCTCGGCCGCGATGAACTCGGGCGACATGGTCTTCGCGTAGCCGCCCTGGCCCTCGCCGCTTTCTTTCAGCTTCACCTCGAGGAAGCGGGCGCCCAGGCTCTCCACCTGTTCACGGGCCGCAGCGCGGGTGTCGAAGGCGCGCACGTCGGCACCCAGCGCACGGGCGGCGCCGATGGCAGCGAGACCGGCAACGCCAGCGCCGATGATCAACACCTTCGCCGGGGGTGATGCACCGGCCGCGGTGATTTGCGGGCTGAAGAAGCCCTGGTAGTGGGTGGCCGCTTCGATCACCGCGCGGTAGCCGGAAAGATTCGCCATCGACGACAGCACGTCCATCTTCTGGGCGCGGGTGATGCGGGGCACTTTCTCCAGCGCCAGCGCCGAGACCTTGCGGGCCTTGAGCGCTTCGAGCAGGCCGGGGTTGCGATCGGCCTGCATGATCGAGATGACCAGCGCGCCTTCTTTGATGCGCGCGCACTCGTCGACCGACGGCGGGCGCACCTTGAAGATCACGTCGGCATCGAAGGGCGTGTCGGTCAGCTCGGCGCCCGCGGTGACGTAGAGCTCGTCGGCGATGCCCGAGGCGAGCCCGGCTCCGCGCTCGACCCGCACAGCGAGGCCCCGCTCTCGGATTTTCTTGATGGATTCAGGCGTCGCCGCCACCCGCTTCTCGCCGGGCAGCGTTTCCTTCGGAACTCCGATGATGATCGTCACAGGCGGCCAATATGGACCTCCTCACCCTGCGCCTCAACGAAATGCGCGAGCGGGCCCCCGTAGACGGATTGCCACTCAAAAGAGGAGGTCGAGCCCGACCCTCAAAATGCCAAAAGGCATCACCTTGGGCACCAGGTGGAGCGCCAGAAACGTGGCGCCGTGCACCCCGACTGCCGCGAGCGGGCCCTTGAACTGGCTGGAGAGAAAGCTGGTGAAGGCCGCGTACCCTGCGAACCACGCCCAGAACAGCACGATGGGCAGCAGCGCCGGGAGGAACAGCGTCTTCAAGCTGAACAGCACTCCGAGGACGACCCAGATGGCGAGGATGGCGAGGTGGGCGGCGTTCTTCATGGCGGTCATGTGCGGCTCCTGTTCGGCGGGTGTGAACATCAAACGCCCCGGCGTCGAAAAGGGTGAGGAACAAGAAAAGAACTCATTGATAAGCTGGCGGATGTGATGAACCTCCAGCGGCTCGAGGGCTTTTATTGGGTGGCGAAGACGCAGGGGTACGCCCGGGCGGCGCGCGCTTTTCCGTACCCCATCACCCAACCCGGGGTTCACCAGCAGGTGCGCCGCCTCGAAGAGGAACTCGGGGTGAAGCTGTTCGAGCGCGTGGGGAAAGATCGCGTGGTGCTCACGCCGCGCGGGCAGGTGTTGTTCGACGCGGTGGTGGGCTTCTTCGAGCAGCTGCCGGTGATCGAAGCGCGGGTGCGGGGCGGGGTGATCGGCGGCACCTTGAAGATGCACGCGGCAGGTCACCTGCTGCGCCACCTGGTGCCCGAGTGGTTGCGGCGGCTGCAGCTCAAGCGGCCCGACATCACGGTGGCGCTCACCGACGTGCAGACGGCCGACCTCGGCTTGTTGCGTTCGGGCGAGACCGACGTGCTCATCGACTGGTTGCCGGAGATCCCCGCCGACATCGCCACCAAGGAGATCGGCCGCACCGAAGGGTGGATCGTCGCGCCTTCGCACGGCCCGTTCGCGCAGAAGGGCAAGCTGCACCTGGGCAGCCTCGCGAAGGTGCCGTTCATCGCGTACCACAGCGATCGCACGCTCAAGGGCCTGCAGCTCGAGGCGCTGCGGCAACACGAGGTGACGCCGCGGGAAGGTTTTGCCGCCGACTCTTCCGACACCATTCTGGGCTTCGTGGCCGCGGGGCTGGGGTTCTCCCTGGTGCCCTGGTTGACCGCCGCGGGGCCCAAAGTTGCGGGCGTGGTGGCGCAGAAGCTCGAGCGGCCGGCGGCCTCGTTCCCCATCTACGCGGCGTGGCGAAAAGGCAGCGGGCTGCACCCGCTGGTGGAAGCGGCCCTCGAGGTCGCGCCTTCTCGTTGAGTCGTTGGTAAGAGCGGGCACGAGCGCGCGCCTTTCGCGCTGAGCTCACCAAGGGGAATGCATGAACCGGATGGCGTGGGTGGTGTTGGTGGCGGCGGGCGGGGTGGGGTGTGCGACCTCGAAGGGAGCCATGTCGCTGGCCGAGGAGAATTTCCCTCGCCGCGCTGAGCTGCAGCAAGTGGCGCTGCGAGTTCCCAAGCTCGACACCGCGAAACACGACGCCGTGGCGGTCGACAGCTGGACGCTTCAAGGTCCCTTCCCCACCGAGGTGGTGTTGACCCCGGTGAAGCCCTCCACGCCCTGGGAGCTGGAGCTCGCTGCGTCCGTCCCTGCGCTGGGCAATGCGCTCACGGCTGATCAGCAGTGCATCGCACGCGAGGTCGCCCGTTTCATGCTCGTGCACCAGGGCAACCCGGGCAATTCGCTGCAGGCGTTCATCGATCGTCGCTGCGGCACCACCGCCGTGCACGTTCGCGTGAGCAGCCTGAGCGGAGAAGTGCCCGAGCAGGTGTCTGAAGCGGAGTGGCTCGCGCAGTGGAAGGCCGGGCTCGTTCAGCAGGCGAAGGCGCTCGGAGCGCCCGGCATGGTGGGCCTCTCCGCGCTGCGCGAGGGCAAACACGCCGTGTTGGTGCTGACGACCGCTGAGCCGGGCGCCCGGTACACCGCGGCGATCCCGCTGGTGGGGTCGAGTGGCTCGGTGATTCTGCGCGGGCGCTTGGCGAGCGGCACCGCGGAGCGCATCGAAGCGCTCATCAACAAGGGGCCGTACGGGGTCGCGCGCTGCAAGACGCTCGACGTGCTCACGCCTCCAGAGTTCGCTTTGGAGTGCCCCGTCGAGGCGAGCGACCTCCACAGCTCGGTCGAGTTGGTGGCGTATGACGCGGGCCGCATGTTGGGCCGCCGCCTCGCGAGCTTGTTGCTCTGGCCGCGTGGTGCGCCGGTGAACGAGTGGAAGGGCCCGGCCGGCAAGGAAGAGGTGGCCGCGGGCGAGTTCGAGAGCCGCTTCGTGATGGCGGTCAACGCGGTTCGCACGGCTGCCGGCTTGCCCCTGCTCAGCCTCACCGCGTCGCAGTCGGCCACCGCGAGGCAGCTCGCGCCGCACTACTTCTCGGCGGCTTTCGGCGAGGGTGATCCGCTCGACTCCGACCGGGTGGCGCTGGGCATGATGGCGGGTTGGGACGTGGGTCTCGACATCGTCAGCGCGGGCTTCGCGAGCATGTGGTTGTCGGGCACGCGCGATCTCGCCGTGTATCTCGAGTTCATTCTCGACAGCCCGTACACCCGGCAGTCCCTCATCGATCCCCGGGCCACCCATTTGGCAGTGGGCGCTGTGGAGAACGTGGTGTCGTCGTTGGCGGCCATCTTCGCCACCTATGTGCCCCTGGGGCACTTCGAGCGCAAAGAGGCGGAAGCGGCCCTGGTGCTCCGGCTCAATCAGATGCGGGTCGATCGCAAGCTCCAGCTCGCGCGCCGATCGATCTGGCCGACCGACGAGGGCGCCGTGGTGGAGGCGAACCTCGCCGCGAAGCGCTGGAACCCACGCGATGCGCTGCAGCACCTGCTCAACACCTCGGCTGAGGTCACGCAGGGGCGGGTCTCGGGGTACGTGCAGTTGGTCGATGACCTGCAGAACTTTCAGTTTCCTCCCGAGGTGCTCAGCCGGCCCGACGTCGACGTGTTCGTCAACGTGAGCGTCTACCGCGGCGAGGACTGGGCACACTCGCGGTACGTGGTCTGCTTCGTGATCGCCGACGGCAAGGACGTGCAGACCGCCGCACGTTGACTGAGGGCGGTGGGGCGGCGAGAAGACGGCCCATGAATGACGCCGTTCGCCGCCAGAAGGATCGTGCGACCCAGCTGCTCACCAAGGGCAAATTGCAGCCCGCGCTCGAGGAGTTCCGTCGCATCGCCGCCGCCGTCCCCGGAGAGCTGGGGGCCCGGCAGAAGATCGCGGAGATCCTCGTTCGGCTGGGCGAGGTGCCAGCCGCCGTCACCGAGTACGCCGAGGTGGTGCGGCGGTATGCCGAGCAAGGCCAGTTCTTCAAGGCGACCGCGTTGTGCCGGGTGATTCTCACGCTCGACCCGCGGCACGTGGCCACCCAGCAGCAGCTCGCCGAGCTGTATGCGTCACGGCGGGCGTCGTCGCCCAGCACGCTTCAAGCGGCTGCGCCTTTGGAGACCGCTTCGATTCCCCGCGCGCACGCCGCTCTGGTGGAGGCGGAAGAGGAAGTCGAGCTCGCGGTCGACATCGAGCTGGAGGATCTCGCGTTCGAGGCCGAAGCCCCACCGCCGCCGCGTGATTCGTTGCCGAGCATTCCGTTGTTCTCTTCGTTGAGCGCGCCCGAGTTCCTCGCGGTGCTCAACGGCGCGATGGAGGCGCGGGCCTTCAGCGCGGGTGAGACGATCGTCACCGAAGGTGAGCCGGGCGATGCGATGTACGCGATCGCGCAGGGCTCGGTGGTGGTGCTGCGGCAGACGCAGCAGGTGGCCACCATGCAGGAGGGTGACTTCTTCGGCGAGATGGCGCTGCTCTCGGGCGCGCCGCGGCTGGCGACGGTGACGGCCCAGACCGACGTGGTGACCCTCGCGTTTCCGCGTGACGCGATGGATGGGCTCATCGCGAACCACCCGGGCGTGAAGACCGCGCTGGAGCAGTTCTACCGCGAGCGACTGCTGGCCAACCTGATGCGGGCGAACCCCTTGCTGCAGCCGCTGAGCGAGGCGCAGCGGGTCGCGCTCGCCGCGGCGTTTCAGTCGTGCACCTTCAAGCCGAAGGAGATCATTCTCGAAGAGGGCGGCGCGGGCGTGGCGGTGTTCCTGGTGCTGCGCGGGCGTTGCGCGGTGTTCCATCGCGACCCGGCGCTCGGTGCGTATCCCGACCTGGTGGAAGGCGACGCGATCGGGGAGATCTCGGTGGCCGCGCAGTTGCCCATCTCAGCGACGGTGATGGCGAAGGAACCGGTGGTGGCGTTGCGCGTTCCGGCCGAAGCGTTCCGGGAGATCGTGCTGGGAAATCCCGACACGCGGAAGCATGTCTTGTTGCTGGCCAGCCAGCGGCTCACCAGAACCGCAAAACAGGGCCTGCTCGCGCAAACAGGTGATCAACGAGTCTGATTTTTTCTCCCTCTCCCTGCGAAGCGGGGAGAGGGTCGGGGTGAGGGGCCTTCGCGGCTCCAGAGTCCCGACAGGCTGAGGGCGGCGTCGCAAGATCCGCTTCAGGACCCTTCACCGTGTGACCAGTGCGTCGAATCGGCCCCTCACCCCGACCCTCTCCCCGCTTCGCCCGCTTCGCAGGGCGAGGGAGACCAGTCAGAACTCGTCGGCCTCAGAGCACACGTGCTTCACGAGCGCTCGAAGCTGGGCATCGCGGCTCGCCCCACCGGCCTTCACCGACACGCTGCCGAGCAGCTTCTTGTCGGCATTGCGCATACCGATCATCTCCAGCTTGAGACCCTGAGGCAGCACCTCGAGGGTCGGCCGCAGAACGATCGCCGTGCGTGCATCTTTGCGGTCGGTCACCGTTGCGCCGCGACGAAGCAGTTCTGCGCGCAGCTGCCGATCGCACTTCTCGATGAGCGCACGATCTTCGGCCGAGAGCTCGTTGGTCGTTCCCCAGTTCAGCACGTAGGTCCTTCGGGGGCTGGCGGCGGCGAACGTGCCGCTGAGCAGAAGCGCACAAAGAGTCAGGCGGGTGCGCATGGTGGATCCCCTCGGAGCGGCGTGGCGCCCAGTCACTTCGACCGGGCTTGCAAGCCACTCGCTGCAGGAAGGGGACCAGCGCTCAGCACGCTCGACAGGAGCGCGCGAGACTTTGCGTCAGGAGCGACGATTGCTGCGTCGCGATGGCATCAGATTGATGGAACTGAACTCACTCCTCCATCACCACGAGGATCTGCCCGGCGGTCACCTGATCGCCTTCGCGCACCAGCACCTTCTTCACCACGCCGTCGGCGGGGCTGCGCGTCGTCTGCTCCATTTTCATCGCCTCGAGCACCAGCAGGGTCTGACCGCTCTTCACGGTCTCCCCGTCTTTCACCAGCACCTTGACCACCTTGCCGGGCATGGGGGCCATGAAGCCGCCCTTCACGGCGGCATCGACGGGGGCCGGAAATCGCTCCTTCTCCACCACCACTTCGCTGCCCAGCCGCGAGTGAACGAAGAGCTTTCCGTCAGCGGCCACCACGCGCACGTGTTGGCGCAGGCCTTCCGGTGACTCGAGCGTGAGCGCGGGCGCGTCCCAGGCGATGACCTTCCACGGCGCGCCGTTCACCTGGAACCGGCCCTCGCCCAGCGCCCGGTATTCCACCCGCACACCCGAGACGTACTCGGCGAACTGATCGGAGAAGCGGTTGTTGCGAAAGCCGGTGAGCACCCCGGGCAGAAACGGGTCGGCCGCGCGGCGAGCGAGGTGCTGGGCCAACGTGGCGGCGATCGCACACAACATGCTGCGCTCGGCATCGACCGGTTCCATCAGCGCGTCCTGCAGCTTCTCCTCGATGAACGCGGTGTGCAGCTTGCCCGCCACGTAGTCGGGGTGACGCAGGAGCCGGGTGAGAAACCCGCGGTTGGTGGTGACGCCTTGCACCGAGAGACCCTGCAGCGCGCGCACCATACGCGAGGCCGAGTCGTGGCGATCTTCGCCCCAGGCGATCAACTTCGCGGCCATCGGGTCGTAGTGCATCGAGACCTCGCCGCCGGTCTCCACTCCGGAGTCGACCAGCAGCCCACCGACCGGATGCACGTGGAAGTCGTGCACCGGGCCCACGCTGGGCAGAAACCCGTTCGCGGGATCCTCCGCGTAGAGGCGCACCTGCACGGCGTGACCCTTCTGCTTCAGGTCTTCCTGCTTGAAGGGCAGCTGCTCGCCCCGGGCGATGCGCAGCTGCAGCTCGACCAGATCGACGCCCACCACCAGCTCCGTCACGCGGTGTTCGACCTGCAGGCGCGTGTTCATCTCGGAGAAGTAGAAGCGGCCGTCGGAGTCCATGATGAACTCGACGGTGCCCGCGTTGGTGTAGCCGATGGCCTTCGCCACCTCGACCGCCGCCGCGCCCATCTTCGCGCGCGACTCGGGGTTGAGCGCCATCGACGGCGTCTCTTCCACCACCTTCTGGTGCCGGCGCTGAATGCTGCACTCGCGCTCGAAGAGGTGCACCACGTTGCCGTGTTCGTCGCCCAGCAGCTGGATCTCCAGGTGCCGTGGCCGCTCGAGGTACTTCTCGATGATCAGCGTGGGATCTCCGAAGGCGTTCTGCGCTTCGCGCCGGCCTGATTCGATCGCGTCTTTGAGCTCACCGGGAGCCCGCGCGATCTTCATGCCCTAGCCGCCACCACCGGCCGACGGTTTGAAGATCACCGGCAGGCCCAGCTCGAGCGCCTTCTTCTCCAGCGTGGCCGTCGACTGATCGCCGCCGTCGAAGCCGGGCACCAGGGGCACGCCCCGCGCACCGACCAGCGCTTTGGCCTCGCGCTTCAAGCCCATCGCGCGAATGGCCGCGGGTTTCGGGCCCACGAAGGTGAGCCCCGCGTCGATCACCGCCTGCGCGAAGTCGGGGTTCTCCGAAAGAAAGCCGTAGCCGGGGTGCAGGCAGTCGGCCCCCGTCAGCTTCGCGGCGCGCAGGATCGCGGCCTGGTTCAAGTACGACTCGGAAGAAGGGGCGGGGCCCAGGCGCACCGCTTCATCGGCGAAGCGCACGTGCGGCGTATTCGCGTCGGCATCGGAGTAGACGGCCACCGTCGCGAGGCCCATTTCCCGCGCGGTGCGCATCACCCGCAATGCGATCTCTCCACGATTGGCGACCAGGAGCTTCGAGAGGGTTTTCATTGAGCGGAACCG
>JANODF010000101.1:0-10263 GCA_031412555.1 Archangium sp. | reverse complement strand
CTCGACAAGCGCGACACCGACCGAGTCGTACGAGGCTTGGTCGAACGCCTCCGCACGCTCGGCTACGACGCAAACCTGCGACCTCTCTCAACTTCGAGCGTTGCAGCCTGACCGAGTTTCAGGACAGGGTCGGGGTGAGGGACTAGATCTCGAAGCGCCCCAGGAACGCCTCGGGGCGCTTTTCCTTTTCAAAGTGCTCGAGCACATCCGTCGCAGGTGACCGCCGTTCAGCGGCGATCTCCGCGAGAGGATCGAGCAACGAAGCATCATCACCGCTCAACCGCTTGAGAGCCTTCGAAGCCAGAAACACCAACTCAGACGCGTAATCCGCCAACGTCCCACCGCCAACCTTCGCGTTGAGACCTTCGCGCTGCGCAGCGAAGTGCAGCTCGCGGTGCTGCTGGGGACTCAACTCAGGCAGTAACCGGGTGGCATCATCGAGCGCGCGCCCGTCGTACAGCACGCCACGCATCAGCGCCGCCAACGCACCCGTCATGGCCGGGCTGTTGCCGTCGGCCGCGCGGATCTCGACGATCTTCTTGAGCCGCACCTCGGGGAACAAGGTCGACAGATGATCGACCCAGTCCGAGTGCACCGCCGGCTGCCCGTCGTACCCCTGCGCCAGAAACTGCCGGAACGTGAGCTTCGGAGCGAGGTACTGACCATCGCGGCGCAGGAAGAGCAGCGGCGCGTCGAGGGCCCACTCCACGTACGCGTTGTACGAGAACGAGCCGTCGAGCATCGACTCGGGGTACCCGCAGCGAGCTGGGTCGACGTCGTTCCACACCCGGCTGCGGAACGACTGGAAGCCCGTGTTCGTGCCTTGAGCAATCGGGCTGTTCGCGAACAACGCGACCAGCAGCGGCGAGATGCGCACGGCCGCGGTCACCTTACGCACGCAGTCGGCTTCATCGCGCCAATCGAGGCTCACCTGGCCGGTGGCCGTCATCAGCATCATGTCGAAGGCGTGGCTGCCGCGCGCACCGAGCGTCTCGCGCATGACCTTGTACCGGCTCTTCGGCATCCACGGCATTTCGCTCAGCTCGAAGAACGGCCGATAGCCCAGGCCCACCGCGCGCAGGCCCAGTGAAGAGGCGACCTGCTTGAGCTCCTTCACGTGCCGCAGGTTCTCGTCTTGCGCTTCGCGCGCGGTCTGGAAAGGCGACCCCGACAGCTCGAACTGCCCCCCCGGCTCGAGGGAGAGCGTCTCTTTGCCCCGCACCATGGCGATCACCGGCAGCCCGGGCGCTTCGCGGTACTCCTCGAAGCCGAACTTGCTGAAGCCTTGCAGCAGCGCGCCGATGCCCGCTTCACCCTCGTACGGCACGGGGTTGAACCCGGCCCTGGGGAACATCAGGCGTTCGTGTTCGAGGCCCAGCAACAGCGGCCCGGTGGGGCGCTCCGCGTCGCGCAGGAGCTGAACGAGCTCTGCCTTGTGGGCGATCGGCTGCTGTTCGGTCTGCTTCGCGTCGAGGGACATCTGGGGGCGCCGCTTATAACCTCCGCATCCGAACGGGCCACCCATTCCTCAAATGAACTCCCCCATCCCCGACCTCCCTGCCGTCAGTACCGCGGGAGACCTCTTGCGCGGGGTCTCCATTCCTCTGCGCGCTTTCACGCTCATCCTTCGAACGCCGAAGCTCTTGTTGCTCTCGCTGGCGTGCGCGGCGGTCACCGGGCTCGCGTTGATCGGCGTGGCCTGGGGCGCTTCGGGTCTGGCCCAACGTGCGGCCGACGCGTTGATCAGCGTCGACTCGGGCTGGCAACACGCGGCGTCGATCGGCCTGAGCATCGTCTTCTTCATCATGCTCTTCGTGGTGGGCGCGTTGACCGTGCCCAACCTGCTGCTGGCCCCGCTGCAGGATCCGCTCTCGGAGGCGACCGAAGAACGGTGCGGTGACTTCACCTCGCCGCCCTTTTCTCTGGGCGCCACCGTCAAAGGCATCATCGAGTCGCTCAGCCACACCCTGATGCGGCTGAGCTTCATGTTGTTGGGCCTGGCGGTGCTCTTTCCGCTCCACTTCATTCCGGTGGCCGGCAGCGTCTTGTGGGTCGCGCTCTCATCGATCTGGTCGATGTTCTGGATCTCCGCCGAACACCTCTCCAACCCGATGGCGCGACATCTGCGCCCGTTCAAGCAGGTGATCGCCGCGTTGCGAGGCCGGTTACCGCTCGCGCTGGGCTTCGGCGCGACGCTCTACGTCTTGTTATGGGTCCCCGTGCTCAATTTTTTCCTGATGCCCGTCGCCGTCGTCGCCGGGACCCTGCTCTTTCGGGGAATGCTCAAATCCGGAGCCCTGCCCGAAGCGGTCCGCCAGTGAAAAAGGGGAACGAAGACCGATGCCGGGTGTTGAGCGTTCCTTGAAGGCGTTGGACCCGGTGATTAGGCTCAGCGGGTCGCTGTCACGAATTTCTTGAGGAAAGAAGACTGCATGCACACCTTGCGTCGAGTTGCGGTGATCGCCGCGCTGCTAGCTGCGTGGGCGTTCTCCGGCAACGACCGGGCACCGCTTACGCTCACCATGTCGGATGCCGTCGCAGCCCCCCGGCTCGATGAGAAAGACGCCAAGGCGCCGCACGAGCTTTCAGCGCTCCGCGTGCTGACCAAGGTCATCCACTACGTGAAAGAAAACTACGTCGACCCCAAGCGGGTTCGGCCGAAGGAAATGCTCGTCGCCTCGCTCGAGGCCGTCGAAAAGAGCGTTCCTGACGTGCTGGTCGACGGCAACGCCGACGCGGGCAACGTGCGCGTGAACGTCAACGGCAAGCTGAAGGAGTTCGACATCAGTCACGTCGACTCGCTCTGGAAGATGTCGTTCACCTTGAAAGACATCTTCGACTTCATCTCGCGCAACATGCGCCCGGTCGAAGACTCGCGTGAGGTCGAATACGCGGCGGTCAACGGCATGCTGCAGACGCTCGACCCGCACTCGGTGTTGCTGCGGCCCGAGCTGTACCGCGAGATGAAGCTGACCACGAAGGGCGAGTTCGGCGGCCTGGGCTTCGTCATTCAGATGCGTGAAGGCGTGCTGACCGTCGTCAAGGTGCTGCCCAAGACGCCCGCGTTCCGCGGCGGCATCAAGAAGGACGATCAGATTCTGCGCATCGGCGAAGAGTCGACCGTCAACATGGACCTGAACGAGGCCGTCGGGAAGCTGCGTGGCCCGGTCGACTCGAAGGTGACGATCTCGGTGATGCGCAAGGGCTGGGAGAAGAACCAGCAGATGACCGTCACTCGCGCGCTCATCACCATCGAGTCGGTGCAGAGCAAGCTGCTCGCGTCGAACGTCGGTTACGTGCGCCTGAAGAACTTCCAGGGCAACACCACCCGCGATCTGCAGACCTCGCTCGAAGAGCTCGGCGAGCAGGCCAAGAAGGGCGGCAGCGCGAACGGTCTTCGTGGCCTCGTGCTCGACATGCGCGGCAACCCCGGCGGTCTGCTCGATCAGGCCATCCAGGTCTCCGACCTCTTCCTCTCTTCGGGCACGATCGTCTCGACGGTCGGCCTGTCGGACAAGCTGCGCGAAGAGAAGCGCGCTCACCAGGATGACGAAGACGATCTGTTCCCCATCGCGGTGCTCCTCAACGCAGGCAGCGCCTCGGCCTCCGAGATCGTCGCCGGCGCGCTGAAGAACCAGAACCGGGCCGTGATCATCGGCCGCCAGAGCTTCGGTAAGGGCTCCGTGCAGGTGCTCTACGACTTCCCCGACGAGAGCGCGCTCAAGCTCACCATCGCCAAGTACCTCACGCCTGGTGACCTGAGCATTCAGGAGGTCGGCATCACGCCCGACATCCAGCTCATCCCCACCCGCATCACCAAGGAGCGCGTCGACGTCTTCGCGCCCCGCCGCAGCATGGGCGAGGCCGACCTCGAGTCGCACTTCGGCAACCCTGCCAACGCCGCCGCGGTGAAGAAGCGCGACGACGTGGTGATGAAGGAGAAGCCGGTCGATACGGTGAAGTACCTCAAGGAAGAGAAGGAGAAGGTCGCCAAGGTCGATCCGAAGAAGGATCCCAAGGGCCCTGCGCCCAAGGGCGGCAAGAACGTGCTCACCGACACGGAGGCCTCCCAGTTCAACAGCCACGACGAAGAGCTCGACGACCAGCTCGACGCCGAGAGCCAGGACGAAGTGAAGGAAGACTTCGAAGTGACCTTCGCGCGCGACTTCTTGCTGGCCGCGCCGCAGCTGCGCCGCGACGAGATGCTCAAGGGCGGCAAGAACTTCGTGATGGAGAAGCGCCAGCTCGAGGAGAAGCGCATCGCCGACGCCATCACCGCGCTGGGCATCGACTGGACGCCCGGCGAGACGCCCAAGAACGTGCAGCTGGTCAGCAGCATGAAGCCCACCATGGACAAGAAGATCACCGCCGGTGAGACCGTGCCGCTGGAGATCACCGTGGAGAACAAGGGCGCCGACCCGGTTCGCCGCCTGCGCGCGTGGATCGAGTCCGACAACGGTTTCCTCGATCGCCGCGAGTTCCTCTTCGGTCAGGTGAAACCTGGCGAGAAGAAGATCTGGACGGTCAACGTGAAGACCCCGAAGGACCTCGCTTCGCGCCGTGACGGCGTGACGGTCAAGCTGCAGGACGACAGCGGCACGCTCACCGAGAGCACCGTCGGCGAGCTGACCATCGTCGAGATCCCCCGGCCCCAGTTCGCGTACACCTATTCGATCGTCGACGACTGCGCGGCCTGCAACGGCGACGGCCTGGTGCAGCGTGGCGAAAACATCTCGGTCTTCATCGACGTCACCAACGTGGGCACCGGCAAGGCGCTCGACGCGTTCTCCAGCGTGCGCAATGCCTCTGACGCCAACATCTTCATCGAGAAGGGCCGCTTCAAGTTGGGCGAGCTCGCGCAGGGCGAGACCAAGTCGTCGCGCTTCCAGCTCGAGGTGAAGAAGGGCTTCAAGGGCGACGAGTTCGGTCTGCGGTACGCCGTCATCGACGAGCCCCTCGAGGAGTTCACCGCCGACAAGATCATGATCCCCGTGGCGCCCGATGGCCCCCCCAGCCCGGCCTTCGAGCCGAGCAAGGCCACCTCGCGCATCGCCGACAAGGCCGACATCTACGCGTCGGTCGACGGCAAACGTTCACTGGCTCGCCTCCCCAAGGGCGCTGTGGTGACCGAGGTCGCCCGCGGCGGCAACATGGCCAAGGTCGAGTGGGAGAAAGACCGCTTCGTGTTCGTGAAGATCTCCGACCTGCGCGACGCCAAGGGTCAGAAGCCCCTCGCTCCGAAAGACGCCGTGTGGAACCAGTTCCGCACGCCGGCCACCATCTCCATGAACGTCGACCCCTCGCAGGGTGGCGCCGTGGTCGATGGCGAGAAGTTCACCCTCTCGAGCGTGGTCAGCGACCCGCAGTTGCTCGACGTGTTCGTGCTCGTGAACGACCAGAAGGTGTTCTTCAAGGGCGCCCAGACGGAGGACAACGGCAAGGTGAAGTTCTCCACCGAGTTCTCCCTCAAGGAGGGCAACAACCTGGTCACCGTGGTCGCCCGCGAGTCACAGGACTTCGCCAGCCGGAAGTCGGTGGTCATCCGCCGCCGGCCTGCCGCGGTCGCGCAGAAGGTCAATGAGCAGCCGGCCCAGAAGGCCAAGCCCTAAGACCAGTAATTGATGCCTCAGGCGGGCGGGACTAGGTTCACCACCATGTCTCGTCGCCTGTGGTTGTTGCTCGGTGCGCTTGCGTCCACCTCCGCGTTCGCGGACGCGTACGACTTCCGCATCTACCAGTTGGGCAACCCGCAAGAGGGCCGCATGGGGAGTTCTCCTGCCGCCAACGCGAACTTCCGCGCCTTCGCCCGCCGCCTCGGAGCGGCCATGACCTCCACGAACCTCGCCCCGCCCGAGACCCTCGGTCACTCGGCTTTCGCCATCTCGGCCGAGCTGTCGGTGGTCGACTTTCAGGGTGCCACCGCGGCGACCCAGATGCCCACCGTGCGCCCCATCGACGGCGCCGTGCTGCTCCCCTCGATTCACATCCGCAAGGGCCTGCCCTGGAGCTTCGAGCTCGGCGTGCGCGCAGCTTGGTGGGAAAAGAGCCGCATGGGCACGGGCACGCTCGAGCTCAAGTGGGCGCTCAACGAAGGCTTCACCTACCTGCCCGACATCGGCGTGCGCGGCTTCGTCACCAAGATCCTCAACAGCCGTGACTTCGACGTCACCGCGGGCGGGCTCGACCTGGGCATCGGCAAGCAGTTCGCGGTCGCCGGCATGGTCACCCTCACGCCCTACTTCGGCTGGAACCTGACCTTCGTGGGCGCCTCGACCGGCAACGTCGACTTCAACCCCAGCCGCACGCTGGCCGAGGCCGACAAGCCCAACGCGCAGTTCGAGGACTACTACGTGTACGACTCGGTGCTCGCGGCCAACAACACCAACAACCGCTTCTACGGCGGCTTCCGCTTCATCGCGGGCGTGGTGATGCTGGGCTTCGAGTTCAGCTACACCGTGCTGGGCAGCTTCACCGACGACAAGATCGGCAAGGTCGATATGCCCGCGGTGCTCGGCTACAACAGCACCATCGGCTTCGACTTCTAATCGAGGGGCTGAGCCCGCTTGAGCTGCCGGCGCAGCTCGCCGGGCTTGTTGGTGATCACCCAGTTCACCCCCATCGCCCTCAAACGCCGCGCTTCGTCGACGTCATCGACCGTCCACACGGCGACCTCGAGCTCGAGCGCGTGCCAGCGATTCACCCGCTCCGTGGTCACTTGCGAGAAGTGTGGATGCACCGAGGTGCGCGCGGTGAACGGCAACCAGCCCCACACCTGGGGAATCCACGCGCGATCGGGGTCGATCAGCAGGCCCCGGCGCAGTTTGGGGAAAGCGCCCGCCAGCCGCACCAGGCACAGCGGGTTGAAGCTCGAGACGAACACCTGATTGCCCAGCCGGCGCTTGGAAAGCAGCTCGCCCACGGCCAACGAGAGCCCGTGATCGTCGGTGGTCTCGCACTTGATCTCGACGTTGCAGAACGTCTTCGAAGACACCAGGTCGAGCACGTCTTCCAGCAAGGGAATGCGGGCCGGCCGGAAGCCGAGCGCTGAGCCGACGTCGACGTCTTTGAGCTTCCACCAGGGCGTGGTGAGCACCTCCCAGTGCAAGCCGGAGAGGCGGTCGAGCCATTCGTCGTGGCAGACGACCAGCTCGCCGGTCGCGCAGCGCATCACGTCGAGCTCGAAGCCGTCGGCCTTCTGGGCGAGGGCGCCTTCGAAGGCCTCCATGGTGTTCTCGGGGAAGTCAGCGCTGGCACCGCGATGACCGAGGATGCGCATCGGCATGACCCCTCACCTGCCCCCCCGACGGCGAGGCGTCAAGTTGCGTCGTGAGCGCCCGTGGGGCACTGTGGGACCATGACTGTTGGAAGCGGCGAACTCATCATGCTGGGCATCATCCTGGTGATCGTCTTCTCAGCGTCCCAGATGGGCACGCTGGGCAACGCCGTGGGCCGCTTCGTTCACTCGTTCCGCAAGGCCTCGCAGGGTGACGGCTACGTCGACGTGAAGCCCACCTCGAAGCTCGAGCGCGGCACCGAAGACGCGCAGGTCATCGACGGATCGCCGAAGCACTGAGCTTTCCCGCCAGCTCGCGCACCGAGAGGTGCACGTTGCGGTCGGTCGCCAGCTGCCGAAGATCCGGAGCCGACAAGAGCGGTACGATCTTCACCCCTACCTCCGGTGACAGATACGGGTTGAACGCCAGCGCGCGGCGCACCGCCGGCTGCATGTTCCAGCGGGGGCTGCGCCAGATCTCCTCGAGCGGTTCAGGGCGCGCGGGCCTGCGGGCGGCGATGCGCACCACCAGGTCTTCCGTGAGCCGGGGGTTCTTGAGCACCTCGCGGATCACCGAAGCATTCGAAGCGACCGCCAGCCGAGAGAGCTCGTCGGGGTTTCGGGTCAGCCGCGCGCGCGTCTTGAGCACGCCCAGCGGTGAGGTGAAGAGCTTCGCGTCGGCCCGCGCGGCCGCGTCGGAGTCGTACTCCTGCACCGGCCGCCCCTCGCTGAACACGAAGGTCACGTCGTCCTGCTCCGAGAGGGCGGCGACCTGGCGCAGCGTGGCCAGATGGGGAATGAGATCGCCGTCGTCTTCCAACGCGCGCATGAAAGCGGGCAACACGCGCATGGCCGGATCCCAGCGCTGCACCGAGAGACGCATCACGGCGGAGAGCAGCTCGATGGCCTGAGGTGGATCGAGCTCACCCAGCGTGCGCGCCGCGGCCCGGCGAAGCACGTCGTGGCCACCTCCGAGCACGTCGAGCCGCCGGATGATCTGGCGCAGCGCGTCGGGCTCGTCGTCGATGGTCACGGATTGGCAGCGGTTGGATTGACGGGTACCGCGCGCGCCGACACCCGCACCCGGAAGGCCTTCAGGTCGGGCGGATACTCGGTGAACGGCACCACGAACGCCGCGGCCGCGCCGGGCGGCACCACCAGCGATCGTTTCTCCACCTTGCGGCTGAGCGCCTCGAGCGACTCGGTGCTGTCGATGAGGAAGATCTCCTCGGGCGTGGCGGGCTCACCGGCCCAGCTCTCTCCGAAACGCACCACCTTGCCGTCGTCGACGATCTCCGCTTTCACCACCACCTTCACCGCCACCTCGCTGCGGTTCATCACCTCACCGCGCACGAAGAACACCGACCGGCCCGCGCGCGTCTCGTAGAGCCCGTTCGACACGTCGTTGGCCACGAAGTCGACCGAAGGCGCGAAGGTGTTCTTGAGGCCGTCGAGCGAGAACGCCTCGCTGGAGAGCTTGCCTTCGTTCACGTAGGCCGTACCGACCACCACCAGCCCGAAGACCAGCATCGCGGCGATCGCCACGTTGACGATGATGCCCACCACCGTGCGGCGGCGAGGCGGCTCGGGCGGGGGCGCTGCGGGCGTGGCCACCGGCTGAGGTGCCGCCGGGCGGTTCAACGACACGCGCTCGACGTTGCGGTTGCTGGCGCTCGACGACTCGAGGTCCGGCGGAGGCAGGTCGAGCAACGAAGGCGCCGGCGGCGGCATGTCGAACATCGCGCGCGCCGCGGCCCCATCGACCGGCATCGTCGCAGGGCCCGCGTCATCTGCACCGGCGAAGAAACCATCCGCTCCGCCACTCTGCGGGAAGGCGGGTGAATCCATCGGAGCGCTCGACTGCGCCTGCAGCCCGCCCATGTCGAAGGCCCCGCCACCCGAAGGCGCGGAAGGCGCGACCTGGGAAAAGTCGAAGGCCGGCAGAGAAGGCGCCACGGGCGCCGGAGGCGGTGGTGGCGGTGGCGGTGCCGGAGGACGCACGGCGGGCAGCGGCGCGACCTGCTGGGTGGGCGCGGTGAAGTTCGAGAAGTCGAACGCCGCGGCAGGGGCCGCGGGCGGGCGGGCGATGGCCGCGAAATCGAACGGCGAGGCCGAGGGAGGCGGCAGGTACGCCGGCACTGCCGGAACGGTCGGCGAGGTATGCGAATGGGCCCCGGGCGGGGTCAACGATCCGAAATCGAAGGGCTGCGCGTTCTCGACGGGAGCGGGCTTGGACGCGGGGTACGGCGGAGGCGGCTTGCGAGTCGCCTCCACGCCGAGCGCGAAGACGCCGGGCCGGGTGACCTCGGAATCGGGAGGTTGGGCCGCTGCACCGAACCGGGCAAACGGGTCGGCGGCCGTGGGTGTTCCCACCGCGGGCAGGGTCGCCGTCGCCGGCTGCGCCATGTCACGCGTCACGCGGAAGGTGTGGCTGCACTTGGTGCACCGAACCTTCACACCCTTGTCGGTGACCTTGTCGTCCGGGATCTTGAATCGGGTCTGGCACTGCTCGCACTTGACGATCATTGAGCGGGGCGGACACTAGCCTGCTTCTGAAACGAAATCGCGCGGTTGGCACCAGAGGGGACAGGTGGTACAGCTTTCGCGCACTGCGTCAGGGGTCCACCGTCCATGAGCGAAGCAGAATCGACCGTTCGCGAGCCGAAGGTCATCAAGCGCTACACCAACCGTAAGCTCTACGACACCGTCGAGAGCCGGTACGTGACGCTCGACGAGATCGCGGAGATGGTGAAGCAGGGCGTGGAAGTGAAGATCGTCGACAACCGGAGCAAGGAAGACCTCACCTCGGTCACGCTCGCGCAGATAGTCTTCGAAGAAGAGAAGAAGAAGAACCAGATGCCTTTGTCGGTGCTGCGCGAGATCATCCGCCAGCCGGGCGAGAAGCTGAACGCGTTCATCAACTCCCAGGTCAGCCCGCGCGTCGACGCCATCAAGCAGGAGGCAGGTCAGCGCATCAACACCCTGCTGGG
>JANODF010000100.1:0-30810 GCA_031412555.1 Archangium sp. | reverse complement strand
GGTGGCGATGGCGTCGGGCAAGTGACCGAGCGTATGAGTGGCTCCATGGCACTCCCTCCTTGTGGGCTGTACCGCACCACCCAGAGCGTCGCCGGCATCCCCGCGGGGCGGCTCGTCTACTTTCATAACCACGGCGAACCGCACGCGCGGCACTGCCTCCCTGAGCAGTGAGGCGCGAACCGTGCCTTTGGGCGCGGGCGCAGGCGCTTACGGGTGAAACTCGATCTCTCTCACCTTCAGGAAAGTCCCGGCATCAGTCCGCTCCGTCAGCAGGTCGAGGAACTTGCCCTGATACCGATGCTCGAGAGGGCTTCGCCCGCGTTCGGAAGAGGCTCGACCCGCTAGAACGTCATTCTCGAACAACAGGTAGAGCCGCTCACTGATGCCGGCATCCTGCGGCCGCCCCGTGACGATGACGAAGCGATCATCCACTGAGGTCAGGGCGAGAACTGAGGACAGGTGATCGTTGATCTCGGTTGCCTCCCGCAGGGTCAATTGGCCAGCTGACCCTCTCTCGAGGAACAGCGCTGTACCCTCGTTTCCGCGGCGATGTACGAGCGCCCGGTTCAGCATTGGCCAGAGCGGAAAGCCGGGCACGGGAATGAGCGACGCGGAAGTAGGCGCCGGAGCTGAGAGCTCTATGCCTGCATCAGTGAAGTCCAAGAAGCGCCATTCTGACTCAACGAAGAACAGGGCCGCCGGCGAGTCCATCGACATCACGAGCTCAGTCCTGTTGGTCCCAGCGTCAGTGAGACAGTACGGAGTGGCGATCCCGGTAGTCGGGTTCAGTTCGAAGAAGGACATCGGGTCCAGAGCCACGCTCGATTCGCCGCAGTCGTGAAGGCAGCGATTGCCGTGCAGCCCAACTACGATCATGCCGCGACTTCTCATCGCCTGCATGGTCGGCGGCCGTTGGGTGTTCAAGCAGGTGCCGAGGTCGGTCGAGCCTCCGTCTGGCCACACCACCACGTATCGAAAGTCGAAACGCTCCGTCGTCAGTCCCCTCAGGAAAGCCAACGGCTTCCCCGAATTGTCAGTCGTGAGACCACACCTCGTTGCGTACCTGGAAGCTGGACCGTCAAAGACAACAGATGGTTCACCTTCGACAGGAAAAATGACTTTGGCCGAATACCTGAAGCCCGCGTCCGCACCGCCCTGGCACTCCTGCATCGCAATCTCAGCCTGCGAGACCTGAAGTCTCGCGGTGTTGGTTTCAGCAGGAACTCGAAATGACAATTCGAGTACGTGTTGACCTGATGCATCAGTGCTCGTGTTCACATCAGGCGAAGATGAACTCTTACAACCGCAGGAAGCGGCGACCGCCGCCAGAAACGACAAAGCCGTTCTCCTAGAGGCGGTCATAGAGGAACAACCGAGCATCAGGGTTGGGAATTTCATGCTTTGCGAAGGTGCCGGCGACGTTGACCGACACTGACCGAAGGCGCACACCGACTCCGGAGGGGCAGCGCAACTCAGCATTGCCGATATTTTCGATAATATTGAGTCGGACGCCGATGATGGCATCAGAGATGGAATATGGACTCGACATGTCAGCAAAAAGCGGCAAACCACTAAGCGAGTCTTGATTTGCGCCGAACCCGTTCGGAGCGCGCGCGTCGATTTCTGCGAGAGAAATCTCGTAGTTTTCAATATTGAGTCCCGCAACCGACTCGTCGCAGGCAGATCCGGAGGCGACATCAAAGGTATCAAGCACGCCGAAATCGTTCGCACATGAATCGACGGCATCCAAGTGCTGCTCACGAGCAAACGCTACCGGGAGAATTTGATTCTTGGTCGTGGTGTCGAGACATTGAGGGTGAGAAGTATCGTTGCCGGAGTCATTGCACGATGCTTCCCGACCATAGGTCATGCGGGTGATCTCAGAATCCTCGTGCGCGAACTCAAGTTCGGCGCACACCGCCATCGTTGCGCCACTCAATGCGCTCGACGCATAGCTAGCGACCGAAAGGTGCAACATTCTCCCGGGAGCCTCCCTGTCGTAGTCCGACGAAAGAGTGTCGACCCCAATAGAAACAAAAAACCGAAGGTCCGTCGTCGTTGTTTCTTGGACCCAGCAGCTAGACCCATTGTTGCAATCATGCTCGCAACTAATTGCGCCGCTCACCTCCATTGACTGCACTGGAACCGGCCACTCGTCAGCAACACAACGGCGAGCCTCATAGAAGAGCACATAGTCATTGAAATCGCCGTCGCCACCATTGTACAAGTCTTCCCATTCATGCCGCGCAAGCTGACCGGTAAGACTGTACGTCCTGGACTGAATGCTATAGGCATTGTTCCGCGTAAAATCAGAGAACCATTGATTGTCACTAGTACCATCTGAATCAGTATCGACTTTAAGGACGGATTGCGGACTTTCAGTGGACGCAGGATCGACCTTAAGAACCTGAACAGACGAGAACGCGCTGCCGCCGGACTTGCATAGACAACTAATCTCGGATGATTGCGCATTCGGGTCCGTATCGCAAATATTCGCATTCATGGAGAAGGTCGGAGAACAGTCGCCACTGAACGCCAAGCACTCAATTTCACCGCCGTTCAGATTGGGGCAAAATCCTCCAGCTCCCGAGCTTCCACTAAACACCACGGCATCCGCGTACGCACTCTTTGAGGAACCAAAATGAGCTGTGACTTGAACAGCGGACGCGCAGACATTTGTAGTTCGAACGTTGCCGTTGAGGTCTTCGTCAATAAAGATGCAGGCCTGCGCGGATGCATTTCTGCTTAAAATGCTGAGCAGGCCGATGAAAATTATACCACGCCCGGTTCCTGTCGGGTCCATGCCAATCAAGTTCGGGTTCCGCGCAGACTGGTGCATCGATTATTCATACTCAATCAACCTCAAAGCCGTCAATGTGGGCAATCTGCGCGTCCTTCTCCACTACGATCGCCGCCGCTGCTCGATGACCGTTGCTTAGGGCTCCACGTGCGCTTCCAACTTCGCGAGGCCTACTTCTGCATGACCCATGACGCGTTGCCGTCATCCCGCATCGACCAAAGTGGCGTCGGGCAAGTGACCGAGCGTATGAGTGGCTCCATGGCACTCCCTCCTTGTGGGCTGTACCGCACCACCCAGAGCGTCGCCGGCATCCCCGCGGGACGGCTCGTGTACTTCCATAACCACGGCGAACCGGGCGCGGGCCTCTACCTCCCTGAGCGGTGGAGCGCGAACCGGGCCTCGTGGCAGCCGCGAGGTCACACGCTGCCCGATGATCAGTCGGCCCAGCACCTCTCGCCGCTGCCCGCGGAAGGGCTGTACGCGGTGAAAGACACCTTCCACTGCTGCGAAAAGCAGTGTGTCCGGTACGAGGCCCAGCAGCTGGTGCAGCTGGGCTACGACGGCGAAGCGACCCCGCTGCTCTTCGTGCCGGAGTTCGGCACCCGGGGCCTCGGCTTTCCTGAACGCGGCAACAAGCTCGACCCCTCCGCGCTCAGCAAGCTCACCCTGCTCAAGGTGGCCCAGGGCAAAGAGCTGCCGCGCGACGGCTTCGTGCATTGAGCCTGTGTCTGACGTGCGGGCTGTGCTGCGACGGCACCATGTTCCAGGTGGTGCCGGTCACCCCTGAAGAGGCCGCGCGCCTCGAAGGCCGCGTCACCCTGTCGGACGATCGTTCGAAGTTGCTGCAGGGGTGCCGCGCGCTCGACGGCTGCGCGTGCGGCGTCTACGCAGATCGGCCCCAGACCTGCCGCGCGTTCAAGTGCCTGGTGCTGGCGCATCTGGAAGAAGGAAAGCTGAGCGAGGCCGACGCGCACGAAGCGATTGAAGACGTGCTCGGCCGGCGTGCCCGGGTGGCGGAGCTGCTCGGTGAAAGCGACGTGCGCCGGGCGATGGATGTGGCGCGCGAGCAGGTCAGCGCCGGCACGGCCTCCGAAGAGTTGCGCGGCGCGCTGCGGCGGCTGGGGCAGGCGCTGCTGTTCATGCAGCTGCAGCCTCAGGATTCAGTCCTGAAGGACTTCAAGAAGAGGTGATGCCCGAGTGAAGAAGCCTCATTCCGTTGGGAGGCCGCTGTCCTGCCATTAGACGACTCCTGCGTACGAAGTGCAGGAGACCGGATTCGAACCGGCATATGCGGCGTGAGGTTGTGCGTGTAGGGCCTCGTCGGCCGGGCATCTGCGCTCCTGGACGCGCGGCCCGTGCGACCCTGACCACGCGTGGTTTTTCAGACGAGTGACCCGCCTACCGGCTATGGCAGCGCGCACATGGCTCCTCGGGCATTCAACTTCTTCCGCGCTGGTGGTTTCGACCAGGTCCGCTTCGAGAACGGGCAAGACTTCATCAACCTCGACCAGCTCGATTGGAAGTTGTGGGTCGCCCTCGCCTGCCCCACCAAGGGCCTCGCTTTCGACACCCGCACCCTCGAGCTGATCGACGCCGACAAAGACGGCCGCATCCGCGCGCCCGAGTTGATCGCCGCCATCAAGTGGGCCGGGGCGCTGCTGAAGAACCCCGACGACTTCTTGCAGTCGCCCGCCGAGCTCTCGCTCGCCTCCATCAACCTCGAGGTCGACGAGGGCAAGCGCATTCACGAGGCGGCGAAGACCGTGCTGCGCGGCCTGGGCAAGGCTGACGCGACGGTCATCTCGGTGCCCGACAGCGCGGCGGCGGTGAAGGCGTTTCACGACATGGCCTTCAACGGCGACGGGGTGATTCCCCCCGAGTCGACCACCACGCCCGAGCAGAAGCAGCTGGTGCTCGACGTGATGGCCACCATCGGCAACGCCGACGACAAGAGCGGCAAGAAGGGCGTCAACGCCGAGCAGGTGAAGGCGTTCTTCGCGGCGGTCTCCGAGTACGTGGGGTGGATCACCAAGGCCGAAGGCGACACCACCCTGATGCCGCTGGGCACCGGCACCGTGGCCGCCTTCGAGGCCATGAAGGTGGTGCGCGCCAAGGTGGAGGACTACTTCGCCCGCTGCGCCATGGCCCTGTTCGACGCGCGCGCCGCGGCCGCGCTCAACCGGGAAGAGAAGGAGTACCTCGCGGTCGCCGCGAAGGACCTCACCATCACCTCGGAGGAGATCAAGAGCTTCCCCCTCTCGCGCATCGAAGGCGGCCGTGCGTTGCCGCTGCTCGAGGCCGTCAACCCCGCGTGGGCTCAGGCGCTGGCCACTTTCACCACCGCGACCGTCAAGCCGGTGCTGGGTGAGCGGGTGACCCTGACCGAAACCGAGTGGGCGCAGGTCACCACGAAGCTCGCCGTGTTCGGGCAGTGGCAGAGCAGCAAGGTCGGCGGCATCGTCGAGAAGCTGGGCGTGGAGCGCCTCAAGGTGCTCAACACCGACGCGTCACGCGCGTTGCTCGACCCGCTCTTCGCGCTGGAGAAGGCGCAGGAGCCCACCGCCAACTCCATCGCTTCGGTGGAGAAGCTGGTGCGCTACACCCGCGACCTCTTCCAGCTCACCAACAACTTCGTCAGCTTCAAGGACTTCTACGAGCGCAAGCGCCCGGCCATCTTCCAGGTGGGCACGCTCTTCCTCGATCAACGCGAGTGCGAGCTGGTCATCCGCGTGGATGACCCGGCCAAACACGCGGTGATGGCGCCGTTGTCGCGCGGCTACCTGGTGTACTGCGAGTGCGCGCGCCCGGCCTCGAACGAGAAGATGAACATCGTGGCCGCCTTCACCGCCGGTGAGTCAGACAACCTGATGGTCGGCCGCAACGGCCTCTTCAAGGATCGCGACGGCAAGGACTGGGACGCCACCATCACCAAGCTGGTCGACAACCCCATCTCGATTCGGCAGGCGTTCTGGAGCCCGTACAAGAAGGTGCTGCGCTTCGTGGAAGAGCAGGTGGCCAAACGCGCCGCTGAAGAAGAGAAAGACAGCAACGCACTGCTGGCCGACGGCGTCACCCACGTCGGGAAGGCGGGCGAAGAGGGCAAGGTGGTCAAGGAGCCCAAGAAGCTCGACATCGGCGTGGTGGCAGCCCTCGGCGTCGCGGTCGGCGGCATCACCGCGGCGATGGGCGCGTTGCTGCAGTCGTTCTTCGGCCTGGGCTTGTGGATGCCGTTGGGCGTGGTGGGCCTGCTGGGTCTCATCTCTGGACCTTCGATGTTGATCGCCTGGCTCAAGCTGCGTCAGCGCAACATCGGCCCGCTGCTCGACGCGAACGGTTGGGCGGTCAACGCGCACGCGATGCTCAACATCCCCTTCGGCGCGTCGCTCACCAAGACGGCGGCGTTGCCGCCAGGTTCGAAGCTCGACACCCGAGATCCCTACGCCGAGGCGCGCAAGCCCTGGCGGCTCTACATCACCTTCGTCATCCTGCTGGCGGTCACGGTCGCCTGGTACCTGGGCAAGCTCGATCACCTCCTGCCCGCACCTGCGCGCAGCGTGGCGGTGCTCGGCCCGGATGCGCCGGCGGCGATTCAGAAGCCCGAAATCATCATCAAGACCGAAGAGCCGCCCAAGGCGCCCGAACCGGCGAAGTGAGCTGAGGAGATCCCCTCTCCCTCGGAAAGGGTCAGGGTGGGGGCAAATCTTCAGCTGACTTCTTGAGGTTCTCATCAGCGGCTTGCTGCTGCTGAGCCTCGATGCGGTTGGCCGCGTTCTGCACGTTCTCGAGCCGCTGCTTGGGTGCCGACACGCCCTGGGCGCCAACGCGCCCGTACATCGTGCGGTAGCCGAGGTAACCCACGATACCGATCGCGATGATGAACATGATGATTCGTCCCATGGGCGAAGCCTAACCCTACCGCTGCCCCTCAGCCTCAGAGAGGGCCAGCAGGAGGTACTGCCGAGCGCTGGCCAGGTCACCTTGAGCGAGCGCCGCACGAGCGAGCTGCACGTTCTTCTGCGCGTTGCCGGTGAACACGCTCTCGGCGTAACGCAGTGAAGGGTCGACCCCGCCGGTGTTGCCGGTGGCCAGGGCGCCCAGCACCGAGTTCAAGCTCGCGCTCGCCGAAGAGCTCGCCGACTTCTGATTCACCACCGCCTGCTCGGTGTCGGCGCGCCGCGTCTCGGCATCGGTGACTTTGGTGATCTGACCTTTGATCTCCTCGAGCTGACTGCTGAGCTTGTCGACCTGGGCACTGAGCGCGTCGGCTCTCTGCTGCTGGGCGCGCTCCACCTCGGCGCTGCGCAGCTTGAGCTCGGTGACCTCTTTGCGCAGCCGGTCGAGCTCGGTCGAGTTGAAGCCGGAAGGAGCGGGCAGGGGCACGCCTGCGTCGGCGGCTGCGGCGCTTCGAACCGGAGCCACACCGGCATCACGCGTGGCAGCCGCTGGAGTCTGGGCGGCCGCAGCCGGGGTCGGCTTGGCGGGTTTGGCCTGAGCGAGGGCCAACGAAGCGACGAAGACGATCGAGAAGAGCTTTCGCATCACGGCACAAGTGTGCGCCGGAAGCGCGGCGCGCGCACCCCGACTTTCCGGAACTGGAAGAAGGACCAGTCCCCAACAGGTCACGGGGCGGAGCTCGACGAGTGACGTGGCCCCGAAGCCCGCGTCTTCGGTGATTCCGCCCAGCGGATCCCAAGGTCTTGAGTAGGCTGGGGCGCCGCATGCCACGAGAACTGCTCGAGCGCTGTTCATGAGCGAGGGCTGCCCTGGCCGCGAAGTTCTCGACGGCTTGGCCGAAGGCACGACGCCGTCCGGGCGGCGAGCCGCTGTGATGGCGCATGTCGAACAGTGTCCTTCTTGTAGAGCCCTGGTGGCCTCGGCGCTTCGAAGTACCGCGTCCCCGTCGCTGGGCGACACGCTCCCGTCGACGCCCGTCGAGGGCTCCATCGGCCCCGGTCTCAAGCTCGGGCCCTACCTGCTGGTGCGACTGCTGGGCTCCGGGGCGATGGGCTCCGTCTACGCCGCGTGGGACGGCCGTCTCGAACGGGAGGTCGCGCTCAAGGTGCTGCACCGTGAAGGCGAAGCGCTGTTGGGTGAAGCCAAGGCGCTGGCGCGGTTGAGCCACCCCAACGTGGTGGCCGTGCACGAAGTCGCCGCCTGGCACGGCCGGGTGGTGCTGGCGATGGAGTTGGCGCGCGGTCAAACGCTGCGCGCGTGGCTCGGGGCGGCACCACGTTCGGCCAGCGAAATCGCCGGCGTCTTTCTCCAGTGCGCCGCTGGGCTCGAAGCATCGCATCGCGCCGGGGTCATCCATCGCGACTTCAAGCCAGACAACGCGCTGGTCGACGACACCGGCCGGGCCCTGCTCCTCGACTTTGGGCTCGCCTCGACGGCTGCGCCCTCGGCTGAGGGCGGTCTGGTCGGCACGCCCGCGTACCTCGCAGCCGCGCAGCTCGAGGGTGCACCGGGAGACCGGAGCGCCGACCAGTTCGCGTGGTGGGCAAGCCTGTTCGAAGCGCTGACCGGTCACCGCCCCTTTCTCGGCGACACGCTCGGTGACCTCATCGCAGCGCAGCGCAGCGGAGTCATCGCCTGGGCCGGCGTGCCCGTCTGGCTGCGGCGACCCATGGCACGAGGCCTCAGCGCGAACCCCACGGCGCGTTTCGCGTCGATGGAGCTCGCTGCCGCTGCGCTGCGCAGAGGCCCGCGCGTTGCGCGAATCTTCGGCGGTACGGCGACCGCCTTGAGCGTTGCGCTCATCGGCTGGTTCGCCACCAGGCCAGGCTCGCCGTGCCGCGCGCTCGAAGAGCCTGTGGGTGCGCTCGTTCGACGGGCGCCCAACGGCCCGCTGGGCGACGCGGCGAGGGCACTCGAGCAGGCCGTGGTGGCCTGTGACACGCTGGAGTCCGAGGCGCGGGGACCTCGGGCCGCCTGCCTCGAGGTCTCGACTCAGGAGCTCGACATCGCGCTCGAGGTTGCTGCGAGTGCGCCCGGGGTAGCAGCACACCAGACGTCACGGGTGCTGCGGCGGGTGCTCCCGCCCGCTCGGTGTGAACGCCGACCCGCCCTGCGCCTCACACCCACGATGGTGAGCGAACGCCCGGCGCTCATCGCCTCGGGGAAAGGCCAGCTCGAGTTCGACGCCCTGCGCGAGGCCGGCCACACCGACGAGGCGCTCGGGCTCGCCAAGCGCCTTCGCATCGCGGCCGATGAGAGCGGTTCGACGACGGCCCGCGCGTGGGGTCGTCTCAACGAAGCCTTCGCCCAGTCGTCCCTCTCGAACGTCGAGGCCACGTTGAAGTTGCTTCGAGAGGTCGACTCTTTGCCGGGACTGGGTCGACGCGAAGAGACGTGGGCGGTGGTCGCGAGGCGTCTGCAGGAGTGTTTCTACTCAGACGCGCGCACGTGCCAGGCCCTCACGGAGCGCGCTCGGCAGTTGGTGGAGGACTTCGATGAGCCCTGGTCCAATGCCTTCGCCCGGGAAGTCTCGGTCTCTGTCGAAGGAGCCGCGCCACAGGCGGCCCTGGAGGCCTGGCGAGCGTTGCCGGGAGCGGGCCCCGAGGTCCGACGGGTGGCGCTGGCCGAGGTCTACGCGGCCATGAGCAGCGACGACCTGGTGCGCATGCGGGCTGCGGTGGCGATCACGAAGGTGCTCCCCACGCGCGACGCGTTGGTGCGGCTGCGGCTGGCCTCACTGGAGGGGGCGATCGCGTCGATCGAAGAAGACACGTCACGCCTCGAGGAGCTGCTGGCAGAGGTTCGCGCGGTTGATGCAGGCACGCCGATGCAACGCGCGACGGAGCACTCCATGCAGATTCGGCTGCTCGACAACCAGGGTCGCCACGCAGAGGAGCAGGCACTCATCGACGCTCGGCTGGAGCAGACCACCTCGAACGTGGATGAGCGCCACACGCTGCTGCTCCAGCGGCTGCGGCTCTTCATGCTGACCGACGATGAAAAGGGCTGGCGCGAAACCGAGGCGCTCTTCGCGAACCTGCTCGAGGGGCACCTCAACGCGAACAACACGCTCCTGCTCCAGACGCTCCGACAGCAACGAGCGCTGAGACGGGGCGACGCGGCAGGGTTTCGAAAGTTCGCCACACCCGAAGAACTCGACGACGTGCTGACGGAGTGGCGCCTCGCGCCGCCTGACGCCGGAATTCCAGCACCGGGCCCGCTCCCAGATGCCGAGTCTGCAGGCTGCGTTCACGTCGAAGCGCTCTTCCTCGCGGCGCGATGGGCCGAGGCGCTGGTCGAATGCGACCGCTTGCTGGAGACCAGCACCACCGGAACCGAGCGACACGACGTCACCAGTCGACGCACCTGGGCGTTGTGGATGCTGGGCCGCCAAGACGACGCATGTCGAGCGCTCACGCCGTCGCTCTTCGGGGGCTGGCTCAACCCGACTGAGTTGAAGCGCCTCGAGACGGTCAGAACAGGCTGCCGTCAGCGCGTTGTTTCCCACCCCTTCTGAAGGTGTAGCGCAGCTTACGGGCCCAACAGTTGGTCGGCGTTTCCGGCGTAGATCTTCTTCAGCACCGCGGGCGGCAGACCCAGACCCGAGATGGTCCACCGGCCTTGAATCGGCGTGGGGTGCACGAAGTCTTCGTCGCGTGATTCGAAGAAGCGCCAGGTCGCGGTGAAGAACCGATCGACGTCGGCGCGCTGTGGCGGGGTGAGGCCGGTGGAGCCGAGCATCAGGTCTTCCGGCGCCTCACCGATGCCGAGGTCCGTGCCGAACAGAATGCGGTCGGGGTATCGGAGGAAGAGCTCCCGCACCACTGATGCCTTGCGGCCGAGCTCAGGCACGCGGGCGGCGGTGTCGACGGAGAGGTTGGGATATTTTTCGAGCATCGCCCCGACACGCTCGGGCAGTTCCGGTGCGTTGCCGAAGTGCACGCCGATGATCTTCGTGCGCGGGTGCCGGGCAACGCGCCGTTCGTACGCCGCGAAGAGCGCTTCCCAGCGGGGCACCTCCTTGCCGAAGTAGCTCCACCCGGGATGAGCGTTGAGTTCGTCGAAGCGTTCGTTCTTCTCGTCGGGGGCGAGCCAGAAGGCGATCGGATCTCCGGTGTGAATGGAGACCGGCATGTTCAGCTCGCCCGCCTTCTCGAAGAGGGCATCGAGGCGGGCATCGTCGACGGTGATCAACGCGCCGTCTGCATCGCGGTAGCCGAGGCCCAGCGCCTTGGAGAACTTCACGCCTTTGGCGCCGAGGCGGTGAGCGAGCTCGAGTTCTTTGGCGAGCGCGTCGGGCTGCAGGTCGTAGGCGAGCAGGTGCAGCGGCGGGTTCGCGAAGACGACGACTCTGCCTTTCGTGGTCGCGGCGGCGGCGATGGATTCTTCGAGGCCCGCACCGGGCCAGCCGCCGGAGAGATTGACCACCACGTCGAGGCCACGTTCTTCCATCAAGCGCAGCAGGCGGGGGATGGCGGCGGGGGAGACGTGCACGTGCAGGTCGACTTTGCGGTAGCGGATGCCGGCGTCGACTGCGGCGGGTTTCGGGGGGCAGGTGCAGCTTGCCAGCAGGAGCAGCGGCAACGTCAGCGCCCTCACCCTGACCCTCTCCCAGAGGGAGAGGGAAAGATCATTCATCCTCGAGATCCCAATCCGACACCGAGGTCAGCCGGCCTTCGTGCAATCGCCACGAGCCGACGATGCCTTCGCGCGCCGCATCGAGCCCCTCGAGCTTCTTCACCGCCACGAGGTCATCCTCCCGGCAGAAGAGCACCAGCTCGCGCAGGCCCAGGTACACGCGGATCGGCCCGCGGCCACACGTTCTTTCGATGGCGGCCTGATGCGAAACGGTGAGCAAGCGCGCCGCGTCATGACCATCACCATGCGCCAACGCCCACAACCCCGTGGCGGCGGTCGAGATTCGCAGGGCGCCCTGCTCCAGCTCGAGCGCACGCACCTCGGTGTGCCGCGCTTCCAGGTTCTTCCAGGCGGCCTCGTCGAGTTGCTCCAGCGTGATGCGGTAGGCCGCCAGCAGCCCTTCCGGCACGTAGAGCGCGTTCTCTGGGTCGTCGACCGCGAAGAAGAACCACAACCCGGCAGGGCCTTCGCGGCGCGAACACCCTTCGCCCCGCTCGAGGAAGGCCGAGTCACGCACCACCGGCAGCACCTTGGCCAGCAGCTGCAAGCGGCCCGCGGGAATGCCCAGGCTGCGTTCCGCAAAATCGCGCGCCAGCAGCTCAGCGGCTTCCGGCAGCGGCCGGCCCAGGCGCATGGCGTCGGAGAACAGCGACGTCAGATCGAACCGCGCCACCCCGCCCCGCCCCAATCGAATGGTCAACTGCCCGCGCGACACCAGGTGCGGCGTCGACTGCGCCTTCAACCGCTCCACCAGAATGCGGGTGAAGGCCTCGAGGCTGGGCGTCTCGTTCAGCTCACCGGGCGCCAGCCGTTCGATCTCGGCCTGCAGCAGCCGCGCTTCCGAATCGAGAGGGTCCACCTTCATCACCTCGTCGACCCAGGCCTTCGCGCGCGACCATTCGCCGCGGCGCAGCGCCAGGGTGGCCAGCGCCTTGGTGGGTTCGGGATCGCCGGGGTTCAACTCGAGCGCGCGTTTGAGGGGCGCTTCGGCTTCGGTCCACTTCTCCAGGCTGATCAACGCGCGGCCCAGCGCGAGGTGCGCCTGGATCTCGCCGGGAAAATCACGGCGTACCGCTTCGAGAATGGGGATGGCCTGATTGATGGCGTCGGCGTTGATCAACGCCTGGGCGACGGTGGTGCGCCAGATGGGGCCGCCTTCGCGTTGCGCGGCCCGCTCGAGCTCCCGCAGCTCGAAGTCGTTCAGCACTTCGCCGTTCCAGACCTTCTCCCTGATCCGATCGAGCTCCACGGACCGCAGGGTAGCGCAGCTTCAGCCTGTCTTCAGAGGAGTCGATGCAGACTTCGTTGAAGGGTCCCCAATCTTGTCGACGGCACACCAGTGCGCCGTTTAAGTGCGCCCCCATGACGACCCCGACGACGCACAAGATGACGATGATCAACGGTGATGGCATCGGCCCCGAGGTCTGCGATGCGGTGCGCAAGGTGCTGGAGGGGGCCAGGGCGCCCCTGGAGTACGAGTACAAGGACTGCGGCGCCGAAGCGGTGCACAAGTACGGCACCAACCTCCCCGACGAGACGGTCGAGTCGGTGATGCGCACCCGGGTCGGCCTCAAGGGGCCCACCGCCACGGGCATCGGCAGCGGCCAGCAGTCGGCCAACGTGCAGCTGCGCAAGCGGCTCGATCTCTACGCCTCGTTGCGGCCGGTGCGTTCGGTGCCGGGCGTGAAGACCCGCTACGACGACGTCGATCTCATCGTGGTGCGCGAGAACACCGAAGACCTCTACGCGGGCATCGAACACATCGTGGTGCCCGGCGTGGTCGAGTCGATCAAGATCATCACCGAGAAGGCCAGCACCCGCATCTGCCGCTTCGCCTTCGAGTACGCGACCAAGAAGAAGCGCAAGAAGGTGTCTGCCGTGCACAAGGCGAACATCATGAAGCTGTCCGACGGCTTGTTCCTGGACTGCTTCCGCAAGGTGGCGCGCGAGTTCCCCCACCTGCAGGCCGAAGAGGTGATCGTCGACAACCTCTGCATGCAGCTGGTGAAGAACCCCGACAAGTACGACGTGATGGTGATGGAGAACCTCTACGGCGACATCGTCTCTGACCTCTGCGCGGGTCTGGTCGGTGGCCTGGGCATGGTGCCCGGCTCGAACATCGGCACCGACTGCGCGGTCTTCGAAGCGGTGCACGGGACGGCGCCCGACATCGCCGGCCGCGGCCTGGCCAACCCCACCGCGCTGCTCATGTCGTCGGTGATGATGCTCGACTGGCTCGACATGCCCGAGCACGCCCGCCGCGTGGAGAACGCGGTGTGGAAGGTCTACACCGAGGGCAAGGTGAAGACCGGCGACCTGGGCGGCACGGCCAACACCGACGAGTTCACCAGGGCCATCATCGGCGCGATGGAGTAGCCCGTTTCAGTTGGCTCTCGCGCGCGTCTGAAGAGGCGACTCAGCGCGCCGTGAGCAGCATCCCGAGCCCGGAGCTCACCGAAGCTTCGCCAACAACCGGAGCCTTCTCGCTTCGCTGGTGGCCGCGTCTGCGCGCACCTTCTCGCGCAGCGCCTCGACCACCGCGCTGAACTCGCCGCCGAAGCGCGTGCAGGCGTCACAGCCCGCCAGGTGCGCCTCGACCTTCTCCCGGTCAGCGGCGGTCAGCTCTCCGTCGACGTAGCCCGACAACAGCGAGAGCACCTCGAAGCAGAACAGCCCGCCGACGTTTCGATTCTCAGCCACGAGCGGCTCCTTTCACGCTGGCCACCAGCGCCAGCCGGGCCCTGTGGAGGCGGCTCTTCATCGCCGCCAACGACAGCCCCAGCACCTGCGCTGTCTCCTCGCCGGTGAGTTCCTCGAGGTCTCGCAACGTGAGCACCTCGCGCGACTCGGCGTCGAGACTGAGCAACGCCCGCTCGAGCACCTGCCGCTGCTCGAGGCGCGCGGCGAGCTCCTCGGGATCCATCGGCGTGCCCCAACCGGCCGCCAGCCCCAGCTGTTCCAGCGACGCCTCTGCCACGGGCTGGTCTCGTTCACCCCGAAGCATCATCAGCCAGCGGGAGCGGGCGATGGACAACACCCAGCCCCGCACCGTGCCTTCGCCGCGCCACGCCGGGAGGTGGTCCAGCATGGTGATGAAGGTCTCCTGGGTGAGATCCTCTGCTCGCGCGTCCTCGCGCGTGAGCCGAAGGAGCAGCTGGTACACGGCGCCTTGATGCCGCTCCACCAACTCGCCGCGCGCGACCGCGTCACCCTGCGCAGCCCGCGCCATCACCTCGACATCGCTGGCAGCGGGCGCCGACATCCGTTCAGCTGCTGACCTTCTTCATCGGGCAGCTGCTCACGCCCAGCAACGTGTACACCGGGCAGCTGCCGACCAGCCCCGTGACCAACGGAATCAAGCCGAGCAGGCCCCACATCGTGTGCGGGCCGACCAGCGTGAGGCTCAGCAGGGCCACACCCAGCACCACGCGGATGACCCGGTCGAGCGAACCTTCGTTCATCGGCATCAGCTTCATCGTCGTTCTCCTCGAAGAAGGCGACCCCCATCGGCCGCGTTCGACCAGGAGATGCAGTCGGAGTCAGCGAGGATTCTGGATTTCTCCGTGCAGACTTTGCGCCGCTGGGCGGGAATCGCGAGCGGCGCGTCGGCCGATGCAGTAACGATGTGGTGTCATGTTCTCGAAGGCTCTCGTCCTCGTTCGAATCGCGTTCGCCAACATCATCTCGAGCATGCTCAACGTCTTCGTTGGGTTGGTGCTCCTGTTCGGCGCGGCGCTCCTCGTGGTTGGTGGGTCGATCTTCTCGACGCTCGATGACGCGCTCAGCAAGAGCATCATCGGCAGCATCACCGGCCACATGCAGGTGTACGGCGCGCGCTCGAAAGATCCGCTGGAGATCTACGGCCGCATGGACGGCACCGATTCGGCCCTGGCGCCCATCGACGACTTCAAGGCGGTCAAGGCCAAGCTGCTCTCGGTGCCCAACGTGGCCAGGGTGGTGCCCATGGGCGCGGCCACCAGCATCGTGGGCTCGGGCAACACCGTCGACGTGACGCTGGAGCGGCTGCGCAAGCTGATCAGCGAGCAGAACGACGAGACCACCCGGAAGCCCGACGCTGAATTTCAGACGCGCAAGCTGAGCCTGATCAGCCACGTGCGGAACATGGTCTCGGTGCTGGGCAAGGATCTGGAGCGCGAGAAGGAGCTCACCGCCGAGAAGGATCTCGATCTGCAGGCGCGCGACACGCTGGCGAAGGCGGGCTCCGAGGCGTTCTGGGCCGACTTCGACACCTCGCCCTTCGATCACCTCGAGTTCCTGGAGAACAGGCTTGCGCCCATCGTCTCCGACAGCGACCTGCTCTTCATCCGCTACCTGGGCACCGACCTCGACGCCTACCAGGACACGTTCGATCGCATGACCATCGTGGAGGGCACCAAGGTCCCCTCCGGGCACCGCGGCATCCTGCTGCCCCGCTTCTTCACCGAAGACCTGCTCAAGCTGAAGAACGCCCGCCGCCTCGACAAGATCCGCGACGCACTGGCCGCTGGCCGCAAGCTGTCCGACCAGAGCGACAAGGAGCTGCAGCGGTTCGTGAAGGAGAACCAGGCGCAGACCCGCGAGATCGTGCTCCAGCTCGATGGGCTCGGCACGCAGGCGGCCATCTCCAGGCTGCAGGGCTTCCTGGGAACGCAGGAGAAAGACCTCGCCGCCCTGCTCACCCGCTTCTTCACGGTGACCGACGAAGACTTCGAAGGCCGCTACCAGTTCTTCTACAAGGAGCTGGCCCCCATGCTCTCCCTCTACCGGGTGAAGGTGGGCGACACGATGACCCTGCGCAGCTTCGGCCGCTCGGGCTCGCTGCAGACCGCGCTGGTGAAAGTGTACGGCGTGTTCGAGCTCAAAGGCCTCGAGAAGTCGCCCCTGGCCGGCGCCAGCTCGCTGGTCGACATGGTCACCTTTCGTGAGCTGTACGGCTTCTTGACCAATGAAAAGAAGGCCGAGCAAGAGGCGATGAAGAAGGAGACGGGCGCCCGGGAGGTCAACCGCGAGAGCGCCGAGGCCGACCTCTTCGGTGGTGACGAGGAGGTCGTACAGGAGGTGCAGGCCAAAGCCTTCGAAGACGGCTTCACCGGCAAGGCGGGCCCCACCGCGAAGGCGCGCCGGCTGGGCGACACCTTCTCACCCGAAGAGATCGACGACGGCGTGGTGATGCACGCAGCCGTGTTGCTCAAAGACGGCTCGCCCCAGGCGCAGGCCGCGACGCAGGAAGAAGTCGAGAAGCTGCTCTCGACCGAGGCCCCGCCGCCCGAACCCGCGCGCACCGCGGCCGCGAAGAGTCTGGTCGATTCGAAGCAGCTGCCGGGCATGCTGGCCATGGCGCTCTCCGAAGTGGTGAGCCTCGAGGAGAGCCGCGCGAAGGGCGAGTTCAAGCCTTCGGTGAGCGCGCTGCTCCAGCTGCAGGCAGCGCTGAAGGCCGAGCGCCCCTCGCTCGACGTCACACAAACAGCCCCCATCGACGCGCTGCTGGAAGGCGCGAGGCCCAGGACCTTCGTGGTGGGCTGGAGCTCGGCGGCCGGCTTCCTCGGCAAGTTCATCGACTTCTTCCGGCTGCTGCTGGTGGCCATCGTGGGCGCCTTCGCGTTCTTCGCGCTCATCGTGGTCACCATCGGCATGACCATCGCCACGCTGCAACGCACCACCACCATCGGTACCATGCGCGCCATCGGAGCGCAGCGGCCCTTCGTGGTGGGCATGGTGATGATGGAGACGGTGATGCTGGCGCTCTCCTTCGGCGCGCTCGGTGCGGTGGTCGGCTCGCTGGCCGTCAAGTACCTGCACGACACCGGCATTCCGGCGTTCCGTGACGAGCTCTACTTCTTCTTCTCGGGCCCCGTGCTGCGGCCTGAGCTCACGGCCGGCGGCATCGTGCTGGCCATCGTCGTCACCCTCATCGTCAGCGTCATCGCGGTCATCTTCCCCCTGGTGCTGGCGACGCGCATTCAACCCATCGTCGCCATGCAGGCCTCGGAGTCATGACTCTTTCCTGGATCGTTCCGCCTCGGCCAGCCGTCCGCTTCGCTCCCTGCTGTCTCGCGCACCGTTCCGGTGCTACCGGCTCCACTCCATGAGCATGCTCCTGAGAATCGCGTTCCTCTCGCTCTGGCAACACCGTCGCCGTACGGGCGTGCTGATGATCGCCATCGGCATGGTCACCTCGTTGATGGTGATGATGCTGGGCATCGGCGAGGGCATGAACCGCTCGCTGGTCGAGAGTTCTACGACCCTGATGAGCGGCCACATCAACGTGGCGGGCTTCTTCAAGGTCACCTCGGGGCAGTCAGCGCCGGTGGTCACCAGGGCCCAGGACGTGCTGGCGGTCATCAAGAAGGAAGTGCCTGAGCTGACCTACGTGGCCTCGCGCGGTCGCGGCTGGGCCAAGGTGGTCAGCGAGAGCAACAGCACCATGATTGGCCTGGGCGGCATCGACATCACCCAGGAGCAGGGCCTGCAAAGGGCGCTCAAGGTGAAGGAGGGCAAGCTGGAGGACCTGGCCAAGCCGGGCTCGATCCTGCTGTTCGAAGAGCAGGCGGCCGCGCTCAACGTGCGGGTGGGAGACGCGCTGACCATCTCGGCGCCCACGGCGCGAGGCACCAACAACACCGTCGACGTGGTGGTGGTGGCCATCGTCAAAGGCATGGGCATGCTCAGCCAGTTCTCGTGCTTCTTGAACGAAGAGACGTTGCGCCAGCTGTATCAGCTCAAAGACGACACCACCGGAGCGCTGCAGATCTACCTGCCCACCTCAGACCTCGAGGAGATCAAGAAGGTGCAGGCCCGGCTGCGCGAAGGGCTCACCAATGCGGGCTACGCGATGATGGACGAAGACCCGCGCGCCTTCTGGTTCAAGTTCGAGAACGTCTCGCGTGAGCCGTGGGTGGGCCAGCGGCTCGACCTCACCAACTGGCACGACGAGGTGAGCTTCGTGGCGTGGACGGTCGACCTGATGAGCTTCGTCTCGTTCTTCCTGGGCACCGTGCTCCTCGCCGTCATCGGCGTGGGGATCATGATCGTGATGTGGATCAGCATTCGCGAGCGCACCCGGGAGATCGGCACCCTGCGCGCCATCGGCATGCAGCAGACCTCGGTGCTGCTGATGTTCCTCACCGAGGGTTTCCTGCTCGGGCTGCTGGCCACCCTGGGCGGTGCGGTCGTCGGGGTGTTGATCTCGGTCGTCTTGAACTCGGCGGGCATCCCCCTGCCGGTCGGCGTTCAGTTCGTGCTGCTCTCCGACAAGCTGGTGATGCTGCCCACGGCGCAGTGGGTGCTGGCCACGGTGTCGTTCATCACCGGCGTGGTGACCTTCATCTCGGTCATCCCCTCGTTCATCGCCGCGCGGCTCAAGCCGGTCAGCGCGATGCAGCACGCGGGCTGATCACCCTGCGGTGCGGCTGGTGGGGTGCCTCACGTTTTGGCGACGAACAACAAACCGCGAGATCGCTCTTCATCACGTGTGAGGCGAGCTTCGAGTCGCGGGCCGTCAACGCGAGCACGGACTCCGCGATCATCGCCTGCACCCGTTTGCCCATGGCGAGCAGGCGCTCTCGCAGGTTGTTCAGGTCTCGTTCGTAGGCGCGGTCGGTGTGGGTCGTCATGTTCACCCGAACTTTCCGGTGACGTAGTCCTCGGTGCGCTTCACACCGGGGTTGGTGAAGAGGTGCGCGGTCGAGCCGACCTCGATCAACTCGCCGATGTAGAAGAACGCGGTCTGGTCTGAGACGCGCGCCGCCTGCTGCATGTTGTGGGTGACGATCACGATCGTGTAGCGGCTCTTGAGCTCGTGCATCAGCTCCTCGATCTTCGCGGTGGAGAGCGGGTCGAGCGCGCTGGCGGGCTCATCCATCAACACCACCTCGGGTTCGATGGCGAGCGCGCGGGCGATGCACAGGCGCTGCTGTTGCCCACCGGAGAGCGAGAGGGCCGACTCCGTCAGGCGATCCTTCACTTCATCCCAGAGCGCCGCGTGGTGCAGGCTCGTTTCGACCCGCACCGCCAGCTCGGCCTTGTCGCGCAAGCCGGCGATGCGCAGGCCGTAAGCGACGTTCTCGAAGATGGACTTGGGGAAGGGGTTCGACTTCTGGAACACCATGCCCACGCGGCGGCGCAGGTCGACCACGTCGATGTCCCGCCCGTTGATGTCCTGGCCATCGAGCAACACTTCGCCTTCCTGGCGCGCGCCCGGAATCAGGTCGTTCATGCGATTGAGCGCCCGCAGGAAGGTCGACTTGCCGCAGCCCGAAGGGCCGATGAGCGCCAGCACCTGCCGCTCGGCGATGTCGAGGTCGAGGTTCTTCACCGCGGTCTTGTCGCGATAGTGAATCGAGAGCCTTCGCACCTTCACCTTGGGCTGAGCGTTCACGAAGACGCCAGCCGGCGCGATCGCGAGCGGATCACGATGGCCACCAGGTTGAGGGAGAAGGTCAGCGCCAACAACACCACCACCGTGGCGTAGAGCAGCGGGCGCGTCGCATCGACGTCGGGCGACTGCGTGGCCATCACGTACGTGTGGTAGCCGAGGTGCATGAACTGCGACGAGAGCGAGCGCGGCAGGTCAGGCAGGTAGTAGGCCGCTCCGGTGAGCAGAATCGGCGCCACTTCGCCCGCGCCTCTGGAGACCGCGAGGATCGCGCCGGTGAGAATGCCCGGCACCGCGCCCGGCAGCACCACGCGCCACAACGTCTGTGACCTGGTGGCCCCCAGGGCGAGGCTGGCCGAGCGCAGGTCTGCGGGCACCGTGCGCAGCGCCTCTTCGGTGGCGACGATCACCACGGGCAACGTGAGCACCGCCAGGGTCAACGAGGCCCACAAGAGACCCGGTTGGCCCCACTTCAGCTCGCCCCCCAACGCCGCATCCGTTCGTTCGCCGACGAAGCGCACGAAGAAGCCCAACCCGAAGAGCCCGAAGACCACCGAAGGAACGCCGGCGAGGTTCTGCACGGCGACCCGCACCACCGCTGCCAGGCGGGACCCTTCAGGGGCGTACTCGGAGAGATAGAGGGCGGTGATCACCCCCACCGGCATCACCGCGATGGTCATCAAGAGCGTCAGCACCGTGGTGCCCCAGAGGGCGGGGAAGATGCCGCCCGCCGTCATTCCATCCTGAGGTGCGGTGCTCAGGAATTCCCAGGAGAGCCGGGTCCACCCGCCGCGTACGGCGTCTCCCACGATGACCAGCAGGATTCCCACCAGCAACGCGACGGCCACGCCGGTGAGGCCCGAGAAGAGCTTCGACCTCGTCTGGCGCGGGCTCATGCGGTGCCGCCCATGCGGCGAAGGGCGCGGCGCACGAAGGCCCCCGCCACCAGGTTGAGCACCAGGGTGAGCGCGAACAACTGCAGGCCGATGAAGAAGAGCACCGACCAGTGTGTGCCTCCGAAGACCACTTCACCCATCTCGGCGGCGATGGTGGCCGACATGGTGCGGGTCGAATCGCTCAACGAGCGCGAGACGATGGCCGCGTTCCCCGAGGCCATCAGCACGATCATCGTCTCACCGATGGCGCGGCCGAAACCGAGCACGCACGCCGCCAACACGCCGGGCGCAGCCGCGGGCAACACCACCCGCCACGCCGTTTCCCACGGGGTGGCGCCCAGGGCGAGGGACGCCTCCCGGTAGCTGCGGGGCACCGCGGTGAGCGCGTCTTCAGCGACGGTGAACACCACGGGCACGATGGCGATGGCCATCGCGAGGCCCGCCACCAGCGCGCTCAAACGCGAGGGCAGCCCGAAGGTGGATTGCGCCCAGCCCGCCAGGGTCATCAACGCGAAGAAGCCCAACACCACCGAAGGAATGGCGGCGAGCAACTCGATGACGGGCTTGAGCAACTCTCGAAGCCGGCGAGGAGCGAACTCCGAGGTGAAGAGGGCCGCTGCGACGGCGACCGGCACGGCCACCACCATCGCCACCAGGGTGACCTTGAGGGTGCCCAGCAACAACGGAATCATCGACAGCTTCGGCACCTCGCCCACCGGTTGCCACATGAAGCCCGGCGGCTTTCCCGGCCGCAGCGGCTGCGGGAGGAAGAGCCTGTCAAAACCCGCCTCGCTGTCGCCGAGGAGGATCGGCAACGCTTCCCGGCCCACGAAGATCACGATGAGCAGCACCGCGGCGATGCCCGAGAGGCCGACGGCCTTGACCATCAGCGCGATCATCCGCTCCTTGCGCTGCCTGCAGCTCGAGGCGCTCACGGGTCGTCACTTGACGGGGTAGTAGCCAACCTGACTCACCAGGCGCTGCCCTGCCACAGACAGGCAGAAGTCGATGAAGCCCTGTGCGGATCCCGTCGGCTCGCTGCGCAGATAGAAGAAGAGGTCGCGCGAGAGCGGGTACTTGCCGCTCTTCACGTTCTCCGCGGTGGGGGCCAGCGTGTCGGCGCCCGCGCCGAGCTCGAGCGCCTTGACGCCTTTGGCGTAGCCCAGGCCGCCGTAGCCGATGCCGTTGCGCTCCTTCGCCACGGCGTTCACCACCGCGGCGGTGCCCGGGAGCGTCTGGGCCGCAGCGGAGAAGTCATCGCCCCCCAGCAGCTCGTCCTTCACGAACACGTAGGTGCCCGACGAGTTCTCCCGTGAGTAGAGGACGATGGGCGCATCGGGGCCGCCCACCTCTTTCCAGTTGGTGATCTCGCCCACGTAGATCCGCTTGAGTGCCTCGAGCGTCAACGCGCTCAGCGGGTTCGTCTCGTGCACGTAGAAGGTCACGCCATCTTTCGCGACGGCGAGCTGGTACCCGGTGGACTGGTGGCGGGCGCGCAGTTGTTCTCGTTCTGCTGCCTTCATGGGCCGGCTGGAGAGGGCGATGTCGGTGGTGCCGTTGATCAACGCCGACAGGCCGGTGCCCGAACCACCGCCGGTGACCTGCACCTTCGCCTCAGGGTGCGCCTTTCTGTATTCCTCCGCCCACCGCTGGGTGAGCACCACCATGGTGTCCGAGCCTTTCACGGTCAACGGGCCCGCCGCCGCGGTGAGGGGCGCGAGAACCGAGAGTGCGAGGAGCAGCGGGAGACGTTTCATGCGAGGCCCCGACCCGCAGCTTCAGGTGCAGGTTCGACGCCAAGCCCCGCTCAGCCTGCCCCTCCGGCCAGGCTTCAGAGCGTCCACTCGAAGCGCATCAGCGCCTCGGAGCCGTCGTCCGACTCCACCGTCACGTTGGTGCGCTGCTTCGCGGAAGACAGCAGCACGCCCGACTCCTGGTTGATGCCCAGGAGCAACCCGGTGAGCCCTTCCACCGGCGAGAACGACACCCGGGCCGAGCCCACCTGCTGCTCCAGCAACCGCGCGTCGAGGTAGTTGGTGAGTGAACGGAAGCTGCGGGCGATGCGGGTGATGCCGCGAGCGGGGCCGACCAGCGCCATCATCTTCGACATGGCGCGGCCGACGAACGTGTCGAAGTAGCCCCGCGTCAGCCTTCGACCCAGCTCGAGCTGCTGCTCGAAGGGCGTGCCATTCGGAGCGACCAGCGGACCCACCACGGCCAGCCCCGCACGAAAAATCGCCACCGGGTAGGCCGGTTGGAGCTTGTTGAGGTGAATGCCCAGCGACGCCAACTGCGCGCGGTGCGCCGGCTGGAGCACGTCTTTCAGGTCGCGAAGATAGAGGCCTTCAACGGCATCGCGGAACCAGAGGTGCTCGCTGAGGGGGGCCATCGACCGAAGCGTAACGTCGAGGGGGGTGCCCCCGCTCGTCGGGTCAGTCCCCTCCTGCGGCACGGAGGCTGATCACCTGGCCCAATCGCGGCGCGAGGTTGCGCAGCAAGGTCGCCACCAGGCGCTCGTGCGTCATGGGTTTGGCGAGGAAATCGTTCATGCCGGCCTGTTTGCAGCCTTCGATGTCTTCCGTCGCGGCCGAGGCGGAGACGCCGATGATGGGCAGTCGATCATCACCGCCCGCGCGGATGCGCCGGGTCACCTCGAGGCCGTCCAGCTCCGGCATGTGCACGTCCATCAGCACCACGTCGAACTTCGCGCGGGTCAGCGCCTCGAGCGCCGCTTTGCCGTCCCCCGCGACCTCGACCACACACGCGCTGCGCTCGAGCAGCCGCTGCGCCACCAGGCGGTTCACCGCGTTGTCATCGACCACCAGCACGCGCACGCCGGCGGTGAGCGGCTGCGCGGGCGCGGCGATGGGCTCGGGCAACACGGCGGCCACCAGGGGCAACCTGCAGATGAAGCGGCTGCCTTTGCCGAAGACCGACTCGACCTCCAGCGTGCCGCCCATGTGCAGGGCCAGCTCGCGGGAGAGCGCGAGGCCCAGCCCGGTGCCTTGATAGCGGCGGGAGATCTGTTCGTCGGCCTGCGCGAAGCGGGAGAACAACCGCTCCTGTTGCGCGGGCGTGATGCCGATGCCGGTGTCTTCCACCACGCAGCACAAGAACTCGCCTCGAGCCGAGAGCCACAACGAGACCGACCCGCGCTCGGTGAACTTGAGCGCGTTGTTGAGCAGGTTGCCGACGATCTGTTTGAGGCGCAGCTCATCGAGGGTGATGGCCGCGGGCAGCGACGGCTCGAGCACCACCGTCAGCTTCAGGCGTTTTCGCTCGGCCAACGGAGTCCACGACAAGCGCAGCGCGGTGGCGAACTGCACCAGCGAGAAGGGATGGGCGCTGAGCACCAGCCTTCGGGCCTCGAGCTTGGAGAGATCGAGCAGGTCGTCGATCAACGCCATCATCAGCTGGCCGCTCGAGCGGATGGTGGTGGCCATCTCGCGTTCACGCGGGCCCAGCGTCGAGCCGAGCAGCGCGTCGGTCATGCCCAGCACGCCGTTCATGGGCGTGCGAATCTCATGGCCGATGTTGGCGAGGAACGCGCTCTTGGCCCGCTCCGCTTCTTTGAGCCGCTCCATCGAACGTTCGCTCTCCACCGCCAGCGTGTTGAGCAGCGCAGTCGCGCCCACGAAGGTGCCCACGAAGTTGAAGATGGCGTTGGCCAGCGGGAACGGATCGACCTCTGCCGAGCGGAAGCCCAGGTGGCCTGCGATCAACGTGACGATGACGGCCACCAGCACCCGAATGACCCAGACCTTGATGTGTTTGCGCTCCAACATCGTCGCGGCCACCAGCGGCATCACGAAGAGGTAGCCCAGCGTGGTGGGATCGATCGGCGTCGTGGCCAGCGCGGCGAGGCAGAGGAAGGGAATGAAGAACCAGAGAAACCCGCGCACGGCCGCGGCCGGCTCTGGCCCGCCCCTGAACCTGATCAGCACGACCACCGACCCGACCGTCGCGCACACGTTCAAGCCGCACAACACGCTCAAACCCGAGGCGGCGGCGAGCCCGGCCGACCACGCCGTCATGCCCACCGCGAACGAGACGATGCCCACGAACGCCCGCGCCTTGGGGCGAGCTTCTTCAGCAAGCAACGGTGGGAGGAGCTGCTCCAGCCAACGAGACATCAACCGATCGAGTAACGGCCCGCGCTTCGACCCGGCAACGAGTCAAGCCCGACGCCGGGTGGGTCTCGTCAATGATCGGTTGGCCGCGCTCGCACCGGTCATCCCGAGCAGGGGACCGGCTTCGCCGGCGACTTCACCGAAAGGAACACCTTCACCGTTCGCATCGAGCGCAGTCGAGATGCCACTTCTGCTGCGCGCGGCAAGTGGCCCCTCGACTGCTCTCGGGGCGAACGGTGATGCGCTGTTCCTTAGGAGCGGAGTCGAGGGATTACCTCTGCTTCGCGCTGCAAGTGCCCCCTCGACTGGGCTCGGGGAGACCGATGATGGAGCTGTGGCGAAGTACTAGGGCCCGCGGCGCGCGCGCTCCTTCAAGCCGCGCGGCGAAGTGGGTGTACCGCGGCGCAACGGGGGCGGGGGCACTTCACCGGGCACCAGCGCCACCGACATCAGCCCATGCGCGAGCACCTCGTGCGAGGTGGACGGCGCGGTGAGGCGGGCGAGCAGCCCCTTCTCTTTGGGGTGGGTACCCAGCACCAACATGTCGACCTGTTCGCGGTCGGCCAGTTGGAGCAACAGGTCACCCAGGTGCCCATCACCTTGCTCGAGCTGCACCCGGGTCTTGATGTTCGCGGGCATCACCCGGAAGGCGTCTTCGGCTTCGCGGGTCAGCTCCTCGGCGAGTGCGCCTTCGTCGGCCGGCGTCTGCGTCGCGTCGGCACCGCGGCGCCGGGCGTGTTCATCGGCGGGGTTCCACAGATGCATGGCCACCACGTCGAGCGGTCCATACTCGGACAAGCCGGTCAGCCAGTCGCGCGCGAGGGCCGAGCTCCAGGTGTGGTCGATGGCCAGCATCACCTTGAGCGGCCGCTCGCCTTTCGACCACGCTTCGAAGGGCCGCATGCTGCGCACCACCAGCAGCGGCACCGAGACGCCCGAAGCGATGCGATCGACGGGCGTCGCGAAGAGCGCCGGTTTGTGATGGCTGTCACCCACCACCAGCAGCTTCGCGTTCACCTCGTTGCACAACGTGCCGAGCACCTGCTCCACCCGGCCGTGCAGCACGGCGACCTCCAGCTCGAGACCTTGCTCGCGCAAGACCCGCGCTTCCTGGTGGAGCGCGTCGTGAACCGCCTGCTCCCGTTCGGTGGGGGCGGTGGTGCTCAAACGCGCCCCTGGGAGGACGGTCACCAGCCAAAGAGTCTGCCTGGTTCGCCGCGCCAACTGCGCTGCGACGATGACGGCGTCCGAAGAAGAAGCAGTAAAATGCGTCGCGCACACGATGGTCATGAAGACCTCCTGGGCTTTGGCTTACGCATTTCTCGATCCACCGCCGTCAAGGGGCGTGACCCGCTGGCAACGCGCAGCCGCTGCGTTCGTGACGGCAAACGTCGCGCGGGCGGCCGAAGAGGCAGGCTGTGAAGAACCATCCATGACCACGCTCCTGAAGCATCTGCAGCACCAGGTTCGGGCCCGCGTGCTGACCGGCGCCGGCTGGTTGGAGGGCCACTTTCACCTCTCCCAGCTGCACGGGTTCTCTCAGTACCTCTCCAGGAACGCCTGGTACCCCCTGACCGAAGTGGTGATGGAGAAGGTGGGCGCGCTGCCCTTCTTCCAGCTCTCGCGGGCCGAGACGGTCCTGGTGGTGATCTCCCCGGCCACCCGGCCGCCGCCTTCTTTCTCCAGCGGCGCCCGGCCTCAAGACGCGCGCTTCGTGCTCACCCACGGCGCGGTGGACGGCGTGGTGGCGCTGCCCACCCGGCTGCGCCTGTCGGACTTCATGGACAACAGCAGTGGGTTCATTCACCTGCAGCGTGCGGCCGTTCGGGTGTGGGCCGAGGCGAATGCCCTGTCGTTCGATGACGTGTTGCTCAACCCTCAGCGGGTGGTGGGCGTGATCGAGACCGGGCAGCCGAGTCAAATGACACCCGCAGTCGCCTCTTGAGAGAGCGGCTAGAGTCGTGAGCCGCCGTGAACCTCGCTGCCGCCGTCGATCTGATCAGCGCCTCGTGCTCGCTGCTCTTCGCCTTCATCTGGTTGCGGGTGTCGCGCGCGCCGGGTTGGAGCGACACCCGGTGGTTGTCGGCGGTCTGCGCGACGGCGGGGCTCTATTCGCTGTGCGATCTTACCCAGTCGCTGCCGTTCTCCGACGTGGTGGTGCGCTGGGGTGGCCAGGCCAGCATCAGCCTGGCCGCGCTGCACTGCGGAGCCTGGTTTCTGTTCTTCGAGGCGCGTGATGGGCGCCCGCTCGGGGGCCGGGAGCGCGCCGTCGCGTTGACGGGGGTGGCCCTGGCACTCACCGCGTTGGTGCCGGGTGTGATGTTCAGCGACCAGGTCTCCAGCTTTCACGTGCCCTGGCTCAACCTCACCTACCGCACGCCGGCGCCCACTTCGTTCGGCGTGATCGGTGCCCTGTATTTTCTCACCGCGATGGGGCTGATCTCGATTCGCACGTTCCGGCGCTGGGGCGACGGCTGGCGACACCGCCTACCGCTGGCCGCCGTGCTGCTCCTGGTGGGCCTGGGCATCAACGACACCCTGGCCACCGCGCGCCTCATTGCCAGCCCGTTGCTGGTGGACCTCGGGTTCCTGGTGGTGATCGTCGCGCACGGGCTCAGCGAGCTGAGCCGGTTGATCAGCGGCGCCCGCAGGCTGGAGGAGCTCTCCACCCGGCTGGAGCTGGAGGTCGAAGCGCGCACAGCCGAGCTGACGCAGGTGCAACGCGCGCTGGCGCACTCCGAGAAGCTGGCGGCGATTGGGCAGCTCACCGCGGGCGTGGCGCACGAGATCAACAACCCCGCGGCCGTGGTGCTCTCCAGCCTGCGCTACGTGAAGGAGTCGCTCGCCGAAGGCAAGACGCCCGACGACGCGGCCGAAGCGCTCGAAGACGCGACCCAGTCCACCGAACGCATCGTCCGGGTGGTGCGCGAGCTCAACGACGCGGGCCGGGTGGCCTCGCGCAAGGTCGATGCGCACAGCAAGCCGTGTGAGGTCGACGTGGTGGTGGAGCGCGCGGTGAGAAACCTGCGGGCCGCGGCGCCGCAATCACCCGAGGTCACCATCTCGGGTGAACGGGGTTTGCGGGTGCGGGTCGACGACGCGTTGCTCGAGCAGGTGCTGGCCAACGTGCTCGCCAACGCAGCGGTGGCCCTGGAGGGGCGCCCGAAACCCGAGCTGCAGGTCAGCCTGTCGGCGCTGGAGGGGCAAGTGCACGTGGTGGTGCGCGACAACGGCGGTGGCGTGGCGCCGGCGGTGCTCACCCGCATCTTCGAGCCGTTCTTCACCACCCGGCCTCACGGAAAGGGCACCGGCCTGGGGTTGCCCGTTTCGCTCGGTTTGATCACCTCGCAAGGCGGCAACCTCGAGCTGTTGGACAGTTCAGAGGCGGGCACGCGCTTTCAGATCACCGTGCCACGCGCCTGACAGAGCTGTAGGTTTCGGCCCATGCCCAACCCCACTGCGACGTTCGAGACCACCCTCGGCAACTTCACCGTCGAGCTCTTTCAGGACCAGATGCCGATCACCGCCGGCAACTTCTTGAGCCTGGCCAAGAGCGGCTTCTACGACGGCCTCCACTTCCACCGCGTCATCAAGAACTTCATGATCCAGTTCGGGTGCCCGTACTCGAAGGATCCCAAGAGCAACCGCGCTGGCACCGGCGGCCCGCCGTCGGGTGAGATCAAAGACGAGTTCACCGCGAAGATCTCCAACGAGCCGATGACCCTCTCGATGGCGAACACCGGCCAGCCCAACTCGGGCGGCAGCCAGTTCTTCATCAACACCGTGCACAACGCCTTCCTCGACTGGTTCTCGCCCGGTCAGTCGCGCCACCCGGTCTTCGGGAAGGTGACCTCGGGCCAGGACGTGGTGAAGAAGATCGAGACCACGCCGACCTCCGACGATCGCCCCAACACGCCGGTGCAGGTCATCAAGGTCACCGTCACCGGGGCCTGAAGTTCGTGACCCTCACGCTCGAGCTGCAGCGCACCATCCGCGACGTGCCCGACTTCCCCAAGCCGGGCATCATCTTCAAAGACATCACGCCGGTGCTGATGAACTCCGGGCTCTTCGCACGCACGCTCGACGCACTCGCCGCGCCGTGGAAGACGGAGAGAATCGACGCGGTGGTCGCGATCGAGTCGCGCGGGTTCCTCTTCGGCGCGGGTCTGGCCGAGCGGCTCTCGAGCGCGCTGGTGCTGGTGCGCAAGGCAGGCAAGCTGCCGTACACCACCATCCGCGAGGCCTACGCGCTCGAGTACGGAGAAGCGGTGCTCGAGCTGCACACCGATGCCCTGAAGTCGGGGCAGCGGGTGCTCATCGTCGACGACTTGCTCGCCACCGGTGGCACCGCTGACGCGACGGCGAAGCTGGTCGGCCGGCAAGGCGCCGTGGTCGCCGGCTACCAGTTCGTCATCGAGCTGGGTTTCCTCGGCGGCGGCAAGCGCCTGGGCCCGACCTCGAAGGCCCTGGTGCGGTACTAAGGCCCACACCGGGCACCCCGAGCCCAGTCGAGGGGTCACCCCCCCGCACGAAGCAGAGGTGGCCTCTCGACTTCGCTCGATGCGAACGGTCGCCGGTGTGAACGCGGCCAACCCAACATCTTCACTGGAGCGAGGTACTCGATGGCGTTTCGACGGGTGGGGATCATCGGCGGCAGTGGGCTGGGCCAGGCCCTCGGCCAACTGACGCACGGTCAGGAGCACTCGCTCGACACGCCCTTCGGCAAGCCGTCGGGCCCGGTGGTCACCGGTGAGCTGGGCGGCGTGCCGGTCGCGCTGCTCGCCCGCCATGGTCCGGGTCACGTGCACAGCCCCACGCACGTGCCGTACCGGGCGAATCTCTTCGCGCTCAAGACGCTCGGCGTGACGCACCTGCTGTGCAGCACCGCGGTGGGCAGCCTGCGCGAGGAGATCGCACCGCGCGATCTCGTGGTGCCTGATCAACTGATCGACAAGACGTTCCGCCGCGAGTCGACCTTCTTCGACGAGTTCGCCGTGCACACCGAGCTGGCCAACCCGTTCTGCTCGACGCTGCGCGGAATCCTGCTGGAGTGCGCGCGCTCCACGAAGGCGAAGGTGCACGACGGCGGCACGCTGGTGGTGATGGAAGGCCCTCAGTTCTCCACCCGCGCGGAGAGCGAGCTGCACCGCAGCTGGGGCGCGAACCTCATCGGCATGACCGCGATGCCGGAAGCGAAGCTGGCCCGCGAAGCCGAGTTCTGCTGCGCGTACCTGTCGCTGCCGACCGACTACGACTGCTGGCGCCCGCACCCCGCGAAGCTCGATCAACACGAGCTGCTCAAGGAGATCGGAGGCAACCTCGAAGCTGCCACGGCGCTGGCGCTCGAGACCTTGCGTAAGGCGGTCACGCTGGTGGCCGAACGCTGCACCGGCGACTGCAGCTGCCAGCACGCGCTCGACCTCGGGGTGTGGACGGACAAGTCGAAGATCTCCGCAGAGACACGCGCGAAGCTCGCGCCGCTCATCGGCCGGCTCTTCTGACATGGGCATCATCGAAGCGACGGGCCTGACGCGGAAGTACGGCGCGGTCACCGCCGTGGAGGGTCTCGACCTCGACGTGCGCGAGGGTTCGGTCACCGGGTTTCTCGGGCCCAATGGCGCGGGCAAGACCACCACCATCCGCATGCTGCTGGGCCTGGTGCATCCGACCGCGGGCAGCGTGCGGGTGTGCGGCCAGCCCGTCATCTTCGGCCAGAGCGCGCGGCCGCAGCAGGTCGCCGCCATCGTCGAGACACCCGCCTTCTACGGAGCGCTCAGCGCCATCGAGAACCTGCGCGTGCTCTCACTGACCGCCGGCCTGAAGTTGAGTCAGGCCGCGTTGGAGAAGCAGCTCGAGCGGCTGGGCCTCGCGGGCCGCGGTCATGAGCCGGTGCGGGGGTTCTCGCTGGGCATGAAGCAGCGCCTGGGGGTCGCTTCGGTGTTGATGCAGTCGCCGAAGGTGTTGTTCCTCGACGAGCCGACCAATGGCCTCGATCCGCAGGGGCAGGCCGACATGCGC
>JANODF010000099.1:0-10802 GCA_031412555.1 Archangium sp. | reverse complement strand
GGCTGGTTGCATTCTCGAACGTGGCGTCGCTGGGCATTACGCGCAGGCCGAACCGCAGCGGCATTGCGGAGCCGCCGAACTCCCGAATCGAGACGTTGGCTGCGTAGAGCCCATCGACTCCGATGCGCGGCACCAGGGAGACCGTGAAGCCGCCGACCGAGGTGACCAACATCGCGCGCTGCACCGTGGGCGGCGCGTCGAGTGAGCCCGCTGTGCCCGTGGGGATGCTGAAGGTGAACTCGGTCTCGCCGAGCGCGCGCAGGCTCTGGCTGGTGCCCGACTGGCCTTCGAGCGCGACGCGGTAGAGCACCGCGCGGTCGGCCACGGGACCCGAGGTCTTCAGCTTCACGGTGACGAACGGTGCGCCCGGCGGCACCTGCACTTCCTGGGAAGGCGCCTCCACCACCGTCACCGTCGCCACCGTGCCCGGCGCGGCGGCCGCGTCTTCTTCGTCCCACCGCACGGGCGTGGTCTCGGTGCCCTTCCACACCTGCAGCTCCTTCATCGTGCTCAGGCAGCGGCCGTGCTCGGAGCAGTGTTCGCCCGAGCCGCACGGCGCATCGGAGGCGCACTCGAAGGTGCAGCGGTTCTGAAAACAGAACAGCCCGGCCTGGCAGTCTTCATCGAGCAGACAGCCGGCCGCCGAGTTGAGCGAGAGCGTCGAGACCGGCACCGACGGCGTGGCGTTGGCGACGGGGCGTGCGGTCGGCGTGCAGCCGGCGAGCAGACCCAGGGCAAGCAGCGAAGCGTGGAGCTTGTTCATCGTGCGCCTCAGTTGTTGAAGAAGAGCGCGTCAGCGCGACCGCTTGCGCCGGCCTCGCCATCGGTGCCCGAGCTGGGCGTCATGCCGTCGATGCGGCCGCGGAAGTCCGCCGTCTTCGCCGTACCTGCGCCACCGGCCCCGCCAGCGCCCGCGGCACCCGCAGCGCCGATGGTGATGAACTGGCCCGGAGCGGCCAGCACCACGGGGGGCAGCACGATGCCGCAGCCATCGGCTTCGGTCGAACCAGCGCGCCGGCAGCGACGGTAGACGCCGATGCTGCTGCCGCCCAGGCCACCCGCGCCACCACCGCCGCCGCCGCCGTCGCCGCCGTGAGCCCCGTTCAGGTACTGGTTGCCCAGCGGCGCGAGGCCTCCGTAGCCACCGGCCGCCGAGGCGCCGCCCTTGCCGCCGGTGCCACCCTTGCCACCGCTGCCCACGTTCACCCGGAAAGCGCCCGTGGTGGTGAGGGTCGCAGGCGCGTTCTGGGCTGAGGTCAGCAACAGGCCCACGGTGTTGCCGCCTTGACCGCCATTGCCGGCCGCGAAGCCGCCACAGCCGCCCGCGCCACCGCCACCGCCGCGGAACGCGCCCTGGGAGCACCCGAAGAAGAAGCCGTTGGGGATGCAACCGCCACCGCCGCCGCCACCGGACCCCGAAGTGCCATGGGTGGCCGCGCCGAAGCCCACGTTGTAGGTGGGGTTCCAGCTGCTGTCGGCGGGATCTCCGCTGTTGGGCTGGAAGCGGAAGTTGAATGAGCCGAAGCGGTTCGCGCCCAGGCCGTTGCTTCCGTTTCCGCCGCGCTCCGCTATCAGGTACGGCTCTTGTGCGTTCGCCGCGGTGTTGAGCGAGTCCCACGCCCGGCCGCCCCGCCCACCGGTGTTCCCCGCACCTCGAAGCCCCTCAAACACGTAGTCGCGGTTCTTGGGGCTGCCATCGGTGTTCGGCGGCGGCTGCCAGCGAATGGCTGCTGACGAGCCGCCGTTGTTCTGCGCTCCATCGGGGCAACCGCCCACGGCGCGGCCCGGGAGCGCGTCGTTGACCCAGATTTCGAGTGCCTTCTCGTAGTTCGACACCGGGTACTGCATCCATTCCCCGTTGACGACCGCGACGCCGCTGCAGTTGTTGGCCATGTCGCAGCCGTCCCTACCGGCCAGGTCGCCGATGGGCGCCGGGGCCGCGGCGAAGCCGTTGGCTCCGTTCATCGCGGCGGCCACGTTGATGGCCACGTCGCGAAACTGGAGCGCTCCACACCCGCGCGGCGGGCAGACGAAGCCGAGCTGCGAGGGCGCGCTGTCACCGGCCGCGAGGATGGTCGACGGGTCGGGTGCTTCGACCTCGACGCGGATCCGGTCGAGCACCACCGAGAGCAGCCCGGCGCCGGGCGCGGCCTCGAGGGCGGCGTAGCTCACACCAAAGGGGCGCGGGCTGGTCGTCGGTGCGGGTGCGGTGCGCGTCAGGACCGTGGCCTGAGTGCCTCGCGTCCACACGAGGTCGCAGGCGACCGGCGAACAGACCACCGAAGCGACGAAGCCGCCGTAGAGCCGCACGGGGGGCACCGCGCCCACGGTGGAGAAGGTCGGCAAGTCGATGGCGGCGTTGCTGCTGAACTCTTCCGCCTCGATGTAGATGTCTCTGCACGGCGGGCCCCCTGTGCAGGCCAGCTCCAGCGCGCGCTGCACGGTGGCCACCGGCCGCTGCGAAGTACCGGGGTTGGTGTCCCTGCCATCGAGCGAGCCACCGCCTGCGACGGGCGGACGCACGAAGATGGCGTTGGCGAGGTCGCCGTCGCTCCCGTCGCAGTTGCTGTCGACGTTGAGGTCATCGATGAGGTCGGTGCTCTGCGGGAGATTGGCGTTGCACGTCCACGAGCCGGTGATGCGCACGCCACCATCGATGAGCGTGGTGCTCCCGGTGGTGCACGCGTACGCGCCTTGACCGCAGATGCCCTTGCCGCCGGCCACTGCGCACGCAGCGGGAGCGCCGGTACCGTTGGGGTTCTGCTGGCCGTTGGCCTCGTAGTAGTCGAGCGCTTCGTCTGTCTGGCCGTTGCAGTTGTTGTCGACGCCGTCACACGACTCGGCCACGGCCATCTGCGTGGTGGGGTTGCGGATGCCGATGCACGCGAAGCGGCCGCTCGCCAGACCGCCGTCGGCCGTCGCTGCGACCGTGGTGCATTTCTTGTTTCCCGCAGCGCAGACCCCGGGGATGCCGGTGTTGCAGGCGCTGCCTTCGTCGACGATGAAGCCAGGGTCGTCGGCAATGCCATTACAATTATTGTCGAGGCCGTCGCACAGCTCGGGGCCCGCGGTCAGCGTGGCGTTGCCGCCGTAGATGGCCGCCTGGGTGTCGTTGCAGTCGAGCCGGTTCTGCACCCAGCCGGTGGGGATGGCGCCGCTGCACACGTAGCGGAAGTTGGTCATCGAGCCGCGGCCGTCGCCGTCGACGTCTTCCGCGTAAATCGAGTTGGCGCCCAGTTGCTGCTCGCAGCCGTTGGCCACGTCGCCGTCGCAGTCGGCGTAGCCCGGTTCACAATCGGCCACGCAAGCGAAGGTGCTCATGGTGGTGCGGGGCAGGCAGGCCTTGCGCGCGTGGGGAATGTCGCCGGCGCGGCCGACACAGACGTCGCCGCAGGTGCTGCAGTGATCAGCGCCGCCGAGTTGCTCCACGTCGTCCGACTTGCCGTTGCAGTTCACGTCGCTCGTGCCGCAGACGGCGGGGAAGGCGTGGCCCGGGTTCGCGGCGTCGAAGTAGGCGACGCGGTTGGTGTCGTCGCAGTCGACCGCGGTGTTGGATTGCGTGATGGGGCCGCAGCGGCCGACGCCGCGCAGGTCTCCGTCGGAGTCACGGCAGCGGCCGCAGGTTCCGGCGGAGGGCACGCAGTACGTCGCCGCGCTGGTCGAGCCGGGCAGGGTGCTGCAGGTGAAGCCGAACGCGCAGGGGTTGGTGGCGCTGCAGGACTCCACGCAGGAACCCGAGCGGGGTGAGCTGTTGGCGCGCTCGAGGAAGCAGGCACCGGTCGCGCCGCACTGCAGGTCTTCGGTGCAGGCCTGGCAGAAGGATTCACTGTGCGAGATGGAGAATTGAAAGGGCGGCCGGCAGACGGAAGCGAACGGAACACCGCGGGCCATCGCGATCGGATCGAGCTGGGCGTCGAAGGGAAACGCCGGCGCGCTCGTGGGGTACGGGCTGGAGGCGGCGTAGACCACCTGGCAGGTGAACGGCGCGGAGGCTCCGGTGGGGCTGGTCACGGTGATCGAGTCGCAGATGCGCGGATCGCTGGTGCAGGGCAGGGTGCAGACGCCTTCTCCGACCGCGAAGGTGGGATCGAGGTCGGAGACCTTCACGCGATCGACTCCGGCATCGGCGGGACGGCTCAGGGTGAGCTCGACGACGCAGTTGCCGCCGAAGACGGCGCATTCGAGGTCGTCGGTGCAGCGGCGGTAGGCGCCAGGTGCAAAGGTGAGGCGCGTGCCTGCGTCGGCTCCGGCGTCGATGGTGCCGGCATCGTCGGATCCCGCATCGGGGCTGATCAGCCCAGCGTCGGGAATGAGGGTGCCGGCGTCTTGTTCTTCGACGCCTCCGTCAGGGAGCGTCAGGCTGACGGCGACGCACGCACCAGCGCGGCAGATGGAGCCTGCGGCGCATTCGTAGGTGTACGCGCAGCCGGCGATCGGTGATTGCGATTCACAGCCGAAGAGAACGCACACCCCGAAAAGGGCGATCAGCGAAGACGCAAAACGCATAGAGAAAAGCTCCGGAGAAGGGTCCCGGACTTTCGCTGACCATGAAGTCCCCGCCTATATGACGAACCTCATAGGCGTGGGCTTTTGCAAGCGCCCAGGGCCGCAGCGGCTCGAAGCGGTGTGGTGATCAGCCGAAGTGCTTCCTGAGCAACGCCTTACCGACGAAGGTGATGCCCTTTTCATCGAGCCGGCGCGTCGCCTTCTCCATCACGGTGAATCCAACCGTGCCGGATGCGACCCAGAACCAGTCAGATACCTTTCCTGTGGTCTCGAGATGAGGCTGCAACTGAATCATCGCGTGTTCCTTCTTCTTGATGACCACGCTGATCTCGCCGTCATCCGCTGTGTGCGGCTCGAGGCCGACGACACGGTTCTGTGGGCCATGGCCAAGCAGGTAGTCCCAGCGATTCTGCTGACTGTGAGCGGCGAGAAGTGCGGCATCGACGTCGAGGCTGTCTTCGAAGTCGGCGCGGATGTCGGCCGCGATGTATTTGCGATGAGAGTTTGTCACGGCACCGAGGCCATCGTTCACGCTCTCCTGGAGAGATGAGGCCGTCTTCAACACCCGACGAATCGGAGTCTTCTTCGATGTTCGTTTCTTGCTCAACTGTTCACTGCCTTGCGCACTGCCTCGCCAAAGCGCGAACTGAACGATGTCAGACCTCCCCAACCGGAAGTCGCGTCGTCATCCGCACCTGGATCGAGCGAGGAGATGTCGGTGGAGGTGACGCGCCCGGAGTTCCCGAAGGCCATCAGGTGGACGCGGTATTCGCGCTTCAGAGCTGCGGCTGCCACGTCTTGCATGGCCTGCGTTGGTGCAACTCCGAGCGCTTCACAGAGAGACCTCGGCTTCGCTTGCGCCTCTTGGAGCCGCTTCAGCATCCAAACGCCTGTCAGCAAATGAGGCGAGTGTGTGGACAACACCACCCTGTATCCGCGCCAAAGAAGGTCGAGCACCAGAAGGAGGAAGACGGTGATGGCCTGCGGATGAAGGCCCATCTCTGGCTCCTCAACGACCACCCAGTCGATGTCGGGTTGCTTCAGCACCTGACGTGACGGAAGGAGATGGTACAGACCCAGAAGCAGCGGAGTGAACTCTCGCTGCCCTGCGGTCCATGCCATGAACGGAAGTTGGGCACGTCCGTGCGTCAGCTTGAGGCGCCGAGCGTGGGACTGGTCCTGTTCCAGGCCGACGGCGCCACCGTGGTACACGGCCTCATCGATCAGCGTCCGGTATTCCTGTTTGAGCACGCGCTCGAGCGGAAAGAGTTGGTCTCCTTGCTTGGCGCTGAACCGGTCGAACAGGTTCTGACTGTAGAGCCGCGCGACCACAGGAAGATCAGACGTCAGCCTCTGAAATGGTTGTGGCCAGCCATCACTGATCAGCAGGGAACGCTGCGCGGGTATGAAGAAGAGGCTTTCGGTGCCATCCCCTCGACGGCTGAGATTCTCTGGTTTGATGTTGGTCTGGTCGAGTTCGACCCTCGACCTTCCTTTCCAGGCCGAACCCATGCCCGCGCCGAAGACGAGATCAATGACGACCTGCGGCTTCGAGGTGTCATGGCCGGCCACCTTCAAAGCGTTGACGACTTGCTTCCCGTCGAGGGCGGCTTTGAGCCACTCAAGCGCGAGCGTCTTGCCTGTGCCTTGAGCACCGACAAGGACGGTGAGATCTCCGAAGTCCAGATTGACGTCAGCAATCTGGGCGAAATTGCGAATCCGGAGCGTCGTCATATGGCCTCTCTCGTGGCTCGTAGCGCGATCAAGATCAGCGTTCCACCAACAGTTTCACAGGCCTCGCTCGATCAGATCAGTGACGACCGACTCGTAGAAGCCCGGCGCGTCGAAGCCGAGTGCCCAGCCCACCTGCGCCCAGTGATCCGCCTCGATTCGCCCGCACGTCACACCCCACGACTGCGAGGTGACCGGCACCAGCCCATCGTTCTCGCCCGCCTTCATGCGCAGCACCTGCCAGGTCGGCAACAGCAGCGGGTTCAAGCTGCGGAACCTCGCCGTTGCCAGCCAGCTCCCGTAGAAGATGCCCTCTTGATCGAGCACCTCTTCGTTGAAGCGCTTCATGCGCTCGGTGGTCAGCTCGAGCAGCCCGTGTGCATCGAAGCCGCCCTTGTCCATCAACAGCTTGGTGGCCGGCGCGACCAGCCAGAGGCCTGAGCCGAGATCAGCCAGCGGCGTACCCCGATGGGGCGTGCCCACCGTGATGATCGACGCGATGCGTTTGCCCATCGACAGCTTGGACGCCGCATAGCGCGCGTCGAGCCCGCCCATGCTGTGCGCCACGATGTTCACCCGCTCTGCGTCGAGCAACTCGAGCGCCTTCGCCAACTCGGCCGCCCGCGAAGAGACCGTCGCGGTGGGGTGCACCTTGAACGAGTACACGCGCGTGCCCAGCTTCTCCAACCGCGAGCCCACGCCCCGGAAATACTTGCTGCGAATGGGCCCCAGCTTGAGCTCATCGAAGCCCAGAATTCCGTGCGCCAGCACCACCGGGTAGCGGAGCTGTGGCCCCCGTTTCCGCGGTATCTCGGCAACGCGTTTGCGGCGGTACCAGATGAACCAGGCGAGGGCCGCCGCCCCGGCGAACAACGCCAGGAAGAACGCGACCAGCACCCACGTCTCGACCACCATTCACCTCTCTTACGACACCTGCAGATCCCAGTGGATTACCCATGCTCCACAAACCCGGGTGTCACTTCTCGGCCTCATCAATCACTTCATGGTGTTCCGGAGTCCCACATCGGGCACGGATCAAGCAGAATGGGTGGCCGATGCGCCCCACGAACCTTCTTCTCTGTGCCCTGGCGCTGTCTGCCTGCGAAGGGAGCCTGCTCGGTCCCCGCGCCGAGCCTGGCTCCACCCCCACGAGGGTCAACCCGGCCACCGTCATCCCGCCGCCTCCCGAGAAGTGCAAACCGGGCGTGCACGAGGTGCCCAAGCTGCTGCGGGTCTCGAACTTCGAATACCAGTCCATCGTGTCCGACGTGTTGACCACGCCGGTGAGCCACGACCTCTTCACGAGGTGGACTCCGGTGGCGCAGGTCTACGGCTTCGACACCATGAGCGAGACGCGCATCGATGGTCAGGCGTTGATCGAACAGCTCGCCACCGCTGAAAAGCTCGCCGCCGTGGTGTTGGCCACGCCCGGTCTCACCGCGCACTGCCCCGCGCCCGTCGCGCCCACCAACCCGGCCTGCTCGCTCAAGGCCAGCTACACCTCGAACATCGACTTCTCCGATGCGCAGGGCCGCGAGTGCTGGTCGTACCTCGACTCCAGCGGCACCCCGATGGTGTTCGATAACGTGCGCGCGCTCTGGAAGAAGGTGCCCGACGAGACCGTGCTGCTCTGGCAGACCGGCACGCACCCGGGTTCCACCGTCGACTCGGTGCGCCGCTGGTTGGCTGCGGTGAGTGGCTCGGTGGTCTTGACCGGCGCCTTCAACGACGCGGATCCAGGTGGCGGCGACGGGGTGGTGGCCACCATCAAGAAAAACGGCGTGCAGGTGTGGACGCGCGCGGTGCCCAACGGCGGCAGTGGCCCTTTCACGCTGCCCATGCAGATCAACCGCGGCGACACCATCGACTTCGTGATCAACCGCAACGCCGAGCCCAGCTACGACACCACCGCCTTCAACGTGACGGTCGAGTTGACGCCCACCGCGCCCAAGTCGAACTGGACGTGGGCCAACTGCGTGGGGCCGCTGGTCAGCCGCCTGGCCAGCCGTGGTTTCCGCAGGCCGGTGCGCCTCGACGAGCTCACGGACTACCGCACGTTGTTCGAGAGCTCGCGCCAGGAAGCCGCGACCGCGGGTTTCCCCGAGCCTGCCGACGAAGCGCTCTCGGCCGTGGTGCAGGCGGTGTTGCTCTCGCCCAACCTGGTGTTCAAGCCCGAGCTGGTGCCGCAAGGCCTCGATGCGCAGGAGCGCGGCTTCGGCCTCGCCTCGCGCCTCTCGCTCTTCGTGCGTGGTTCGGTGGCCGATGAAGAGTTGTGGAACCTGGCCGGCACCGGCGCGCTGGCGGATCCCAAAGTGGTCGAAGCGCAGGCCCGCCGGTTGCTCGACGCCGATCTCCCGCGCTTCTCGCAACACTTCGGTGGCCAGTGGCTCGACTACCGCGAGTCGGAAGACTTAGGGCCTCTCACCGCGTCGATGCAGGCCGAAGCGGCCGACGTGTTCAGCGAAGTGCTGGCGAACGATCTTCCTGCCGAGCGCCTGATGCGCCCCGGCTTCACCATGGTCGACGCCCCGCTCGCCGCTCACTACGGCCTGCCCTTCAGCTCGCAGAAGCTGATCACCCCGCTGCGCGGAGGCGTGCTCGACCAGGCGTTGTTCCTCACCCGCACCGCGACCGGCTCCGAGTTCCGCCGGCCGATTCACCGCGGTCTGTGGGCGTTGACGCGCTTGATGTGCCGCTCGTTGCCCCGCCTCGACGCCGCCACCCTCGAGGAGATCAGCAACTCGGTGAGCGCGATCGATCGCAACCTGTCACTGCGTGAGCAGATGGAGATCCACCGCAACAACGCCGCCCGCTGCGGTGGTTGCCACAACATGATGGATCCCATCGGGCTGGCGCTGGAGAAGTACGACGCGCGGGGCCTCTGGCGCGACAGCTACCCGAACGGCGTCGCCATCACGAGCGACCTCGAGCTCGACGGCACGGTGGTCACCGACCCGCACTCGCTGGCCGCGGTGATCGAGTCGTCGCCCGACTACCGCGCGTGCGTGGCGAGCAAGCTGCTCACCTTCGGTCTCAACCGCGGGCCGCTCGAAGGCGAGCAGTGCGTGGCCCAACGAATCGCCGCGCCCATCAACGGCGTGGCACCTTCACTCAAGCAGATGACCATCGAGTCGCTGCTCACGTCGATCGAGCTCACGGAGGTCTCGCCATGAAGGCCGACCGGCGCACCGTACTGAAGTGGTTGGGCGGATCCTTCGCGTTGCCGCTGCTGGCGCCTCACCTGGCGAACGCGCAGGCGGTCACCCGCAAGCGGTTCATCGCAGGCTACGTGCCCAACGGCGCGCACATGCCGGGTGGCGCGAATGGCGCGTGGACCTGGGCCGAGTCGCTGGCCCCGCTGGTCTCGCGAGGGCTGCAGGCCAACACCATGGTCATGCGCGGCATCTTCAACGGCTTCCCCGCGGCCGACCCGCATTGGCAGAACTGCGCGGGCTTTCTGTCGTGCAAGCCCATCGAGCTGGGAGACCCCGGCGTCGCGCGGTGCGGCATCACGCTCGATCAATACGTGGCCGATCGCCACCCTTCGTCGCTGCGTTCGTTGGAGTTGGGCGGGCTGTATTACCACGTGCATCCGCTCAACGATCACCCCGGGTATTCGAACGACTACCTGAACCGCATCGCGTGGCAGGCGCCCGACAAGTTCCGTTCGCCCATCCCCGATCCCGCGCAGCTGTTTTCGAAGTTGTTCGGTGGAGAGTCGGGCAGCGCCGCGCAGATCAACTACCTGCACAACCGCAAGCGCAGCATTCTCGACTCGCTCCACAAAGACGCCGATCGCATGTCGACGCGGCTGCCTGCGACGTACCGGCCGGTGTTGCGCTCGTACATGGAGACGGTGCGCGAAGTGGAGATGGGCCTGGGCACCGTGTCGACCTGCACGCCCAACCTCGCGCAGCCCACCCAGGACTTCGGCTCGCCGAACACGAACTACGTGCTGCGGTTTCAGTTGATGCACCAGATGATCGTGCTGGCGATGCAGTGCGGGCTGACCAACGTGGCCACGCTGATGTACGGCCCGGGTGTGTCGGAGTTGATGAACTTCCCCGAGGCGCTCGGCGGTGGTGCAGGTCACCACGCGGTCGCGCATCACGGCGGCACGCAGTCGTCGATCGACCGGCTCAAGCGGATCAACGAGGTGCAGGTGGGGCTGCTGGCCGACCTGCTCACCCGGCTCAAGACGGCGAACCTGCTGCAGGAGACCCTGGTGCTCTACGGCTCCGACATGTCTGACGGCAACGTGCACCTCACGGAGAACCTGCCGATGCTGTTGTGCGGCGCGGGTGCGGATCTCAGGTTCGGCCAGGAGATCGGCTCGACCTCGGTACGCCGCCCGTTGTCCGACCTGCACATGGACATCGCGTCGTTGCTCGACGTCACCACCCTCACCTCGTTCGGCAGCGGCGTGTGCGCCAGCACCGGGCAGACCATGGGTGTTCGCGTCTGAGCTGAGGACCGGGAGGGTTGGAGGAAAGAGGAATCGCACCGGTCTCCCCGAGCCCAGTCCGCCATTTCGATCAACCCTCGATGCGAACGGTGGGTCTGCT
>JANODF010000098.1:0-23340 GCA_031412555.1 Archangium sp. | reverse complement strand
CCAGCGACGCACTTCTTCATCGGTTTGTGAGTCCCTCACCCTGACCCTCTCCCAAAGGGAGAGGGAAAGAATTGCGGACTCGTTCCAAATCCAGGTTCTCCTTCACCCGAATCGCGTCCAGCTTCGCCTTCCCTTCCTCGGCGATCTGAGCGCCTCGACGCTCAACGCTCTGAGTGAAGAGGTCCTTGGTCTTGTCGGCACAAACCGCGTTGAAGAACCAATCGAACTTGAAGAACCGCTGCACCTTGTCGAGCAGGCTCTCACCCGATCCCGGCGCAGGCGCGGTGGGGTCGATGATCTGCTCCGTGGTGACCAACCGATCCGTCCTGAGACCGACCGCGTCGACCACCTCGGTCGCTTCCTTCACGACCTTCGACTGCTCATCACGCGCACGCCGCAGCTCACGGGCGAGCTCATTGCGCAGCTCGGCCTTGGCCTTCTTCGACTCGGGCGTCTTCGGCAGCAGATCGATCTTCGCGCGCAGCTCGTTGATCTTCCGCTGCGATGCTTCCGACCGATCGATGAGCCCGTCGAGCTTGCGCCGAGAACCTGCGTCGAGCCGGTTTCCCCGCCGCTCCTGAAACTCCCGCAGCGCTTCCGTGCGGGTGCTGAGCCGAGAATTCTTCCACCTGGCGTCGAGCACCTCGATGCGAGCCAGGATCTCCGCGCCCAGCTCACGCTGCTCTGCACGCGCGGTCTCGATGAACCTCTTCTTCTCGGGCCCGGACAGCTTGTCGAACGCCTCGGGGCTCAGCTCGACGCCCTTCGGTGCCTCACCCCACAAAGAAGACGGGCTGGCCGACTTCGAGACGTTGGTGCCGCGGGGAACGAGCTCTTTGGGCGGCGTAGCCTGGCCGGCGTACTCGGTGACGGTGCCCTTCGGAGCGATGGTCACCACGGGGGCGCTGGGGCGGCTGACGGCCTGGGCGCGGGGCGTGCTGGCGAGAGAGGCGTTGCGCTCGATCTTCGGCATAGGCGCGCATGGTATCAGCACACGCATGTCTGCACCCGTCGCGGTGATTCCGTCGCGCTACGCGGCCCAGCGCTTCCCGGGCAAGCCGTTGGCGCTGATCAGTGGCAAGCCGATGATTCAGCACGTGGTGGAGCGCTGTCTCGAGGCGAAGTGTTTCTCCCGCGTGGTGGTGGCCACCGACGATGAGCGCATCAGCGCCGCGGTGCGCGCGTTCGGTGGTGAGGCGATGATGACCTCGCCCACTTGCGCTTCGGGCACCGACCGGGTGGCGGAAGTGGCGGCCGGGCTGGGCCTCTCCGCGGAGTCGGTGGTGATCAACGTGCAAGGCGACGAGCCGGCCGTGCACCCGGAAGCCCTGGCCTTGCTGGCGAGCGCGTTCTCCGATTCCGTCGTCGAGATGGCCACCCTGGTGCGCGCGCTGAAAGAGGAAGAACGCGGCAACCCCAACGTGGTGAAGGCGGTGCTCGACGAAGCCCACAACGCCCTCTACTTCTCCCGAGCAGATTTACCCTTTCAGCGCGACGCGGGTGGTGTGGCGATTCAGCGGTGGGGCCACGTTGGGCTCTACGGATACCGGTCGCGCGTGCTCAGCCGATTGGCCACCCTGCCCCCCACCGCGCTCGAAAGAACCGAGTCATTGGAGCAGCTGCGGGCCCTCGGTCACGGCATCCGCATCGCGTGCCGGGTGACTCCGCACGAAGGCCAGGCAGTCGACCGGCCGCAAGATGTGCCGTTGGCTGAAGCGGCGCTGGCGCGTCTGGCGTGGTAGTGGACAGTGCATGTCCACACCTTCGCTGACTCAAGCGCTCGGCCTCTTCTTTCAGGCCCACCCGTGGCATGGCGTGACTCCGGGGGACAAGGCCCCGGACATCGTCACCAGCTACATCGAGATGGTCCCCACCGACGTCGTGAAATACGAGGTCGACAAGAACACCGGCATCCTCAAGCTGGATCGCCCGCAGCGGTACTCGAACCAGCCCCCCTGCTTGTACGGCTTCATTCCCCGCACGCTGTGCGACACCCGCGTGGGTGAACGCTGTAGCCAGCGGCTCGGCCGCACCGGTATCACCGGCGACCAGGATCCGATCGACATCTGCGTGCTCACCGAGAAGCCGATTCAGCACGGCGCGATCCTCGTCGAGGCGATTCCGATCGGCGGCCTGCGCATGATCGACGGCGATCAAGCTGACGACAAAATCATCGCGGTGCTCAAGGGCGACAATGTCTACGGCGGCTGGAAAGATTTGAAAGACGTGCCGCCCGCGTTGATCGATCGCCTTCGCCACTACTTCCTCACCTACAAGGCCATGCCCGACTCCCCGCATCCCCCCGTGGAGATCGCAGAGACCTACGATCGCACCGAGGCGCTGGAGACGATCAAGAAGTCGTTCGAGGACTACCGCGCGAAGTACGGCCAGCTGACGGATCTGTTCGCGCCCAATCGCTGATCAGTCAGCGACCTGGAGCCGCAGCACCGAAGGCCCGCCGAGCTCGATGGTCTGCTCGGCGAGCAACGGCGTCTTGCTGCGAAACCACGGCTCCTCGGTGTTGAGGTGCGCGGAGAGCGCGGGGTAGTTCGACGAGCTCACCCACAAGCCCAGCCGATGACCGGGCTGGAGCACCCACTCGGTGGGGAAGAAGTCGACCTCGAGGGTGCGCACCGCGTGGGGCACGTACGGCACGTACTCCACGTCACGTGAAGTCGGCAGCCGCAGGGTGGCAGCGCCATCGGTCACGTGCACCGCCATGCCATTCGCGTCGATGTCGACCAGCTTTCCGTAGAACGCGGTGTCCTTCGCCGAGCTGCGCACGTTGAGTTCGAGGCGCATGGTGCCCGCGATGCGTTTGGGCGCCGTCAGCACCGGCGTCACGAAGCGCACCACGTCGGCGCGACTGCAATCCCACGTCTGCCGCACGGGGCCGGGCGTCAGCGTGCCGGCCACCAGGCCCTTGAGCCCCAGACCACGCGCGCCGCCTTCACTGGGCCAGGGCCGCAGCGGGTTGTAGCGATACGACAACAACGACGGAGTGCCCGCCTCTCCACCGAGCGCGCGCTGCACGCAGGGCTCGAGCGAATCGCTCTTCACCGGCTGCAGCACCCACGGCTCTTCCTTCGTCTTCGGCGGCCACGAGGCGCGATGCACCGGCGTCAGCTCACCACGCGCCCAGCTGGTCACGCCCGTGGCGGGAAACGGCAATGGCACGCCCTTCAAGTGATGCAGCAGCCACGGCACCGGCATCTTCCAGAGGTACTGACCGTCGGCCTCGGGCATCTGCACCTCGCCCGGCTGCATGCCGATGTGACTGGTGGGGAGCAACGCGAGGTGGCTGTTCTCCCGGCTGGCCAGGCGAGAGAAGGTATCGAGCCCCGCGACGAGGAACGGATCGTCGAACCCCTCGATGTAGAGCACCGGCAACGAGATGTGCTCCGGCACTTCCTTCAGCTTCTGATTCGCCGCCAGCAGCCACACGGCCGAAGACGGCAACGCCGCGTCGAGCCAATCGCGGTACCAGCCACGTTTGCCGCCGAAGGACAGCTCGTCGCATTCGAAGTGCGGCCGGAACGCGAGCGCCGACTCAAACGAACGTTGCGCGTCTGCGGGCCGCTCGCGCGAGGGCATGTACGAGGCCCACGCGGTGAGGAGCTCGTGGGGGAAGAGGCCTCGCTCCGAGACCACCGGTCGCAGGTCGGTGCCGAAGACGGCCAGCACCAGGGTCTTCACCTTGGGCGGCAGGTTGGTGGACGCCGCCAGGGCGGTGCCCGCGAGATACGACTGGCCGTAGAGCGCGATCGACTCGGCGAACGGCTGCGCGTCGAGCCAGGCCAGGGTGTCTTCGCCGTCGTCGACCTCGTGCACGAGTGGATGCCATTCGCCTTCACTCTCGCGCTGACCCCGAACGTCCTGCACCACGCAGCCGATGCCGTAGCGGGTGAACACGCCGCAGGAGAAGTTGAAGAGGATGTCGCGCGGGTACGGGTTGCGCATCAGCACGATCGGCGCGCGCTCGAGGCCGGCAGGCATCAGCACGTGAGTCTTGAGCTTCACGCCGTCGCGCATGGTGACGTCGAGGTGGCGCCAGGTGCCTTCGGCGTGGGTGTACTCGGGCAGGCCGTTGCTCGAGCGCACGATGCTTTGCGCGATGGAACAGCTGGTCGAGAGCAGGAGCAACAGCACCACGGTGAGGGTCTTCATTCGCGCTCCGAGTCCTAACCCACTTTGAAGCCACCACACGGCAGCGGAGTTATACGTCGCCCATGACCATGCCCACTCGACACCTCGGCGAACTACCTGTGCCCGCACTCGGTCTTGGCTGCATGGGCATGAGCGAGTTCTACGGACAGACCGACGAAGCAGAGTCGATCGCCACCATTCACCGCGCACTCGAGCTGGGCATCACGCTGCTCGACACCGCCGACATGTACGGCCCGTTCATCAACGAAGAACTGGTCGGTCGCGCCATCGCGGGGAAGCGGGATCAAGTGGTGCTCGCCACCAAGTGCGGCATCGTGCGCGATCCGAAGAATCCGGGCGTGCGCGGCATCGACGGAACGCCCGCGTACATTCGCAAGTCGTGCGAGGGGAGCTTGAAGCGGCTCGGCGTCGAGGTGATCGATCTCTATCAACTGCACCGCGTCGACGCGCGCACGCCCATCGAAGAGAGCGTGGGTGCGATGGCGGCGTTGGTGAAGGAAGGCAAGGTGCGCTTCATCGGGCTGTCCGAAGCCGCGCCTCAAACGCTGGAGCGCGCGCACCAGGTGCATCCGCTGGCGTCGGTGCAGAGCGAGTACTCGTTGTGGAGCCGGGATGTGGAGGACGGCGTGCTCGAGGTCTGCGAACGATTGGGCATCGGGTTTCTCGCGTACTCCCCGCTCGGCCGCGGCTTTCTCACGGGGCAGATCAAACGCGTCGAGGATCTCGCGGCAGATGATTTTCGCCGGCACTCACCGCGGTTTCAGCCGGAGAACTTTCAGAAGAACTTGAACCTGGTGACGTTGATCGAAGGCATGGCGGCGAAGAAGAAGTGCACGCCGTCTCAGCTGGCGCTGGCGTGGTTGCTCGCGCGCAAGCCGTTCATCGTGCCGATTCCGGGAACGAAGCGGCGCACGTATCTGGAAGACAACGCGGGTGCGGTGAACGTGTCGCTCAACGCCGAGGAGATGCAGGCGATCGATCAAAGCTTCCCGCCGCAAGTCGCGAGTGGCGAACGGTATCCGCCTTCCGCGATGGGCTCAGTCAGACGGTAGAAACTCCCTCTCCCTGCGAAGCGGGGAGAGGCTCGGGGTGAGGGGCCTTCTTCAACGTCCTCGTCGCAGCGACGAGCGAAGCCAACAAAGCAGTGCCGGTGAGCTGATGCGCGAGCCCCAGCCACAACAGCGCGCCGGGCTGCGTCGCATACACAACGGTCACCACACCGAGCACCACCTGCGCGAGTGCAAGGCCCAGCACCGCATGACGCTGCCAGCTCAACACCCGGCGGCTCGCCCACCAGAACACCACGAACGCGATCAACACCCCGTACCCCAGCGTGCGGTGAATGAAGTGCACCGAGAGCGGGTGTTGCCAGGGCAACTCGCTCCACAACGCCGACGGCAACCACTGCCCGTTGATGTCGGGCCACGTGGGCGCCATCAACACCGCCTTGAGGCCCGCCATGAACGCGCCCCAGGTCAGCTGAACCGCGAGCAACCCCAGCAGCACCCAACCCGCACGATGCAGCTTCACGTCGGGAGTCGTCACCGGCTGCAGCACGCCCAGTCCCGTCCACACCAACGCGCAGAGCAGGAAGAGCGCGAGCATCAAGTGCGCCGCCAGCCGCAGGTGGCTCACGTAGACGAGGTTCTGCAAACCGCTGGCGACCATGAACCAGCCGAGCACGCCCTGGAGCCCACCCAGCACCAGCAACGCGATCAACCGCCGCTCGAGCCCCTTGATGGCGCCGCGTCGCCAGAACACCAGCAACGGCACGCCGAAAAACACACCGAGCAGCCGGCCCCAGAGCCGGTGGAACCACTCCCAGAAATAGATGAAGCGGAACTCTTCGGGCGAGAGGTGCGACTTGAGCTGAACGTATTGAGGGATCTGCTGGTACCGCGCGAAGGCCTCCGCCCACCCGGCCTCGTCGAGCGGGGGAATCACGCCCAGGAGCGGCTTCCACTCGGTGATGGAGAGGCCCGAATCGGTGAGCCGGGTGATGCCGCCCAGCCCCACTTGCACGAACACCGCGGCAGCAACCAGCAGCAGCCACCAGCCGACGGCCCGGGAAGGAGAAGAAGACACGGGGCGTTCTTAACCAATTGCAGGGTCTCAGCCACACTGCTCCCGCGTGCGGTTCCTTCCCAAGTAGCCGCGTTGCTTCGCGGCATTAAGCGCTGCGCACGGCTGCGTCACATGTCCAGCCGCAGCTGACGCCCCTTCACCCCGAAAGTCAGACCAGGCCTGTCGTGTGCAGCGCCTCGGCAGGGCGTGACCAGAACTTCGCGCCCGTACCGGGGCGGCCGCCGGTGAGTTCCTGATCGATCATCAAGTCGAGCGCGCGCGCGACCTGCGGCGCCAACCTCGGGTCTCGACTCAAGTGTGTGGCGATGGCGATGCATTCGCCCACGAGGCCTTGCTGCTTCGCGATCGAGTCACTCCTTTCGTTGCGTGAACAGGGTTCCCTCAGCCGATGACCCCGTCGTAGTGCCCGAAGCCGCCGGGAATGAAGAAGTCGCGCCCGCCTTCGAGCCCGAACGCGTGCATCACGGTGGCCGCGATGTCCTGGCTGCGGGGCGTGCGCACCAACGCTTCACCCGATTCTTCGATCACCCGCACCGGCGCGCCCATCGGCGAGCCGTTCATCGACTCGTCGTAGCCGCCCACCATCTGGTTTCCGATGATCGACCCGCCCGCGAGGATCGCGCAGGTGGCCGGGTGGTGATCGCTGCCCGTCTTGGGGAACGTGCGGCCGAAGTCGCTGAACACGTAGACCAGGGTCTCATCGAGCAACGTCTTGCCGGGGTTCGCGTCGCTGGGCGTCACCGACATCTCCAGCAGCACGCGGCCGATCTCTTCGAAGGCGATGCGCAGGTGATTGGCGTGAGACTGCGGCCCATTGGCCGAGTGCGTGTCGAAGCTGAAGTTGTTGAAGCTCGTCGCGCGCAACGTGACGGTGCTGACCAGGTCTGACTTGAGCAGCTTGAGCGCGAAGTCGTAGTTGGCCATCGAACGGTTGCTGCCGCACGCATCTGCCGAGCCGATGCAGGCGGTCCAGTTCGTGGGGTAGTTCGGGTTCGCCACGCTCAGGTACTGAAAGCCCTGCTTGGTGGAGAGCGTGCTCAAGATGTCGCGAGAGATGGTGCGGCTGGCGCCTTTGTACGTGTCGTAGAGCTGGCCCAACAAGGCGTCGGTGCCTTCGTTCGACTTGCCCCTACGCGCCCGAATCGCAGCGAGCGTCGCGTTGTCGGTCGCGGTGAGCGGCAACGTGCCTGCGCCTGCCACGCCATCGAAGCCGAGATCCGGAGAATCGACGCGCGTGCGCAAACCCAACCACGCACCGTCGCGGCGATCGGAGAGGGTCGGCTCGACCGAAGCATCGCTGGTCACCCGGGTGGGCGCGGCCAACGCCGGCAGCCCCAACGACGTCGGGAGCGGACCGCCCAACGACACGTTGGGAATCGGCCGGTCCGGAAAACGCTGGGCCAACGCCGCGGCCACCACGGCTTGCACCGACGGCGCGCGGAAGTTCGCCCCCGCCACGCCGCACATGCTGGCCACGATGCCGGAGTAGTGCGAGGCCGTGCCTTGATCAGCGCCGACCAGCAGCGCCGCGCGTTCGTACAACTTGTAGGCCGGGTCGGCCCACGCGTACCCGTAGGGCCTGAACTGCTGCTGACCACCCGAGTTGGGCACCGCGCCCGTGCGATCGGCAGGTGAGGCCCAGTTCCAGTAAATCGGCCCGCGCCACTTTCGGCTGTTGCCCGGAGCGTCGAGATCGACCGGCGTGCGATCGAAGTTCTCCACCTGCGAAGGCGCGTACCCGAACGGAATGAGCGCGCCCGCGGGGGGCGGCATGAACTTGGTGATGGCCGCCGAGGTGAAGGGAGCGAAGAAGCTCTCCCAGTGCAGGCCGCCGTCCAACCAGATGGCGAGCATCTTGGTGGGCTTGAAGCCTGCACTTTGCGCCCGGGCCGTACCGATGCCGTAGCGGGAGAGCAGCGCGACCTGCCCCACGCCCAGCGCCGCTTCGAAGAGCTTTCGTCGTGAGAGTTTCAAAAGAAGATCCAATCAGGGTGACGAATGAACGCGGAGCACAGGCCGACCCAACCGGCCTCCGCGCTGGTGCTGGAGAGCGGCGTCCACACCGTCGAGTACATCGCGTCGATCTCCTCGGCGCTCGCGCGCGTGCCGTGGAAATGCAGGAACCAGCGGGCGATGGTGGCCTTCACGTTCGCCGCGTCGGTCGTTTGCGTGGTGCCCGCGGGAAAGAGCGCCACGTTCCCCGTCTTGCGGAACCCCAGGCGACACCAGCGCTGCGAGACCTGAGTGAGGGTGAGCACGAAGGTGGGCGACGGAGAGAGATCTCCACGGGCCTGCGTCACCACCGAACCACCGCCCAGGCCGTGAAACCGATCGCGCGGCTCGGTGGTGCGAGGCGGCAGGTACGCATCCATCGGCTGGAACGGATAGGTCTCGTCGGTGCGCGGCTGCGCCATGTCGATGCCGTACTCGGCCGCGTTGGTGAAGAAGTCGTCGTAGCCCAGGCCCAGCTGTTGGTAGAGCGCGCGCTGCACCTGCTCCGCCTTCACCCGGGTGATGCGGGGCGCAGTGCCATCAGGTCTCGCGTCGCGCGCCTGGCTGGCGAGATTGCGAATCCACTGCTTCACCTCTTCGACGGTGAGCGTGGCGCTGCCGTCGGCCACCAACTCGGCGTAGCTCTTCGTACCGATGGGCATCTTGGTGAAGGCGCCGGTGGCCCGCCCCTCGAGCAGCTTGATGAGCTCGCTGTTCTCGGGATCGCCCGGCGACACCATGCGCGCATCGGCGACGATCAAGTTCTGAAAGCTGTTCACCGAAGCGAAGAAGGCGCGGGCTCCGTTGAGGTGGCAGCCCTCACAGCTGGGCGCGAGGCCCCGCATGATCCGCACCGTCTCATCGGAGGCCTGCCCACACGCGGCCTGCTGCTTGACCGCCACGGGTGATGCAGGAGGCGAATCGCAGCCCCACAACACCAGCGCGCACATCACGAACGTTCTCATCACAGCCCCCTCTGAAAGAGGTCTGATTGGGTGAGCGCCTTCACGAACGGGCGCGCCTTGCGGCCGTCGTTGATGAACTGGGCGGTGAGGAGATCGAGGTAGCCGGTCTCCTTCGCAGGGTCGATGTCGCGCCCGAGCACGAACTGATGAAGGCGGCGCACCACGCAGCGATCGTACTGACCCGACGCGATGAGCAACTTCGAGAAGCCCAGGGGCCCCACGGTGCCGTCGCTCACCTGACCGAGCAGCGTTTGATCAGGCGGCAAGAAATCGATGAACACCACGAGGGGATCCGCATCGACCTGCGCCTGCGTCACCGGCGTCATCTGCGTTCCGGCGGTGTACCACCGGTTCCAATGCGAGAACGGCTCGCCCCCGTACGGGTACGCGCCCGTGCGCCAACGCACCGGCCAACGCCAATTGCCAATCGCGGGCATGGGGTACGTCGCGCCGTAGCCTTCGAAGGCGTTGCCCTGTTTGGCGAAACGTTTGAAGTGAATGGCGGCGGGGTCGATGCGGCGGTGGCAGTGCTGACAGGGGCCTTCTTTCGCGGGATCGGAGACGTAGGTATTGAAGGATTGTCCCGAAGGCGGCGAGAGCACCTCGCAGCCGAGGATCTCCAGCGCTCTCGAGGCGCGGAGCCGTTCACGCGGTTGACCTGCGAGGAAGCCGAAGCTCGTGAGAATGCCGGCGGCCGGCAAGCCGAGCATGGGCGCCGAGGTCTCGCGTGGATCGTATTTGTACGAACGATCGGCAATGAACACCCGGGAGTGCGTGGGCACGTCGAACTCGCGCCAGCCTTCGGGATCGCCGGAGAGGTGCAGCGGGTCGACCGGAGCGCTGCTGAAACGCCCCGGTTTCCACCAGCTGTCGTCGGAGAGCATGGTGAGGTCGCCGCTCTCAGCGCCCTGCATCACGTAGGCGGAGATGGTGTTGGTGGTGCCCACCGACGTGGAGCCCGCGATGAGATCGGTCATCGGGCGATCGAACCAGGCCAGGTGCGCGAAGAGGCGGCCGGGCTCTTCGGCGAGCTGACGCCGCTGACCCGCGGGGTTCCAATAGAGGAAGTGTTCCCACCCGGCGTACTGCTCGAAGTCGGCGTGGCAGTTCACCGCGTTGGGCCCGCAGCCGCAGGTGTTGTCGGGGCGGCCGTTGCACTGAAAGTCGTTCACGCCGATGCCCGAGGTGTTCGCTGCGCTGCCCACCAGCGTGGTGGTGGTGCCGGGCGCCCACCAGGGCTCGACGGTCAGCTCGAGGGGAACACCGCCATCGCGGGTTTGCCCACCGCAGATGCGGGCCATGCCGCCCTCGTAGTCTTCGCGAATGTACGCCCACTTGCCCGCGTTCGGAGTCGCCGCGCCGCACCGCTGAATCGAGCGCTGTTGTTGCGGGCCATATTCCGGCGAGTCGGCGGTGGGCGGCGCCAGCGGCACGTTGAGCCAGTCGCGGCCCAGCTCGAACATCGACTGGTAGAAGGCGGGCGAGGCGAGCTGCTCATCGACGAAGGTGTTCACGAAGGCGCGTTGGGCGGCCTCGTCACCCGCGGCTTCTTGCGCGGCGTATTCCGCATCGGTGGGCGGCGTGCCCCGCAACGACATCGACGCGCGCCGCAAGAGCCGGGTCGGCGAGAGCAGATCGTCGAAGGTCCCCGCATCATCGGGAGGCGCGTCGCAGAGCGGGCCCGCGTCGAGGCCGCTCGTGCCTCCATCGCCGGGCATGTTGCTGAGCTCGCCCGTACAGGCGGCCAGCACCACGAACGTCATCCACCAAAGCCGTCGCATGGGCGGCATCATCTGCAACTCGCCAGCGGCTGTCGTGCGGAGGACTGTCCACACCACTCGGAGACGAGCGGTTGGAGCCCCTCACCGCGACTGATCAGGTCGACGGTGGAGGCACCGGAGGCGGCTGGTACGCGAGCGATGCCGACACCACGGCCAGGACGCGCCAGCGCATGGCCCTGTGTAACCCAATCGCGGGATCTCCGCCGTTGACGACGAGGGGGCACTTAGGAAATACCGGCCTATGCGCCAGCGAAAAACGAAATTCATCTTCACCACCGGCGGCGTCGTCAGTTCTCTGGGTAAGGGAATGGCCTCCGCCTCGATGGGCGCGCTGCTCGAGAATCGCGGCCTCGACATCACCCTGGTGAAGCTCGACCCGTACATCAACGTCGACCCCGGCACGATGAGCCCCACGCAGCACGGTGAGGTGTATGTCACCGATGACGGCGCAGAGACGGATCTCGATCTGGGCCACTACGAGCGGTTCACCAGCTCGCACATGTCGCGGCTCAACAACTTCACGACGGGCCGCGTGTATCACTCGGTGATCACCAAGGAGCGGCGCGGCGAGTACCTCGGCAAGACCGTTCAGGTGATCCCGCACATCACCGATGAGATCAAAGCGATGATCTTCGCGGCCGCTGAAGGCCACGAGGTGGTGTTGATCGAAGTCGGCGGCACGGTGGGCGACATCGAGTCGTTGCCCTTCCTCGAGGCGATCCGCCAGATCCGTTACGACGTGGGCGCGGGCAACACCTGCTACGTGCACCTCACGCTGCTCCCGTACATCGCGGCCGCGGGCGAAGTGAAGACCAAGCCCACGCAGCACTCGGTGATGAAGCTGCGCGAGATCGGCATTCAGCCCGACGTGCTCATCTGCCGCACGGACCGGCAGATCGGTCAGGACATCAAGGACAAGATCGCGATGTTCTGCAACGTCGACACGGGCAACGTCTTCACCTCGCCCGACGTGCGCAGCATCTACGAGCTGCCCCTCGAGTTTCATCGGCAGGGCCTCGACGAGCGAGTCGCGGAGATCCTCAACATCTGGACGCGCGGCCCCAAGCTGGAGAAGTGGGAGCGCATCGTCGAGACCGTCACGCACCCGGGCAAGGGTGAGGTGAACATCGGCATCGTGGGCAAGTACACGGAGCTGCGCGAGTCGTACAAATCGCTCAACGAGTCGCTCGCGCACGGCGGCATCGCCAACGACTGCAAGGTGAACCTGGTCTTCGTCGACTCGCAGGAAGTCGAGACGAAGGGTGCCGACGCGATGTTGTCTGATTGCCACGCGGTGCTGGTGCCCGGCGGCTTCGGCGTGCGCGGCACGGAAGGCAAGATTCTCGCGGTGAAGTACGCGCGAGAGAAGAAGGTGCCGTTCTTCGGCATTTGCCTGGGCCTGCAGATGGCGGTCATCGAGTACGCGCGCAACGTGCTCGGCCTGGTCGGCGCCAACTCGCTCGAGTTCGACGAGAAGACCCCGCACCCGGTGGTCACCATCATGGAGTCGCAGGTCGGCGTGAAGGACAAGGGCGGCACCATGCGGCTCGGTGCGTACGCCTGCACCCTCAAGGCAGGTTCGTTGGCGCAGCGGCTGTACGGCACGGAGACCATCAGCGAGCGTCACCGTCACCGCTTCGAGGTGAACAACCAGTACCGCGGCAAGCTGGGTGAAGCGGGCTTGATCTTCTCAGGCACCAACACCGAGCTCGACCTGGTGGAGATGGTGGAGCTCGAGAATCACCCGCACTTCGTGGGCTGCCAGTTCCACCCCGAGTTCAAGAGCAAGCCGTTCGCTCCGCACCCGTTGTTCTCCGGCTTCATCCGCGCGGCGTTGCTGCAGCGCGATCGCAAGTAAGAGAAGGCAATGGAAAGCTGTCGCAGCCGACCCACGAGAACGTGTTGGAGGTTTCGCTGCTCGTGAGACACACCTCGGATGAGAAGAGCAAAAGCCCACGTGGAGGGGAGACCAGCACCACTCGCAGCACGTGCGAGCCTTGGGCCGTCGGGACGTGCGTAAAGCGTTGGCTCTCGCGTGCGACTCGCATGGGAACACCTTCACAAAGAAGTAGAGCCAGACTCAAGAGCGCCAAAAGACCAGTCTGCGCTTCAGCTCCGCGACCTGTTTCTCCTCACCCAGCATGAAGAAGCGCCCCGAAACCTTTGGGCTCGGCCCGTGTTGAGCCTGGAATGCGCTCATCCACCTTGGTTTTCCTCGGGCTTCTGGCCGCTTGCACCCCTCCTACGCCTCCGGTCGGCCCTGACCTCTCCGTACGTCCCTCGTGGGCGCAAGACGTCGCGCCGCTCGTCTCGGAGCACTGCAGCGCATGCCACGTCGAAGGAGGCGTCGCTCCGTTCGCGCTGACCACCTACGCCCAGGCCCAGTCGATGGCGGGCGCGATGGCAGCGGCCACGGCGGCCAAACGCATGCCACCGTGGATGCCTGGTGGGGCGACTCCGGCGCTCGAACACGCGCGTGCGTTGAGCGCAGAACAGATCGCTGTCTTCCAGACGTGGTTCGAGCTCAACGCGCCCGAAGGCGACACGGCGAACCCGGCCACGTTGCCGGCGCCCGAGCAGGTGCCCTTCGAGGCGCCCGACCTCAGCGTGGACATCGGGGTGGACTACGTGCCCGACGCCCGCTTGAGCGACGACTACCGCTGCTTCCTCGTCGACCTCGCGTTGCCCGGCGACCGGATGGCGGCAGCCCTGCGGGTCACGCCGGGCAATCGCAAGACGGTGCATCATGTGATCGCCACGCTGTTCGACGCGAGCGACCGCGCTGCCCTCGAGAGCATCGACGCGTCTTCCGCCGGGCCAGGCTGGCAGTGCTTCGGTGGCCCGGTGCCCAACGCCTCAGGCGTGCAGCCGGCAGGGGCACTCGGCTCGTGGGTTCCTGGCGTGACCGCTGTTCGGTACCCGGCAGGCACCGGCGTGAAGGTGGCAGGTGGCAGCCTCGTGGTGATGCAGCTTCACTACAACCTGGCAGGCGGGGTGGACCCCGACCGCACCCGGCTCGAGCTCGAGTTCGCAGCGCCCGCCACGGAGAGCACGTTGCAGCCGATCTCCGCAGTCCCGCTGGCGCGACTCAATCTCGCGATTCCCCCCGGGTCGACGGGCTGGGTCGAGGAGCAGACGCTCCCCGCGCGCACCTGGGCTCGCAACCGGTTCTTCCCCGACGGTGACGGCTGGGTGATCGGCGTCGCGGGGCACATGCACACGCTGGGGCAACGTTTCCAGATTCTGCGCACCAGCGGCGGCGTCGAGTCGACCCTGCTCGACATTCCCGCGTGGGACTTTCACTGGCAGGGCAGCTACGTCTTCAAGGAACCCGTGCAGCTCTTGCCGACCGACAACCTGACCGTGCGTTGCACCTTCGAGAACCCCGGGGCGACCACCATCACCTGGGGCGAAGGCACCGCCGACGAGATGTGTCTGGCCAACCTGCAGGTCGTCGATCAACGGCCCTGAGTCACCGCCCCCTCGAAACGCCAGTTCGCATGGAGAGCTGCTGCGGTATGGGGTGGTCATGCCCACGCCGTCCATCACCCTCGCAGGCGCCACCGTCGGTCCCGGCCACCCGCTGTTCGTCATCGCCGGCCCCGACGTCATCGAGGCGGAAGACTTCGCCATCCGCCACGCGAAGAAGCTCAAGGAGATCTGCGCGAAGTTCGGCGTGCCGTACGCGTTCAAGTGCAGCTTCGACAAAGCCAACCGCACCTCGATCAAGTCGTACCGCGGCCCGGGTCTGACCGAAGGCCTGCGCGTGCTGGCGAAGGTGAAGAAGGAAGTGGGCGTAGCGATCCTCACCGACGTGCACGAGATTTCGCAGGTCGAAGCGGTCGCGGAAGTGGCCGACATCATCCAGGTGCCCGCCTTCATGTCGCGCCAGACCGATCTCATCGTCGCGGTGGCGAAGACCGGCAAGGGCGTGAACCTGAAGAAGGGGCAGTTCATCGCGCCCAAAGACTTCGCGCATCAGGCGAAGAAGGCCTTCGACTCGGGCAATCAGAACGTGCTGTGCACCGAGCGCGGCGCGACGTTCGGCTACAACAACCTGGTCGTCGACATGCGCGGCTTCGCGCAGATGCGTGACGCGGGCCTGGTCACCTGCTTCGACGCGACGCACTCGGTGCAGCTGCCGTCTGCTGGCGAAGGCGAGAGTGGTGGTGAGCGCAAGTTCGTCGGCCTGCTCGCGCGCTCGGCGGCGGCTGCCGGCATCGACGCGATGTTCACCGAGGTGCACGAGAACCCCGACAAGGCGTTGTGCGACGGCCCCTGCTCGCTCACCTTCGAGCTCTTCGAAGAGACGCTGCGCGACGTGCTGGCGATCCGCCGCGCGCTGGGTCACCAGAAGTGACGCCGGCTGACCGCGCAGCAAACATCAAAGCCATCGTCTTCGACGTCGACGGCGTGCTCACCGACGGAGGGCTCTTCTACGGACCCACCGGCGAGGCGATGAAACGTTTCGACGTGAAAGATGGCCACGCCATGGTGCTCGCCCGGCTCACCGGTCTGCCCGTCGCCATCCTCACCGCGCGCAGCTCCACCATCGTGGAAGTGCGGGCCGCCGAGCTCAAGCTGGCCAAGGTCTACCAGGGCCGCCGCGAGAAGGGCCCCGCCTTCGAAGAGCTCTGCATCGAGCTCGGGGTCACCCCCGCCCAGACTGCCTACATGGGGGACGACGTGAATGATCTCCCGGCTTTGAACCGGGCTGGCCTGTCCGGCTGCCCCTCGGATGCGGTCGAGCAGGTGCGGGAAGCGGTGCATTTCGTGTCCAACCGGTCAGGTGGTCACGGCGCGGCCCGGGAGTTCATCGAGCTGGTCTTGAAGGCCACCGGACGCTGGGAACAAGCGCTCGACCACGCTCGCAAGTAAGCTGCGCGGCGCATGGCGCTCCGCACCAACGTCGCAAAGCTCAGAGACCTCCTCATCAAGGCTCGTGTCATCGACGAGTTTCAGGCGCGTGCTGCCATGGGGCGGCTCGAGCAGTGGGGAGGCCGGCTCACCGGCATCATCGTCGACCTGGGTTTCTGCGACGACGAGACGATGATGAACACGCTGAGCAAGGCGCTCAACCTGCCCACCATTCACCTCGGCATGGTGCCCAAAGACGGCGCGCTGCTCTCGAAGATCGACGCGGCGTTCTGCTCCGAGCACGGCATCTTCCCGGTGAGCCTGCAGAACCGCACGGCCACCATCGCGATGAGCGACCCCACCGAGCTCGACACCATCGATGCGCTCGCGTCGCGCCTGGGCGTTCGGGTGCAGATCGCCGTGGCCTCGGAGAACGAGATCCGCGCGGCGATCGCCAAGCACTACCACGGCAAGGCGCCCCCGGCGACGCGGGCCAATCAGAACCGCGCTCGCGACGCGCACATCTCGGCCACGTCAGGCGAGGTGTTCGAGCTCGACACGTCGACGCCCGACGCCGCCAGTGACGCGCCGCGTTTCACGCAGCAGCAGCAGTGGATGAACAAGCCGCCTTCCGCCAACACCATGCTCGATGAGTTCCTCGACGAGGGTGGTGACGAGGCCAACGACGGCTTCACCTCCGAAGAGGTCGCCCGCATCGCGGCCGCGCAGGAGAACCAGGCGAAGGCGGCGTCGATCCTCCGGGCGCTGCAGGCGTTGCTCACCGAGAAGGGTTACCTGCGCTGAGACGCGGGTCTCCCGCGGCGGTCTGAGCAAACGCTCCACTTCTTCTCTCGGCTCGCGAGAACCCGCTCTCAAATCGCACCTCGAGTCACGCTGGCAAGCCGGCTGCACTGCGCGGCCCCATGATCTACGTCATGGAGTGCGGCCCGGTGCATCACCGCGGCCGAGAGAGTTGGTTGGTGTTCGCGCTCGACTTGAACGACGACCAGGCGAAGGTGCGCGCGGCGCCCCGGCGCAAGGACGCGCGGCGTGAAGTCGTCAAGGCGCTCGCGGGTGCACCTGCTTCCTGCTGCGCGTCGCTCGCGGACTTTGGCCGTCAGCATGGTTGGCGCGTGGCCTCGGTGCCCGAGCGCGTCTTGAAGCTCGCGGCGCAGACCGTGGTGGGCCTCGAGAACGAAGACACGCTCGGCATGGTCGCCTACTCGCCCATCGCCGACGCCTGGTTGCGATCGTGCGCGCTCTTCTACGAGACGGCGCCGTGGACGGCGTTCTCCATTCGGCAGCCGCTCACGGTCACCTTCACGAAGGAGGTGCCCGACACGCGCGTGCTCGCGATCGGTGGAGCTGGAGGCCTTCCACCGAGCCTGATCATGCTGCCCGATTCAGGTGCGTATTCACGATTCTCCAACTCGGGCGAACCGCACTTCGAGGACGCGTTCATCATGGGCTTCGACGACTGCGCGAGCGCGATGGCTCATGCGGTGGGCCTCGCGTACGGCGCCGCGTTTCATCCCGTGGTGCTGCGCCTGCGGCAATCGAAGGCGGCGCTCATCGCACCCGACGAGCTGCTGCATCTGGCGTGTGCGCTCGCAGCCACTGCGTCACTGGCGACGGGAAGACCGGTGGGGCGGGCGGTGATCGACGGGCTGGAGGCGATCGTGTTGCCGCTCACGCCGGATGCGGTGCTGAGAAGCTGAGCACGTTGCTCGCCCTGGCGAAGGCGAGGCCGCTCAGCTGTTACAGAACTCACAACCAAGGAAGAAGCCTGCGCCCTCGTGGCTGAATGAGTTGATTGCGAGTTCCGTAACATCCACACACGACTGCGGCCGAAGCCGAGAGGCCTACTCGCGATGAGCAACGCCTCGAAGAGCTTCGACACCACGCGCTTCAAGGCCCGGCCGGATGGGCATAGAAGACAGTGCCGTGACTGATCCGACCGACGAACAACTCGACGCTGCCATCGCGGCCGCGGGCGATGAAGTGGGCCTGCAGACGTACTACCGATCCTGTGTGCGGCCGATCTTCAGGGCGCCGCCGGAGCGATGGCCCCGCTGCTGTGACAGCGGGTGCGAGCCGTGCAACCTGGTGCTCTGCGAGGTCGCGCGCAGAGTTCAGGCGAGGCTGGCTCCGCAGGGCTCATCGTCGACCTGACTCACTTCTTGGAGGCCTTCTTCTTCGGGGCAGGCTTCGTCTTCTTCGCGACGACCTTCTTCTTCGCGACGACCTTCTTCTTCGGCGCCACCTTCTTCTTCGGAGCACCGCCCTCCAACAGGTTCATGGACTTCGTGAAGATGGCGATCAACGCCTCCTTCCCCTCCTCGTCCTCAGCGAACTCGTCATCTTCCGCATCGACCCAACTCGCACCTTCCGGAGTGATCTCGAGCCGGCCAACGAACTGCCAGTCGTCCTCGACCTCGAGAATTCCCGTCGCACCGACACGGGCCGCCGCACGAGCCAGGCCACCGAGCACGGCCGTCCACTGCGCCCAGTCGTCGTCGGACAGACCCGCTCGCACGTGAAGCGCATCACCTTCGCTGGCGAGATGAACGAAGTGCATCGCGTCTGAAGCCCGCTCGAGCACGTTCGCCACGGACTCACGCTCAATCTCAGCGGTGAAGTAGTTGCCGTACTCGCTCTCGATCTCGGGCGCGCCCTCGTCGAGTTCGACGCGATGCCAGGCCTGTTGCGCGTTGGAGGGAAAGGTCAGTGTGCCCCAGACGTTGAGATTTGAACTCATGGTGGCGCGAAGCGTATCGGAAGTGGCCTCTCGACTGCTCTCGGGACAAACGGATTTGAGTCTCTGGTGGCGGTCTGAGTCGACGCTCCACTTCTCCTCTCGGCTCGCGAGAACCTGCTCTCGAACCGCACGTTCGCCCTGTCTGGCAGGGGCGCTGCATTGGAGCGCTGCCGCGGGCAATCACGCCCCGGAGAGAGCGACGATGATCTACGTGATGGAGTGCGGCCCGATTTTCCACCGCAGCAGGGAGTGCTGGCTGGCCTTCTCGGTCGACACCAACAGCCGCCAGGTGAAGTCGCGCGTGATGCAGCGCCGAGACGACGCGCGCCGGGAAGTGGCGCTGGAGCTCAAGGACGCGCGGGCCTCGTGTTGCGCGTCGCTGGCGGAGTTCGGCAGCCAGTACGGCTGGCGCGTCGAGCCGGTCCCCGAGACGGTGCACTCGCTCGCAGCGCAGACCCTGGTGGGGCTGGTGAATCAGGAGACCCTGGGGCCGTTGGCGTTCTCCGCCGCGGGCGAGGTGTGGTTGCGGGCGTGCGCGATCTTCGTGGGGGCGGCGCCGTGGCAGCAGTTCAATACCAACACGCCGCTCAGCGTGACCTTCAGCAACGATCCGGGCTCGACGCGCGTGTTGCTGGTCGGCGGAACGCTGGGGCGGCCGCCCAGTCTGTCCATCCTTCCTGATCTTGCCGCGTACGAGCGCAGCAGGAGCCAACGCGGCGACGACGATGGGCTCGGTGATGCGTTCATTCTCGCGCTCGACCCGCGGCCCGGGGTGGTCAGCGAGATGGTCGGCCTCGCCTTCGAGGAGGCGTTTCACCCCCGGGTGCTTCGGCTGGAAGACGGCTCACCTCGCGAGATGACCGAGATGGAGCTGCTCCAGGTGGCGGCGGCGCTCGCGGCCGTCGCTTCGCTGGCGAGTGGGCGGCCCATCGGCCGGGCCGTGTTGGCCGGCCTCGAGGCCATCGTGGTTCCGATGATGCGTGAGACTGCTTTGCGCAGTTGAGCTACGGGCGCGGGCCGATCTGCATCACCGTGCCCGACGGGTACTCCGCGCCGGTGTAGCCGGAGTAGTCGATCGACCCGATCCGCGACTCGTGGATCTTCATCGGCACGTCCGTGATGATCGCCGTCCAGTAGTTGAAGCGGGCGTCAGTCGTTCCCGTATCGGTGGCGATCATCGCCTCGAGGCCAGTGGCCTCCTGCCCCTCGGTCTCCAGCAGGCTCATGCTGATGGTGTCGGTCGCGCCGGAGTAGCCCGAGTCGTAGATGCTCAGGCGCACCGTCGTGGTGCCCGCGGGCAGGTAGTGCCAGCCGTTGGTCGAGCTGGTGGACAAGGTGATCAACGGAGTGCCCGAGCCCGTCTGGATGGTGCCGGTCACGTAGTTCGTGGAGCTGTCCGTTTCGCTGTACGTCACGCGCACCCGGCGGATCGTCTTGCCGACCGGCGCGGTGTAGACCGCGGAGGTGCCCGTGGTCTGGTAGGTCGAGCTCGCTGTCAGCGTCTGCGGCACGAAGGCCGACCGGTACGAGCCCATCACCCCGTTGGCGAACACGTTGTTCGTCTGGAAGAGCGGCGTGGGCGAACCGCTCGCCTGCGTCCACGCGGAGAGGCCCGTGCCGTTGTTGAACTTCAACACGTTGTACCGGGCGGTGGTGGTGCCCGAGCCCCAGAGCTCGAAGCCGCTCCCTCCGTTGTACGTGACGAGCGAGTACTGAATCGTCGGCGACGCATCGACCACCTGCACGCCGTCTCCGGTGTTGTCACGAATGGTCGAGTCTTCCACCGTGGCGGTCGAGCCCATGGAGAAGGCCATGCCCACCAGGCTGGTGGAGACGAAGGCGCGATTCACGATCACCCCGGTGGAGCCGGTGTGCAGCTCGAGGCCGATGCGCGCCGCCCCTCGCACGTCGGGCCGGGTGATGGTCACCGTGTCGGAGTTGTTGAGCACGATGCCGCTCAACCCGCCCGTCACCACCACGTCGGTGAGGGTGGCGTTGTGGGCCCCGACCAACGAGACGGCCAGGTCGCTGCCGCCGGTCACGGTGACCCGGTTGAGCGTGCTGGCGCCGCGCAGCTCCACGGCCGTCTTGCCGTTGGCCACCGTCACGTTGTTCCAGGTGCTGGTGTTGCTTGCGCCACCCCCGAGCACGACCTTCTGAAAGCCGTTGCCCGTTCCGGGTGCGAGCACGCCGACGATCACCGGGGTGGTCATCGAGCCGTTCGCGTCGAGCTTGCCGTTGGCAGTGAGGGTGAAGTCGCCGTCTCCGTCTCCATTCTGATCGTGCTTCACGAAGCGGATTTGCGCGGCCGCGTTCACGGTCACGGCCTGCCCCACGGGAATGGTGACGTTGCCGGTCACGTAGACGAGCCCCGACCAGGTCTGCGTGTTGACCGTGCCCGACTTGTACGGCCCGCGATCGAAGGTCGAGTCGAACAGCACGCCGGTGAACCCCTGCAGGTCGAGCGCGGTGTTGCGGCCCATGCTCACGCGCGACAACACGTTCGGGAAGGTGCCCAGGTAGTTGTTCTGCAGGTCGACGGTGCCGGCGAGCGTCGCGGCCACCACGTCGACGGCGCCCGTGCCCAGCAGCTCGATCTGGTTCAGGCTGATGGTGTCCGTCGCTCCCGAGTAGCCGCTGTCGTAGATGCTCAACCGCACCGCCGTGACGCCCGCCGGGAGGTAGAGCCACTGGTTGCTCACCGACGTGTTGAGGGTGGAGAGCACGGTGCCCGCGCCGTTCTGCACGCTGGCGGTCACGTAGTTGGTCGAGCTGTCCGTCTCGCTGTAGGTCACCCGCACGCGGGAGATCGTCTTGCCGCTCGGCGCCGTGAAGGTCGTCGAGGTGCCGGTGGTCTGGTACGTCGAGCTGGCGGTCAGGGTGGAGGTCACGATCTCAGCCGTGCCCGAGGCCACCGTCGCGTTGCTGTGAATGTTGTTCAGGTTCGCCACCGGGGTGGGCGTACCGCTCGCGTCGTCTTCCACGCGGAAACCTTCGCGGGCGTTCGCGCGGATCTGGTTGCGGGTGACGGTGCCGCTCGCGTTACCCAGGTAGGTGATGCCCGCGCGCTGGTTGGAGGCCACGGTCGAGTTCGCCAGGTTCACCGTGCTCGACTGGGCGAGCACGCCTTCCCACACGTTGTTCTCGAAGGTCGAAGCGTCGACGGTGACGGTGCTGACGCCCGACGCGTGGAGCCCACGCTGCCCGTTCTGCGTGGCGGCGAACCGCGTGAGGGTGACGCCGGTGCTGCCCGCGATCACCTCGATGCCTTCGCCCGCGCAGAGCGTGGCGGTGAGGTCGGTGAAGCTGGCGTTGTCGCCGTTGTTGACCGAGATGCAGTCGTTCTTGGCGTTGCGGATGATGGTGTTGGTGACCTGCGCGTTCCCGCGCACGTCGAGGCCCACGTCGGCGTACTCGATGATGGCGTAGTTGATGATCGAACCCGCGCCGGTGAGCTGCAGGCGATCCCACGAGCCGGCCACCTTGCCGGTGGCGCCCTGCCCACTGAAGAGCACCGGGGCGGCCATGGTGCCGTTCACCAGGAGCGTGCCCGCGACCGTGATGGTGTGATCACCGATCATGTCGTTGTTCTGATCCTGCCGCACGAAGAGCACCTGCGTGCCCGAAGCAATGGTCAGCGTCTGGCCGGCCGGCACGGTGAGATCGCCGGTGACCACGATGGTGCCGTACCAGGTGGTGGTCATCACGTTGGCGCCGCCGAGGTACTGCACGTCGGCGAACGAGACCATGCGGGTGGTGCTGGTGACCTGCATCGCCGCGTCACGCACCTTCATGCCGATGGTGAAGGTGCCCGAGGTGGTGAAGGTGTTCGTGGCGAGCTTGGTGGTGCTGTACGCCGTCTCGCAGGTGCCGTTGTTGTCCCAATCCCAACAGACCTCGAGCTGTGCCGCGGCCGTCTCGGTGTCGGTGACCGCGCTGGCGTCGACCTGCACCACGTTGCTGTTGACGATGGTGGCGGTGAAGTTGGCCACCGGCATGTCGTTGCGCACCGAGAGCGTGGCGAGCTGCGAGAAGCCGCGCGTGCCCGTGTTGTCGATGGCCTGCGCCTGCACCGAGATGCTGGAGCCCGTCGCCGCGCTGGTGGGCACCGTGTAGACGAATTGGTGCGGCGAGGCGGTGGTCTCACCGGCCTTCATACCGTTGGCGAAGTACTCCACCCGCACCAGCGTGCGGCCGGCGACTGGCGTCGCGTCGGCCAGCAGCGTGTGCATGCGGCCCTGGGTCGACTGCACCGTGCCTTGAGGAGAGAGCAGGCGCACTTCAGGGGCGTTGGGCGCCTGGCAGAGGTTCGCCATGCAGGTGCCACCACTCGCGCACGCCGTGGGGCTGCTCAGCTCGAGGCACGCGTCGGCGTCCGAGTTGCCGCAGGTCTGCACCAGGCTGCCGCTGCACTGAGTGGCGCCGGCCAGGGTGCATTCATCGACGCAGGGAATGGTGCAGGTGCCGCTCATGCAGACTTCGCCCTGCATGCAGGCCGTCACCGGCGACCACTCGAGGCACGAGTCGGCGTCGAGGTTGCCGCAGATGCGGAAGCCGGCGCCGCTGCAATCGCGGTTCGCGACCGCGGGACACTCGTCGGTGCAGCTCGCGCCGCCGCCACCGCCGGTCGAGCCGCCGCCACCGCCCGTCGAGCCACCACCACCGCCGGTCACGCCGCCACCGCCGCCGGTCGAGCCGCCGCCACCGCCCGTCGAGCCGCCGCCACCGCCGGTCG
>JANODF010000097.1:0-6787 GCA_031412555.1 Archangium sp. | reverse complement strand
CACCGAGATGGCGGTGCTGCTCGCGAAGTGGGGCGTCGACTTCGTGTGCCCCAGCGACATGATGGACGGGCGCATCGCGGCGATGCGGCGCGGGCTGGATGAAGCGGGCCTCACGCAGACGTCGATCCTCAGCTACGCGATCAAGATGGCGAGCGCGTTCTACGGACCGTTCCGTGAAGCGGCGCACTCGGCGCCTGGGTTCGGCGATCGCAAGAGCTACCAGATGCCCGCGGGCAATCGGCGCGAGGCGCGGCGGGAGTTGCTGCTCGACGTGGCCGAAGGCGCAGACGCAGTGATGGTGAAGCCCGCGATGACCAACCTCGATCTCATTCGCGATGCACGCGAGGCGACCGACTTGCCGCTGTTCGCGTACCAGGTGTCGGGGGAGTACGCGATGCTGCGCGCTTCGGGTGATGCGGGGTTGATGGATTTCGATCGCGCACTCGAAGAATCGTTGGTGGCGATTCGACGAGCGGGCGCTGACGTGATCGTCAGCTACGCGGCTCGGCCGTGGGCTCTGCGCTCAGCTCAGTGACGCCACGACCTTCTTGAGCAGCGCCGACTCTTCCGGCTTCACCTTGCCATCGGCCAACACCAACGCCCGCGCCGCGGTGATCGCGTCATCACTGCGCGTCTTCAGCAGCGCCCAGTCAGGCTCACCCGGCTTGAGCCCCGCCCTCACGTCGACCATCAGATCGTGCAACGGCTGCTCAGGCACCGACCAGCTGCGGCCCAGGCCCATCACCATGTTCAGTTCATGCTGCTCGACCTCGCCGTCGACCCACGCGACGTGGAGCATCAGCTTGAGCACTTCGAGATTGAACGTGTCTTCGGCAGAGAGGCTCATGACCTGCTTGCTACTCCGCTCACGCATCGAAGTCAGCGAGCCCGGCTCAACGCCCGTTGCAGCATGCTGGCCGACACCGGCTTGACCAGACAGTCATCCATGCCCGCCGCCAGACAGGCAGCGAGCTCTTCCGGCAGGCCCGACGCGGTCAACGCGACGATGGGCGTCGACGACCGGTTGGGCGAAGCGCGAATGCGCCGGGTGGCCTCGAGCCCATCCATCTCCGGCATCTGACAATCCATCAGCACCAACGCGAACTCTTCACGGTCCACTGCATCGACGGCTTCGCGGCCATTGTGCGCCACCTCGACCGAGTAGCCGGCCTTCTCCACCAGACCACGCGCCACCAGCAGGTTGATGGGGTTGTCGTCGACCACCAGCACGCGCCGCGAAGACACCATGGCCCGAGACGCGGGCAGCTCGGGGGCCACTTCCACTTCGGCCAACACCGACGGCAGGTCGACGGTGAATTCACTCCCGTTGCCCACGCGCGAGCTCACCGTCAACGTGCCACCCATCGCTTCGATCAACTGCCGCGAGAGGGCGAGGCCCAGCCCCCAGCCGCCGAAGCGCCGGGTGGTCGAGTCGTCGCCTTGTTCGAAGGGACGGAACAGCCGCGCGAGCACCTCAGGGGTGATGCCCAGCCCTTCGTCTTTCACGGTGAGCACCAGCCGCCCCGCGCGCGCCTCGAGCTGCACCACCACCTCTCCCCGTTCGGTGAACTTCACCGCGTTGCCCAACAGGTTGCTGAGCACCTGCCGCAAGCGCACGCCATCGAGCAACAGCCACTGTGGCACCGAAGGCGCGACGGTCGACCTGAGCGTGAGCCCCTTCTCCTGCGCCACCGGCGTGAAGAGTTCGACGATGTCCGCGACCAGCTTCTCCAGCTCCACGGGGCGTGGCGAGAGCACCAGGCGGCCGCTCTCAGCGCGCGTGACCAGGAGCAGATCGTCGATCAAGGTGATCAACGTCTGCCCGCTGCGTTGCACCAGCTCGATGCGCCTGCGCTGTTCTGGTTCGAGCGCGCCGCCGAGCACCAGCTCGGTGAGGCCCAGCACGCCATTCATCGGCGTGCGGATCTCGTGACTGACGTTGGCGAGGAAGATGGTGCGCGCGCGGCTGGCGGCCTCCAGCCGTTCCAGCGTCTCCTGGCGCACGCCGTCGAACCAGCGCACGAACGAGACGACCAGCAACATCAGCGCGCCCAGGTTGAGCGCCTGCACCACGCCGTGATGCGGCCGGAGCGGCCCCTGCAGGTGGTAGCCGGAGACCATCATCCACTCCGCGGCGCCGCCGAGCACCATGGCAATGGCCAGCCACAAGCGGCGCTCCCAGCCCGAGAGCATGAAGCTCGCGAGCAGGGGGACCAGCAGCAGGAACACCGGCGTCATCGGGTTGGGCGGGTTCTGCAGCAAGCCGGCAGAAGCGAGGAACGGGGAGATGAGCGCGAGCGAAAGATGCGTGGCCAGTCGCAGGGGCGCGAAGCGCAGCACCACCAGGCACACCATGCCGCTCACCATCTGGTAGGCCTGCGCGAGCACCAGCCACCACAGCTGCTGCTTCAAGGCGACCAGGCCGAAGACCAGCCCGAAGCCGAGGCCGTACGCCCACGTGCGAATGAAGAAGCGAGTGCGCCAGTCACCAGCGAGCGCCGGCGGGATCAGGAAACGTTCGATGTGGTTCCAGACCGCGGGCACGCCCCCAGATCTAGCCTCGCCACTTCGAATACGCGAAGGGTCGGTGCCGCCTCTGGGTCTTCGGACGTGGGTGGGTCAGCGCGTGTGAGGCCGGGCGCCAGCAGGCAACGCGCGGGGCAGGGTCTCCAGCGCGCGCATCACCCTGCGACGGGCATCCCCCACCAACGGCTGCCCATGACCTGCGAGCACGTGTTCGTACGGAAACCCCGCGGCGTGAAACGCGTCGAGCGAGCCGTGCGCCTGGCTCAGATCGATGGAGTACGCCTCGTACGGAGGCACGAAGTCCATCACCAGGGCCAGCGGCGGGCGCGCGGTGAGCAAGGTGTCTCCGGTGAGCAGGCAGCTGGTGCGTTCGTGCCGATAGAAGACCGAACCTTCGGTGTGACCGGGCACGTGGTGCACCTCGAGGCCGGCGATCGTCTCGCCTTCTTCGAGCGCGTGATCGACCTTCACCTGTGCGGGCCAGCGGTTCTCCACTGCGCCCAGCGTGCGTTGCAGCAGGTTGCCCTTCTTGCCCAGGGCGAACCGCTCCGTCGCACCGGAGAGCACCTCGGCATCGGCGCGGTGCGCGTAGATCTTCACCCCGAACTCCCGCTGCAACCACGCCGCGTTGCCCGCGTGATCCGAGTGGCGATGCGTCAGCAACACACCGGTCAGCTCGGAGGGACGCAGCCCGGTGCGCCGCAGCTCCGCGCCCAGTTGCCAGCGTTCAGTCCAGTGCCCGCAGTCGATGAGCCACCGATCACCCTTGCCGCCGTCGAGCAGGAAGACGTTCGAGACGAAGAGCGTGCTGAAGCGGTGAAAGGGCGCGACGACGAGCTGCATGGAGCTCTGTAACTTACGCGGAGTAGGTTTCGCTGCGATGTCGTTCTCCACTCACCGTTCACCCCGGGAGCAGTCGAGGGGTCACTTGCCGCACGAAGCGGAGGTGGCATCTCGACTGCGCTCGATGCGAACGGTGCGTCCGTTCCTTCGGAGGAAATCGCCGGCGAAGCCGTTCCCTGCGGGGGATGAACAGGGATGAGCCGTGATGAACGAGGCCGGGCCACCGCGGGGGTGCTGCTCTTCGTGGCGTTGTGTTTTCTGGGATCCTGGTTCGTGGCCGCGACCTTGCGGGTGTTCGAGCTGAGCATCGCGCCCGCCCCCCTCGGCACGCGCCTGTTCACCTCGACGCTGCTCTACGCGCTCACCATGGGGTGGCAGCCCATCGTGGCCACCTGGGTGGTGCGCCGGTGGATCGACCCTCCGGGCCGGCTCGACCTGGGCCTGCGGCCGAGCCCGCACGTGTTCAGCCTGGTCGGCGGACTGGGCGCGATCGCGCTGACGGGCGCAGCGATGCTGGTCGCCTCGCTCCTGGTGACGGCCGGGGTGTTGGCGGAGTTTCACGGCGTGGCCGAAGCAGAGCTGCTGGCGTCCCCACCCGCGGGGTGGTCGTTGCTGACGATCTTCGCGGCCTTTCTGGCCACCCTTCCCCTCATCTGGGTGCAGGCGGTCGCCGAAGAAGTGGGCTGGCGCGGGTACTTCCTGGCGCGCGCGATGGAACGTTTTGGCCGGTGGAAGGGCCTGGTGCTGCACGGCGCGGTGTGGGGGCTCTGGTACGCGCCGGTGTTGTTCTTCACCAGCTCCGGGGAGCTCGACGCCATCGGCCGAAGCCTGGGGTTCATCGTCACCTGCGTCTTGTTGGGAACGCTCTTCGGTTGGTTGCGTCTCGTCTCGCGCAGCCTCGTACCGGTGGTGCTCGCCAACACCACGCTCACGCTCGCGGCCGGCCTTCCCTACGTGATGAACGGCGTCGATGCGGGCATGCGTTCGGCCGCCTTCGGCCCCGCGGGGTGGATCGTGCTCGTGCTGATCATCGCGGCCCTGCTGCGCTCGAAGTGGACGGACGCCGTGCAGGGGCCCTCCGAGCTGACGGCGTGGGTGGCTCGCCCGGCCAACGAAACGCTGCACTGAAGATCGCAAATCGTGCGCCAGCCATCGGGTACCCGTCGCGTTAGTTGCGAGGGATGAATGCGCATGCATTTCTCGTCGCGCTCACCACGGTGCTCGGCGTGGCGGCCGTCACCACGGTGCTCTTCCAACGGCTCAAGCAGCCGGTGGTGCTCGGCTACATCCTGGCGGGCTTCCTCATCGGCCCGAACTTTCCCTTTCCGCTCTTCGCTGATCGCAAGGTCGTCGAGACGCTCTCGGAGCTCGGCGTCATCCTGCTGATGTTCTCGCTGGGCCTCGAGTTCAGCCTGGGCAAGTTGTTCAAGCTGGCCACCACCGCCGGGCTCACCGCGGTGCTGCAGTCGAGCTTGATGTTGTGGCTGGGCTTCGTCACCGGTCAGGCCTTCGGGTGGACCACGCTGGAGAGCCTGTTCGCGGGTTCGATCATGGCGATCTCCAGCACCACCATCATCGCCAAGGCCTTCGAAGAGCAGAACGTGCGCAAGCCCCTGCGCGAGCTGGTGGTGAGCGTGCTCATCGTCGAAGACCTGGTGGCGATTCTGTTGATGGCCACGCTCACCGCGATCGCCAGCGGCACGGGGCTCTCGGCGGCGACGATGGCGGCGACCACCGGCAAGCTGGCAGCGTTCCTCGTGGGGCTGGTGGCGGTGGGGCTGCTCGTCGTTCCGCGCGCCGTGCGCTTCGTGAACCGGCTCGGCCGCCCGGAGACCACCCTGGTGGCCAGCGTCGGCTTCTGCTTCGCGGTCTCCCTGCTCGCGCACGAGCTCGGCTATTCCGTCGCGCTGGGCGCGTTCATCGCGGGCTCCCTCATCGCGGAGTCGGGGGAGCACCACGAGATCGAGCGTCTGGTGACGCCGGTGCGCGACATCTTCGCGGCCATCTTCTTCGTCTCGGTGGGCGTCTTGCTCGACCCCGCGTTGATCGCCCAGCACTGGGTGGCCATCGTGGTGCTCACCACCGTGGTGGTGGTGGGCAAGGTGCTCGGTGTTTCCCTGGGCGCGTTCCTCACCGGCAACAGCGTGCGCACCTCGGTGGAAGCCGGCATGAGCATGGCGCAGATCGGCGAGTTCTCTTTCATCATCGCGGGGCTCGGCCTGTCGCTGAAGGCGACCGGGGATTTTCTGTATCCCGTGGCAGTCGCGGTCTCGGCGCTCACCACGTTGATGACGCCGTGGTTGATCAAGGCGTCCGGCCCGCTGGCGAACTTCGTCGACCGGAAGATGCCCCCGCCGCTGCAGACCTTCGTGGCGCTCTACGGCAGCTGGCTCGAGCAGATCCGCAGCAAGCCGCAGGACAAGACGCACGGCATGATCATTCGCCGGTTGATCTGGTTGCTGGTGCTCGACGCGGGGCTGCTGCTGCTGGTGGTGCTGGGCACGGCGCTCGGCCTCGGGCCGCTGAGCGCCTTCATCGACGAGCGGGTGGGCCTCGACGAGGGCATGGCGCGGGTGGTGGTGCTGGTCGCTGCGGCGGTGCTGGCGATACCGCTGGGCACCGGCGTGGTGCGGGTGTCGCGCCGGCTGGGGCTGGCCATCGCCGAGGCCGCGATGCCGGCGGTGAAAGCGGGCGCGCTCGATCTCGCCGCGGCGCCCCGGCGCGTGTTGGTGGTGACCCTGCAGCTGGGCATGGTGTTGATCACCGGCTTGCCGCTGCTGGCGGTGACGCAGCCATTTCTCGGCGGCGTGTACGCCCCCATCGCGTTCGCCGCCCTGGTGCTCGCGCTGGGCCTTGGCTTCTGGCGGGGCGCGGCGAACTTGCAAGGTCACGTGCAGGCCGGCGCGCAGACCATCGTCGACGCGTTGATCTCCCAGGCACGGAAAGGCGGCGTGACGAACCAGCCGGCGACGGATCCACCACCCGAGGTGCTGGCCCAGGTGCGGAAGATTCTGCCCGGCATGGGCGAGCCGACCCCGGTCTACCTGCGCGAGAGCAGCGGCGCGGTGGGGCGGTCACTGGCCGACCTCAACCTGCGCGGCATCACCGGGGCGTCGGTGCTCGCCATCGCGCGTGGCAATGAAGGGCTGCTGGTGCCGACCGCGAAAGAGGTGCTGCGCGCGGGCGACACGCTGGCGCTGGCGGGCACGCACGACGCCATCGCGGCGGCGAAGGCGCTGCTCGACGCCTGAGAGCTCTCGACTGCCCTCGCAGGGTTGATCGAAATAAGGAACGCACACCGGTCCTCCCGAGAGCAGTCGAGGGAGTACCTCTGCTTCGCGCTGCAAGTGCCCCCTCGACTGGGCTCGGGGAGACCGGTGACGCAGCCCGATTCCTATTTCAGCCAACCCTCTCGATG
>JANODF010000096.1:0-9612 GCA_031412555.1 Archangium sp. | reverse complement strand
GGGTCAGGGTGAGGGGCCAATAATTCGCCTTCACCCGAAGGTGCTGATGACGATGCTCATGATTTTCTCGCTTTCCAGGGTGCCCTTTGGGTCGGTGGCCGTGGGGCGGTCGTCTCAGTCCACCGGGTGAGTGCGACGGTGAAGCCATGCACCAGCCGTTCGAAGCTGCGGTTGATGTCTGCCTTGAGCGCGAACCCACCCGAGGTCTCGAGCGAGACGAACCCGTGCAGCGTGGCCCGGAACGCCCTGATGGCGTCGATGGAGTCGTCGCCCTCGAGCTCGTAGGCCGTCAGCACGTCGGCGATGATCTGAATTGCCTTCAACGAAATGGTCTTGTCCTCGACGTCGTCGGGCGCGGCCATGGTCTGGGATGCCTGGTAGCGAGCCGGGTGGAGCAACGCCCAGTCTCGGTACGCATGCGACATGGCCATGATGGCTTCGGGCCCTGAACGGCCGACCGCGGCGCGCGAAAGCACGTCACCCAGCTCACGTTTGGCGAGCAGCGCGATGCTCCGGTGAAGGCCCGCGAGCGAATCGATGTGTTTGTAGAGCGACGGCTGCTTCACGCCGAGTCGTTCGGCGAGCGCTGCCAGCGTGAGCCGGCCGAAGCCGACCTCGTCAGTCATCTCCGCGGCGGCCTCGACCACGCCGTCACGACTGAGCCCGGCCCTAGCCACGAGGCGCCACCTTCGTGAGGAACGCGATGACCGCGTCGGAGGTGAGCTCAGGCTGCTGCGACTGGGGGTAGTGACCCGCTTCGGGCACCATCACGACTTCGCCGCGCAGTGCTTCACCGATCCACTTCGCTTCGGCGGCGGGGTCTTTCCAGTCGGCGTCGCGCTCGCCCATGATCACCAGCACTGGCGCCTTGACGTCACCCAGCCGCGCTTCGGCCGGGGCATGCGTGGTCTGGCGGGTGGTCTGCGAGAAGGCCTTCCCGTAACCAGGCCGCTTCAAGCTCGCGATGACGGAGGTGCGGTACGCCTCGAAGTCGGCAGGCTTCTTCCCCGCGTAGAGGGTCGGCAGGTACGACTTCCACATGGCCGCCACCCACAACGGCGCCATCATCGCGCGGAAGATCGCCAGCATCAGTGCGCTCGCCGGAGGGTTCCGAACGAAGGGCCCGACCAGGACCAGGCCAGAAACCTGCTCCGGGTGCTCGGCAGCGACGATGACCGCCGCTCCTGCCGCCAGTGAATTGCCGACGATGACGGCCGGCCCGCCGAGCTCAACGATGAGAGCGCTGATGTCTCCTGCCGTCGCCGGGTCGCCGTAAGTCGAGAACGAGGCGTCGCTCTCACCGTGGCCACGCAGGTCGGTGGTCGCGACCTTGTAGCCAGCACGAACGAGTGCCGGGGCGAGGAAGCGGTAGCCCGCGCGGAGATCGCCCATGCCCGGAACGAGCACCAGCAGCGGCCCTTCCCCCTGAACGTCGTAGGCGACCCGTCCATCAGGCCGGTTGAGGAAGCGAGTCGGCGGGGTCGCGCGGTCGTGGAGTGCGTTGTTCATGAAGCTTATATAAGTAGCCAATTGGCTATCGTCAATAGCTTCTGCGTTTCGTCGCTCACTCGGCTGACGTCTCGCGGGGTTAGGGTGGGCCCATGATGCTGTTCACGCTGTTGCTGCTCACCGCAGCCCCCCGACCCGCCATCGAAGGCCTCGACAAGCCGAAGAAGTCGCAGATCGGCAAGCTGGGCCCCAGCGAGCTCACCAAGGGCACCGTCACCGTGCGCTGCTTCGACCTGGGCAAGGTGATGCTGGTCGAGGTCAACGACCCCGGCCTCAAGGGCGCACGCGACGCCTGGCTCAAGAAGAAGACCTCAGACGCAATGCCGCCGTGTGATGGCAGCGACGCCGACGTCATCCACCTCGAGGGCGTGGGCGGTTACGGCTCCGTCGACGGCACCCGCGGTGACTTCATCTTCGCCACGAGCGCAGATGGTTTCGGCGATCGCGTGGGCCTGCGCGTCTTCTCCGCCACCACCGGCGCGATGCTGCTCGACGTCGAACGCAGCATGCAGAAGCCAGTCACCTTTCATCCCGACGGAGCGAGCCTCTGGCTGCGTTTCAACGAAGGCATCCCCGCCACCTGCGACCCGGTCGGAGCCGAAGCCGAGACTTGCTGGAAGCAGCTGCGCGAAGACACCAAGATCCCCGCCACCCTCGAGCTCAAGCCGCCCGACTGCGGCGCTGCCTTTCACGGGAAGAAGCTGTTGCCGGGTTCCGCGCTGCTCGCCGTTCCAGTCGAAGTCGACCTGAACGCGCCGAAGACGAAGAAGTTCCGCGCGGGTGAAGCGACGTGCGACGTCGCACCTTGAATCAACGAACTCCCTCTCCCTTCGGGAGAGGGTCGGGGTGAGGGCCGAACCATGTTCACTCGAGCCATCGTCAGAACACCTGGCCCCAACGCAGCCGAAGGCCTGACCACGGTCACCCTGGGAAAGCCCGATCACGCCAAGCTGCTGTCGCAACACGCCGCCTCCGTGAAAGCGCTGAAAGACCTCGGCCTTCAACTCACAGAACTTCCCCCGCTCGAAGCCCACCCCGACGCCTGGTTCGTCGAAGACGCCGCGCTCGTCTTCCCCGAGCTTGCGATCGTCACCAGGCCGGGAGCCGCTCAACGCCGCGCCGAAGCAGAAGCGCTGTCCTCGACCATCGCGCAGTTCCGTCCGCTCGCCCGGCTGACCGCGCCCGCGACCCTCGACGGCGGCGACGTGCTGCAGCTGGGCAAACACGTCTTCGTCGGACTGAGCGAACGAACGAACGCCGAAGGCGCCGCTCAACTCGGGGTGCTGCTCAAACCCCACGGCTATTCCGTCGCGGCGATTCCGGTGCATGCAGGACTGCACCTGAAGAGCAGCGTGACTGCCGCAGGATCTGAGCTGCTCGTGCTGACCGCAGGACTTTCGACCCGGCCGGAGTTCAGCGGCTTTCAGCAAGTCGTGGTACCCGAAGACGAGGCGTACGCCGCCAACGTGTTGTGGGTGAACGGCACCGTGCTCCTCGCAGATGGGTTTCCCCGCACGCGTGGACTGCTGGAACGACTCGGTGTGACGACGGTCGTCTTGAATCAGAGCGAGGTGGCGAAGATGGACGGCGCGCTCACCTGCATGTCGGTGAGGTTTTAATCCCTCTCCCCGACCCTCTCCCCCTCGGGGAGAGGGAGGCTGTCGAGGGTGTCGAGGCTGTCGGTGCTGGTGCTGCGGCTGCTTCGTTTGTTGGCGTACAGCGCCCGGTCCGCCGCGCCCATCAACGCAGTCCTCGTGTCGCCGTCGCGCGGGAAGAGCGCGAATCCCAGGCTCGCACGCACTGGCACGGACTCACCCTCCAACTCGGTGGGCTGACACAGTTCCTTGAGCAGCGCCGTGACCCGGCCGTTCACGTCGGCCTCGCCCTGAACGCCGTGGAACACCACCACGAACTCGTCACCACCGAGGCGCCCGACCGTGCCGTTCGCACGGCAGCTGGAGACCAGCCGCTGCCCCACCACCTGCAGCAGCGCATCACCCGAGAGGTGACCGAGCCGGTCGTTGACGCTCTTGAAGCCGTCGAGATCGAGCAGCGCGATCGCGAAAGGACCGCCGGTCAGCGCCTTCTCCATCACCGCCATGAGCGCGCGCCGGTTGAGCAGGCCCGTCAACGCATCGGTGTTCGCCAGCGTGTGCACCTCGCTCTGCAGCTCCAGCTCGGTGACCAGCTGATCGAACTGACTGGCCACGAACCGAATCATCAAGACCGCGATGCTGAGCATGCTCACCCCCAGCACCTTCGCGTCGAACTCACCGACCACCAGCATCGCGACCGAGATCGGCACGATGCCCAGCGTGAGCGCCGCCACTGCCGAAGGCCGCAGCGTGGCGAAACAATGCGCGATCGACATCGAGCCGAACGCCAACGAGATGGGAATGAGGGTGGAGCGCGAGAACGTGCCCGCGATGAAAGTCCACGTGGTGAACACGCCGACGACCAGCAACGTCGCGACCGCCACCCAGGCCGACCGCTTCAACGAGACCGACACCTGCGCAGGCGTGAGCGCAGCGGGCGAGCTGCGCAGCCACATCGTCGATCGCACCACCGCGAGCACGACCAGCGACGACATCCACGCGTAGGAGCGAACATCGATGCCCCGGTGCGCGCACACGGCCATGACGATCAACGTGTTCAGCGAAGAGATGGCGTAGATCATCGGCACGTGCTGCTGAATGCGCACGAGCTGACGCCGCTCCACCTCGGCACGAATGGGCTCGGGGGCCGTGGGCACGAGCCACCCGGCAATGCGCCGCGACAATGTGGGGGGACTTGAACTCAAACGCGCCTCAGCCCGCGCGTACCATGAGCCGGCACTTCTCATCGAGGGAAGTCGGCGTCATACTTTGAGCATGTCTCGTCATACCGCACGTTCGAGTGGCATGAAGACCCTCTCCATCAAGGTGCCTGCGGCCCTGAGTGCGCGGTTGGTCAAGCTCGCCCGGAGCCGGAAATCGACGGTCTCCGCAGTCGTTCGAGAAGCCATCGAGGGGTACGCGCCGGGTGAAAGCGCGTCGTTCGGTGAGGCCGCGCGTGAATTCATCGGCTGCCTGGATTCAGGGCCCGGCGACCTGGCGACCAACCCGAAGCACCTGAAGGGCTTCGGTCGTTGAAGCCTCCGGTTCTGCTCGATACGGGTCCCCTCGTGGCGTTGCTGAACCGGCGAGAGCGGCTCCACGCGCGAGTGAAGGCCGCCCTGCAGGTCCTGCCGGTTCCGCTTCTGACCGTGGAGCCCGTCCTGACCGAGGCGATGTACCTCCTTCGAGGCGTGCAGAAGGGGCCGAAAGCAGTGCTGGCGATGGTTCGCGATGGGCTGCTGCGCGTTCCCCTGGCAATTGAGCCTCAGGCTCACGACCTCGATGTCTTGATGACACGCTTCGCCAGTGTGCCCATGTCGCTTGCGGATGCCTGCCTGGTGCGGCTCGTCGAGTTGATGCCTGACGCTTCGGTTTTCACGCTCGACAGTGACTTCGCCATCTACCACACGAGGAAGAACCGCCCGATTCAGCTCGTCGACTACTGAGCCCCACCAGCCCCAGGAGCTCGCGCTGAACACTCACGGACTCGAGTCGCAGGCGTTGCCGACGCCGTCACCATCCTCATCCGCCTGGCTCTGGTTCCACGACGCTGGGCAGTTGTCGCGGCCATCGCACAGGCTGTCCCAGTCGGTGTCGGTGCCCGGCCCGCTGCACCAATCGCACAACCAGCAGTCGCCCAGCCCATCACCATCTGCATCGGCCTGGTCGGAGTTCCAACAGCCCCTGCAGTTGTCTCGATCGTCGCACACCCCGTCACCATCGCCATCGCCCTGCGTGCACGTGGGAGGACACGCACCGCGATCACCCCCGCACCCATCAGGCCCGCAGGTGTTGGTGTTGGTGTTGGGCTGGCAGCAGGTGAGGTTGGTGGTGCAGGTGCCCGTGCCGCAACCACAGACGCCGCCGCAGCCATCGCTCCCGCAGGTGTTGGGCAAGCAGCTCGGCACGCAGGCCACCGCGCAATCGAGCGTGGGTGAAGCCTGCAGGTAGCGGAACCAGGTGCTGTTGGCCGACCTCGTGCTCGACGTCGCGCGCAGCCGCACGGTGCTGCCCGACGGAATTCCGGGCGAGACGTTGCTGGCCGTGAAACGCGCGCCGCCGCCGCTCAACGACGTGCGGGTGGTCAGGTTGATGGTGCGCACCGGCGAACCGCTCACCTCGAGCCGCAACGTCGACACCGTGCCATCCAACACCGAGTACTGCACCCGCGTGGTGGTGGGTGATGACGAGACCGTGCCGAAGCCCGGGTCCCACCCCGTACCGCGCGTGCCACCACAACCATCAGCGCCGCACAGCGCGTTGTTCGGCTGGCAGCACGTTCCGTTCGCCAGACACACCGAGCCGCTGGCGCAGGAGCGCGTGCCTCCGCACCCATCAGCACCACACGCCAGGGTGTTGGGCTGACAACACGTCGCGTTGGAGAGGCAGACCGCGCCACTCGCACACGCGCAGCTGCCTCCACACCCGTTGCTGCCGCAGCTTCCCGGCGCGCAGCTGGGCGTGCAGGTGGTGGGGCACTCACCGTGCGAACCACCGCACCCATCCGGTCCACACGGGTTCGTGTTGGGCGTGCACGTGCCCGGAGTGCCGGTGCCGATCTCGATGGTGTTGCTGCCGGTGAGCGTGGTGAGCAACGTCACCCAGAGCGCATCACCTGCATCATCGAGGGTGGTGGACACCGCGGCAGGCGAACCGTTGAGCGTCACGTTCGCGCCGGTGCCGGTGAAGCCGCGCACCACGATGGTGGGCCGCTTGTACTGGCCCGCGCCCAGGTCGAAGCGCAGCCGCACGGTGTTGGCCGACGCGTGGGCTTCCCACGTGCGGTACACGTGGTTGTAGCCGGCGGGCGAGTACGTCTTCGAAGTGGCGTTGCCGCTGCCTTCGTTGCCCGAGGTGACCAGCGAGCCGATGACGGCCTGCACCTGCAGCATGCCGTTGTGGATGTCTTCGGTTTCGCGCAGCAGGTCGGCGGCGCCGTGGTCGGTGTACTTCCCCATGCTCATCGCCAACGAGTAGTTCTGGTAGCCGCGCGTCGCGCCGCCGCCGCCGTAGAGCAAGCCGAACTGCGTGCCCCAGGTCATGCGTTTGCTGCCGTACCCGTCGAAGAAGTTCATCTGGTACGAATATTCGGAGCCGTTCAAATCCGGGTACACCGGCATGCGGGTGCCTTGCGCGTTCTGGCCCCCGGCAAACCCTTCTCCGGCGCGTTTCTGCGTGTACGTCTCGGTCTGAACGAAGGCCGCTTCGGCATCACCTCGGCCGGAGAGCGGGGTCACCCACTGCCAGATGAAAGGAATGGTGTTGGTGCTGCCGTAGATCCAGTTGCTCATGTCGCTGGTGGTGAAGACCTTCAAGTCGCCGAAGCTCTGGCCGTCGGGCCCGCCGGTGCCACCCGCCCAGTCGGTGGTGCCCTTCCAACTGGCGGGCACCACCAGCGAGTACGGCGCCAGGGTGTTGTTCAGGAAGCGCTCGGGGTCGCTGTCGATGCCCGCCGAAGCGTCGATGGTGTGCGCGAACACCACGTAATCGAGCCCGTCGGCGATGAACCAATCGGTGGTCACCCGTACCCACTTGCGATCGTCGGGCGTGGCTTTCTGCAGGGTCGTGTACTGCTTGTAGGTGACGCGGAAGATCAGGTGATGCGCGCCGAGCAGCACCGGCGTCTGCTGAAAGTCGAAGCCGTCACGCTTGTTGGTGGTCGCGCTGAGCCCGGCGCCGAACACCGGGTGGGTGCCGCCGTACTGGCTGTAGTGCATGTGCATCACGTTGGTGCCCCAGCCCTGGGCGTTCGACGCGTTGATCGCCGAAGGATCTTCTTCCGCGATGATGCGCGCCGAAGCGACGTCGGGCTGCCAGGTGAGCCGCGTCACGTAGCCCTTGATGCCGGGCACCACCGCGTTGGGAAAATCTTTCGCGAAGTAGAACTCGCGATCGAGCCCCTTCGAGTCCTTCCAGGTGATCTTGTCGACCGTGCGGAACCCGTTCACGCCAGGTGCGTCCGGTTGATACGTGACGCCGAATGCCGGCGCAGCGCACAGCAGAGCAACGACCGTCCCACGGCAGATCCAGAGTTTCATGCGTTCAGCCCCCGCGCGGTTTGCGTTGCACGCTCAGGGCCGAGCCGTTCGGAGAGGGAAACGGAGCCAGCTGCCGCGTTTTCGCGAATGAAGTGCGTCGCGCGTTACCGAAGCTGCACGGGCCGCCTATTTGAGAGACAGCGCGTGCTGAACGATCGCACCCGCGATGTCCTTCTTGGTGGCCTGCTCCAGACCTTCGAAACCCGGGCTGGAGTTGAGCTCCATCACCTTGGGTCCGGTGCGGCCCTCGAGCATGTCCACCCCGCAGACCGACAAACCGATGGTCTTCGCCGCGCGCACGGCGGTCTCCTGGTAGTCCTTGTCGAGGCGAATCGATTTGCCCTCACCGCCCCGGTGCAGGTTGCTGCGGAACTCGCTGCCTTGCGCCTGTCTGCGCATCGCACCCACCACTTCATCACCCACCACCAGCGCACGAACGTCTCGGCCGGCTGACTCCATGATGAATTCCTGGAGGCACACGTCCTGGCCCAGGCCCCAGAACGTCTGCACGATGGTCTCGGCCTCGGCGCGGGTGTTGGCGATCATCACGCCCACCCCCTGCGTGCCGCGCAGCAGCTTGATGATGCAGGGCAGCCCACCCACCGCATCCACCAGCTGGCGCACCTTGGCGCCGACCGTGGCCATCACGGTGCGGGGCACGTCGACGCCGGCCTGGGCGAGCAGCTGCAGACAGCGCAACTTGTCCCGGCTGCGGGCGATGGAGCCTGCGGGGTTGGCGACCGGGACACCCATGGTCTCCAGGTGACTGACGACCGCCATGCCGTAGGTGGTGATGCTCGCCCCAATGCGGGGGATGGCGGCGGTCAGGTTTTCGATCGGCTCGCCGCGGTAGAGCAGCGAGTTCCCGCCGGGTGCCACCACCAGGGTGCACCGCAGGGTGTCCATCACCAGGGCTTGCGCGCCCTGCTCCTTCGCTGCTTCGACGAGCCTCGAGGTGGAGTACAGCGACTTCTTTCGCGACAGGATGCAGAGCCGCTTACGAGGCATGGGCGCGGGACCGTAACAGTTCAGAGCCAGAGCAACAGGCCCGCCGCAACCAGCAGCGCCGAGGTCACCGCGTCGACCTTCGCCACGCGCGAGATGAGAGCGGTGGTGGCGGGCGTGACAGCGATGAGCCCGAGAAACGAAAGCTTGCTGATCAACGCCAGCACGATCACCGGCCCCCGCCACTCAGGCACCGCGATGCCGGCGAACAGGGCGAGGCCCACCAGCGCCAACAAGACCGCGCGATGCCGCAGGAGCAGCACCAGCCCCGGCTCGTTCACCTCGAGCCCATAGAGCCGGTGCAGCGCGCGCGGGCCGGTGACCCCGATGAGCGGAATGAGCTGCACGACGCCAGCGATCAACAGGGCCGCGACGATGAAAGTCATAATTCCTTTCTCCCTCGCCCTGCGAAGCGGGGAGAGGGTCGGGGTCAGACTTGATCCGTGAAGATGCGGAGAAGCCGGGCTGAGCCCGAGGGTTTGCGCCGCGTCGAGTATTGGGCACGACTCGTCGATGCCAGCATTCGGGCGGCGACTCTTCGTTGTGGGTGACGAAAGAAACGGGGGACGGCTGGCGAGCCGTTAGGAGAGCGTGGCGAAACGCGCCTCGCGTCTGCCGAGAAAGCGGTCTCGTAGAAGTTCGATGCAACGAGCCCAGGACTGGCGCCTGTCGCCGTCCTTGGTGGGCAGCCCTTCGCGCCAAGCGCTGAGGATGTTGTAGCCGATGATTCGTAGCCAGCCGACGACCTCAATGGCGTTTCGAGTGAGCTGACAAGGCTGGCTGGCGTCTTCCTTGAGCGCGACGTCCATCGTCCAGTTGTGGGAGTTCTCGATTCGCCAGTGAAGTCGCACGAGCCCGAGCTTCTCGGTCGGCGTGAGGAGGCCCGGGGGAATGCTCGATACGAAGTAGCGGACTCTCCGCGTGACGATTTTCCCGTTTCTCCTCACGGTCTGCCGAAGCTTCCA
>JANODF010000095.1:0-12052 GCA_031412555.1 Archangium sp. | reverse complement strand
GGTCCGGCGTTCCGCCAGACCGGCTCCGTTCCGTCTTCTCTTCCTTCTCTTCGAAGCTGACCGTCTTCCAGGCGTCGCTGGCGGGTTTGCCCTCGTGCATGGGCAGCTGCTCGCCCACCGTCCACTTCGTCTTGCAAAGCGGCCAATCGAGCTTCTGTCGCACCTTCAGGTACCCCTTCGCGCAGAGCGCCGCGTTGTCGCGCACGCGCTTGATGTAACCGGCGCGGTCGGTGACCGAGATCGCCCCGCGCGCGTCGAGCAGGTTGAACGCGTGGCTGCACTTGAGCGCGTAGTCGTAGGCGGGCAGCGGGAGGCCAAGGTCGATGAGCCGTTTGCACTCGGTCTCGTAGCTCTTGAACAGCATCTCGAGCTGCACCGGGTCGGACTGGTGGAGCGCGTAGTGAGACATCTCCACTTCGTTCTGGTGGAAGACTTCCCCGTACTTCACGCCCTTGACCCACTCGATGTCGTAGAGGCTGTCGACGCCCTGCAGGTACATCGCGATGCGCTCGAGCCCGTAGGTCAGCTCGGCTGCCACCGGCTTGCACTCGTAGCCACCACACTTCTGGAAGTAGGTGAACTGGGTGATCTCCATGCCATCGAACCAGACCTCCCAGCCGAGGCCCGAAGCGCCGAGCGTGGGCGACTCCCAGTCGTCCTCCACGAAGCGGATGTCGTGCTCGAGCGGATCGATGCCGAAGGCCTTGATCGAGTCGAGGTAGAGCTCCTGCACGTTCTTCGGCGCGGGCTTGAGGATCACCTGAAACTGATGGTGCTGAAACAAGCGGTTCGGGTTCTCACCGAAGCGGCCGTCAGCCGGGCGACGCGAAGGCTGAATGTAGGCCACGTTCCACGGCTCCGGGCCGAGGGCGCGGAGGAAGGTTGCAGGGGCCATCGTGCCGGCGCCGACCTCGAGGTCGTAACCCTGCGTGACGATACAACCCAGCTTCGCCCAGTGGTTCTGGAGCGTCAGCAGAAGATCCTGAAAGTACATGGCCATGACGGCGCGCACCGTACAGGCGGTACGGCCACCCTTCAATCAGCGATCTTAAGGGATGAGCGGAAGGGAACTGACGTCGACCGCGCGCATCTCGTTGGTCTTGCCCGCCTCGATGATGACCGAGAGCATGCGCGGCTTGCCGTCGCCGTCGATCAACCTCAACTTGTGCACGCCCGCTTCGACGGGGACCTTGCTCAGCGGGGTCGAGCCGAGCTCATCGCCGTTCATGAGCACGTTGGCCGACGAGGGGTTCACCGTGCGCAGCGAGAGGTAGCCGATGTCGGCGTTCTTCGCGCCCTTGAGGTCCTTGACGATCTCGACCTGACCATCGGGGTTGACGGGGTCGACCTTCTTCGGAGCGGCCTTCTTGTTCTGCTTCTCCGCCACCATCGTCTTGAGGTCATCGATCTGCTTCTGCAGATCTTCGATCTTCTTCCCGTTGGCCACGCCGGCCACCGCGCCCGCCTGGGCCGCCAGCTTGAGCGACCGCTGCTCGGCCTCGAGGTAGTCGAGCTGCTTCAGCTCGGCTTCGAGCTCCGCCAGCATGCGTTGCCGTTCGGGATCGTTGGCCGCCGCTTCGATCTCGGCCATGCGTTTGCGCTCGGCCTCCTGCTCGGCCTTCTGTTTCTCTTTTTCGACGAGCCACGCCGGCTTCTCGCCGTCAGGCGTGGGCTCGAGATCCACCTTCTTCGCGGTGGTGTCGGGCGCCCTGGGCTCTTCGGTGAGCGAGGTGAACTGATCCTTGAAGGGGCCCGCGGTCACGGCCCAGACCAGGCCGCCCAGAATGCCCACCAGCACCAACAGCGCGAAGATGGTGCCCAGTGAGCCACCCTTCTTCTTTGCGGGCGCGTCGGTCTGCTCAGCGGCGGGCGGAGGCAGCGCGACCGGTTTGGGCGGCATCACCACCTGCGGCAACTTCATCTGCGACTTCGAACGGGGCGGCAGCGTCGCGTCGAGATCTTCTTTCGGCTTGGCGAAAGGCGACTTCGAGTTGGGCGGAACCGTCTCCTCTTCAGGCGGGGGCGGAGCCACCGGCACCCGCGGCAACCGCATCGACGACTTGGCGGACACCGGGGGCAGCTGCCGGCTCGAGCCGGCCACCTTCGATTCTTTCGTGGGGCTCACGCGCGGCAGCTTGTTGCTCGAGCCGCTGGTGCTCTTGAGCCCCGGCCGCGGATTGGGCGTGGCCGTGGGCGGTCCCGAGGTCAGGCTCACGTTGGCGCGCACGCCCCCCGTCTTCTTCGCGGGTTTGGCCTCGACGTCACGTTCTTCGGTGGTGAGCCCCGCGGCCGCTTGCTTCATCGAGGCCTGGTCGGAGTCGTTGGCGGCTTCGAGCAACGACCGCGTGATGGCGATCTTGTCTTCGAAGAGCTGCCCCATGAACTCGGCGAGCTGTTCGTCTTCGAAGAGATCGGGGCAGGCCTGTTCGATGGCGCGCGCGAACTCGCGGCCGGTGTTGAAGCGCTGCTCGCGTTTCTTCGAGAGGCACTTCATCACCACGTCCGACAGCTCGGGCGTGACGTACGGGTTGTTGGTGGAAGGCGGCGCGACTTCACCTTCGACGATCTTGAGCATCATGCCCGCGTCGGTGGGCGCGGTGAACAGCCGCTCGCCCGCGAGCAGCTCGTGCAACATCACGGCGGCTGCGAAGAGATCGGTGCGGCCGTCGAGCGGCTCGTTCTTCACCTGCTCGGGCGACATGTAGCCCGAGGTGCCTTTGACCACGCCGACCATGGTGCGGTTGAGCCGGCCGCGCGCCTTGGCGATTCCGAAGTCGATCACCTTCACCTGGCCTGTCCAGGTGATCATCACGTTCTTCGGGCTGACATCGCGGTGCACCACGGCCATCGGCTGGCCGGTGGGGTCGGTGAAGTTGTGGGCGTAGTGGAGCCCGAGCGCCGAATCGCGCACCACCCGGGCGGCGAACCCCACGGGAATGGCGATCTCGCGTTTGGCGGCGCGTTTGGTGACCTGCTCCAGGTTCTGCCCGGCGATGAACTCCATCGCGAGGTACAGCTCCTGGCCTTCTTCACCGAGATCGAAGACCTGGCCGATGTTCGCGTTGTTGAAGGCGGCGGTGATGCGCGCTTCGTCGAGGAACATCTTCACGAACGAGTCGTCGGCCTTCACGTCAGGCAGGATCTGCTTGAGCGCGACGAACTTCTTGAAGCCGCCAGGACCGGGCAGATAGGCGAGAAACAGCTCCGCCATGCCGCCAACGGACAAGCGGGTGATGATCTCGTACTTTCCGACGCGTCGACCCCGATCGAGGTCTGATGATGACTTCGACGGCATGGGCGTGGGCACCCTACCAATCAATACCAACCAGTTACAGCTTCCAGAATGCCCACGGCCGGATGTCCTTCACGGGACAGCTGGTGGAGCCATAGGCCCCGCTGCTCACGTTGAGGAAGTTCCAGCGCTGGCTGCCGATGGAGAGCGTGTCGTTCGCGCCGGGCAGCAGCTCGATGGTGTTGGCGCCGGTGCTGAACTTGAGGCTGAAGAACAAGAGGCGCCCGCAGGCGTTCTGCGCGCACCCCACCGCGACCGCCCCGTCTTCCACCCGGAACGGGCCGAGATCGGCGGTCTGCAGCAGCCGGCCGCCCTGCCCCATGTCGGCGGCGAAGAGCACCTCTCCGGTGAGCAGATCCTTCATCACGAAGGCGCGTGACGGGGCCGAGGTGTCGCCGTCGTCGACCAGGGTGGCCACGACCTGGCGGCCGCTCATCAGGGGCGCGCCGGTGCCGACGGGCAATTTGATCTGAACGCGGCCGGTGAGCAACTCACCCATCACGGGCCCCGGCCTGGAGAACGAGAGAAGAAGGGTGTTCGATTGATAGACCGCCGAGGTGAGCAGACCCGTGCCGGAGTACTGGCTGCCCTGGGGCCGCGCGCTCATCTCGAAGAAGCCCATGTTGTCGGGCGTGGCCACGGTGAGAATCCACTCCGCGCCGACCGCGGGGAACTCGTTGGCCGGGCAGCCGGTGGTGCAGGCGCCGTCGAGGCAGAGTTCGTCGGCCCCCTTACACTCGGCGGTGGTGGTGCAGGCGCTGCCGCGGGCGGGGCCAATCTCCACCTCGAGATCCTGAGGGGCAAACGGGCGGGTGGTGCAGGTGGTGGTCACCCGGGGGAGCAGCCCGGGGCCGATGCCCGCGTCACTGAAGATCACGCCCGTGGGTTTCTGAGGGGAGAAACACAGCTCGAGGGTGAACGGCTCGTTGAGCGGCGCGTTCTGCTGGTCGAGGCAGCCCTCGACGCCGCAGTTGCTGAAGCCGGCGACCTGCACCACGCCATCCCAGGTGCGCTCCACCGTGCCGCCCGCCTCGAGGCGCAACACCCGTTCGGTGCCGGCATCGGGGCAGCTGCAGCTCGTGCTGCAGGCGTTCGAGCAGAAGCGGCACTCGCAGGCGAGATCGTCGAAGGCGAACTGCTCGCCGTTGACCTCACGTTTGAGCGTCAGCCCGTGTTTGCCGGCCGTATCGTCCACGTAGATGGGGAGCCGGGTGGTGTTCACCAATCGCAGGGTGACCGGTTGGGGCGTGGCCGGGCTACAGCGGCAGCCAGCGATCGACATCATCAGAAGAGAGAGGGAGATGAGGCGCATGTCTGGCGTGAATGTCGTAGGCGGCCGGCCCCAAGAGAGCAATCCCCACAATGAATCGAATGCGTTGTGGGTTGTACCCGAAGCTTGCATCAGCAAGGCCACGTCCTCCAATCTCCCTCCCGTGAGTCGACTTCTTCCAATCGCGCTGCTCCTGATCTCCGGCTGTGACCCGGTCGGGCGAGAAAATGGGCGCGGCTCGGCCGTTCCCGAGGTGGCGCCCCCGATTCTGAGCCCGGTGGAGATCAAACCGCCCCGCATCGAACGGGCGCCGGTCGGCCGGGTCGATCTGATCGATCCGCCGCGGGTCGACTCAATTCAGGTCGATGAGCTGCGGCAATCCGACGGCGTCGTCGACATTCTGTGGGTGGTCGACGATTCGGGTTCGATGACCAATGAGCGGCGCACGCTCGTGGGCAACTTCAACCGCTTCGTTCAAGAGCTGCTTGCCCTGCAGGTCGACTTTCAGATGGGGGTGACCTCCATCGTGGCCAGCGACGGAGGCCGGCTGCGCGGCACCACGAAGATCATCACCAACCTGACCACCGATCCCCGGCGGGTGTTCGAGCTGAACACCACCTTCCCCTCCTCGCGCTCGCGCTGGGAGCAGGGCCTGCGCATGACGCAGCTGGGGCTGTCTTCTCCCAACATCGATACGGGTCAACCCAACGCGGGGTTCCTGCGGCCCAACGCGGCGTTGGCGATCATCGTGCTCACCAACGAAGACGACTCGAGCTTCGGCACCACTGATCACTACGCGCGGGTGTTCAAGGCGCTCAAGGGCAAGGGCAACGAGAACCTGGTGAGCTTCTCGGTGATCGGCGGCACCATCCCCAACGGGTGCGTGCCCCCCGGTGAGACCGGGCTCTACGGCAGCACCGCTGATCCGGCGATCCGCTACGCGGAGGTGGCCACCAAGACCGGCGGCATCATCGGCAGCATCTGCGACGCGAGCTTCGAGCAGACCCTGGTGCGCATCGCGCAGGCGCTCAACACCTTGAAGCGGGTCTTCCCGCTCACCCTGCCCCCGATCATCAACTCGATCACCGTGACCGTCGGCGGGGTCGCCATTCCGCAAGATCCGGTGAACGGGTGGCAGTACCGCACCGACACCAACTCCGTCGTCTTCCTGGGCAACTACGTGCCCCCGCCCGGTTCTACCGTGCGCCTTCAGTACGCCTACGCCCGCCCATGAGATTCTGGATCTTCGCCCTGTTTCTGTTGGCCGGGTGCTCGCGGAGCGCGCTCAACCCCGACTGTCCCAATGGCTACACCCGGCCTGATGGTGGCTCGTGCGTGTGCCAGACCGACGAAGGCTGCCCCACCGGGTACTCGTGTGAAGAAGCGGTGTGCGTGTGCCGCGACACGAATTGTTGCCCCAGTGGCTACGAGTATTCTGCTGATTCTGAAGCGTGCGTGTGCCGCGCTTCTGAATGTTGCCCGCGCGATCACCGCTGGCTGGCCGACGAGCGCCGCTGCGTGTGCGACGACGAGAATTGTTGCCCCGGCGGTTACGAGTTCAACGACACCACGCGCGCGTGCGAGTGCGCGGATGACGCGTGTTGCCCGGTGGGCTTCAGCTGGGATGAGGACAAGGCGTTGTGCGCCTGCGCTTCGGACAACTGCTGCCCGGTCGACTTCCGCTACGACGCGCTCACCGGCGACTGTGTCTGCGCGAAGACCGAGTGTTGCCCCGCCAACCACGAATACGATCCCGCGCTCGCGGCCTGTGTGTGCGTGGGCAATGCGTGCTGCCCGCCCGGCTTCCAGCGCGGCGCCGGCAACCGGTGCGTGTGCATCAACAACGCGAGCTGCCCTGCCAATCAGGTCTGCGACGCGGCTTCCGGTTCGTGCAAGTGCAGCAGCACCGCGGGCTGCCCCGCGAACAACTTCTGCAACGCGCTGGGCTACTGCCAGTCGTTCGCCTCGTGCACCTCGAACCTCGACTGCCCGGGCGGCACGTTCTGCGACATCACCACCACCCGCTGCATCCCCAACGGGCCGTGCACGCTCGATGAACACTGCGCGCTGAGCCAGGTGTGCAGCACGGCCACGCTGCAGTGCCGCGCCGGCTGCCGGGATGATGGCGACTGTGCTCCGAAGAACTCGTGCGTGACGGGGCAGTGCCAGTTCTTCTGCCGCGACAACTCGTTCTGTGCGGTCAATCAGTTCTGCGATCGCACCAGCGGCACCTGCGCGACCCGGCCGGCCCGGCGTGATTGTGAGAGCTGCGTCTCGGGCATCGAGTGCTCGCCCACCATCTCGTGCCTCACCTTCGTGACCGAAGGGCAGATGGGGAGCTTCTGTGGCCACGACTGCCAGACCGATGCGGATTGCCCGTCGGGGTTCGATTGTGGCGGGGTGATCTTCAGCTGCTCGAGTGGGGCGAGTTGCCCGACGGCGCCGGGTGGTGGCGCGGTCACCTGCAATTCGTTCACGGTGGAGAACGAGACGGGGCCGCAGTTCTACTGCTCGGGCAGCAACGGGCTGCCGATTGAGTACAAAAAATCGTGCGCGCCGAAGTCAGGCTTCTGCCCCGCCAGCGCCGCGCCGTAGTTTTTCTCCCTCGCCCCGCGCCAGCGGGGAGAGGGTCGGGGTGAGGGGCCCTACTTGAGCCCCAAGCCAATCCGATACAGCTCCTGAGCAGACCAACCTGATCTCTTCGCGAGATCGGTGGAAAGCCCCTTCAACCGCTCACCCGCCGCGAGCGCAGCAGTCAAAGCGCGCCGCACCTCATCCTCCGACCACCGGGTCTCACCCGTCCGCCCCTCCACCAGCACCACCACCTCGCCCAGCACCTCGCCCGCCGAGTACTGCGCCGCGAGCTCGAGCAGAGTCCCCCGGCCGAACTCCTCGTGCAGCTTGGTGAGCTCCCGCGCCACCACCGCCCGGCGCGGACCCAACCACTCGGCCAACGACTCGAGCGTATCCACCAACCGGCGCGGCGATTCGTAGAGCACCAACGTCGCCGACAGCTGCGACACCTCGTCGATCATCGCCTTCGCTTCACTCACCTGCCGCGGCAGGAACCCCAGGAAGTGAAACCGGCCCGTGGGCAACCCACCCGCCGAGAGCGCCGCCACGAAGGCCGCGGGGCCGGGAATGGGAATGATGGTGACTCCGGCGGCCACGGCTTCCAGCACCAGCTTCTCGCCGGGATCGCTGATGGCCGGCGTGCCTGCATCGGTGACCAGGGCCACGTCGGCGCCCGCCAGCAGCCGATCGAGGATCGCTCCGGCGCGTTGGCCTTCCGCGAAGGCGGGCAGGCTCACGGTGGGCGTGGCGATGCCGAATCTTTCGAGGAGACCGCGGGTGTGACGCGTGTCTTCGCAGGCGATGACTGAGACGGCTCGCATCGTCTCGATCGCTCGCGGCGAGAGATCGTTCAGGTTTCCGATCGGGGTGGCGACGACGAAGAGACGGCCGGGCATGAACGCGGGCGTAGCATTCTTTGCCCTCACCCCGACCCTCTCCCCGCGGGGGAGAGGGAGTCACCTGCCGGCGTCGAAGGCGTCTTCGATGTGTTCGATGTGCCCTTCCCGCCCCTTGCCCACCACCGCGGCGACGTCGAAGCGAATGACGCGCTCGAACAGCCGGTTGCGCTGGCAGTACTCGTACGCCGCCAACACCACCTTTCGCTGCTTGGCGAAGTTCACGCTCATCGACGGGTCGCCGAAGCACGCAGTCGCCCGCATGCGCACCTCGACGAACGCGAGCACGTTGCCCTTCTCGGCCACCACATCGAGCTCACCCCGCCGGCACAACACGTTGCGATCGCGGATCGTGTAGCCCGCGCGCTCCAGGTGTTCGACGGTCAGCTGCTCGGCTTCATCCCCCGCGGCCCTCTTCTGCGTCGTCATCTGCGGTCCCCCCCCCAGCAGACGACGGTCGCGTCAGATCGGCGCGGGCGTGTCAGCCATGCTCGCATTCTGCCCCGACCCACTGACATGCAGGACCTGGGTGAGCGAGCCGAGGTGCTTCACCATGCGCCCGAACAGGGGCTGCTTGGCCGCGTCGAGCACGGTGTTGAAGGTGTCTTCGATCACCACCGGCAACTTGTGCTGCCCCGCCGCCTTCTCGATCAAGGTCAGGCGCAGGGCGAGGTACATCAGATCGAGATCCTTGCCCGGCAGCTCGCGCGCGGAGACCGTTCGGCCCGGCGCCTCGAGCGTGGCGTGGCCGTCTTTGTCGATCGAGATGCCGTGGTAGCGGCGGTCGGTCAGCGCGGTGAGGTACTGCACGGCGCGATCGTGCAGCACGCTCCAGAGCGAGGGCACGTCGGTGGTGAACAGGTCGGTCGCCAGCATCATCAGCGGCGCGGCGGGGTCGTCGAAGGTCTCGGTGGGGGTGGTGACCACCGGCGCGAAACCTTCACCCGACATCGAGGGCTTCGGCGCCACGGGAGCAGCAGCAGCCGGCTCCTTCAAGCGGGCGATCTCGCGCTCGATGTCGCGCACGTCGCGCACGTAGCCGTCCGACATGCTCAGCAGCTCCTGGTTGCAAGCCTCCTGGCTGGCCTTGAGCTCCGCGCTGCGCGAGGCAAGCGAGGCGTACTCGGGGGTCGACTGCGCGTCGGCCCACTCCGCCTCGAGCTGGTTGACCTGCGTCTGCAGCCCGGCGCGGCGCTCCATCACCGCGAGGAACTCGTCGAGGGTCTCCGCCCCCACCTGCGCGAACGCCTTCTGCACCACCATGGTGGTCAGCGCGAAGTCGTCAGCCAGCTTCTTCGCGCGGCCCGTCAACACCTCGGCTTTGCCGCCGCTGCGCCCGGAGTGCTGCAGATCTTCGATGAACCGCAACGCCAGCAGCGCGGCGAAGGTGAAGGGCACCATCGAGCCCACCGCGAGGTAACGCAGACCGCCTTCGAGAAACAGGGCGCCGATCAGCAGCGCCAGACCCGCGGCGATCGCGCCCAGGAAGCGTTGATCCGACCGCAGGGGCGCCGGCGGCTCCGGCTGATTGTCGATGATCGCCTGCTGTTCTTCTTCGAGGCGCGCGAGCTGCTCCTCGTGGCGTTTGCGATCTTCGGGGTAGCGCTTGGCGCGTGCCACCACGTCTTCGGCCGTCGCGGGCGACTGCTCGGACGACTTACGCAGCTCGGCGCGCGCCGTCTCCAGCCGCTGCTTCAGCTCTTCCCAGCTCTTCATCTTCGATTCGATGGTGAAGAGCTCGGAGCTGACGCCATCGAGCCGAAACTGCACTTCAGCCGCGCGTTTGGAGGTGACCAGCTCGGCCTCGAGCGAGGCCAGCCGCGCCGGATCTTCGGTGACCGGCGCCGAGGGCGCGTCCATGTTCCAGCTGGCGGTAGGCAGGCGGGGGGCCGACTTCGAAGTCGCCGATGCAGCCGCCGGCCGCGCGGGCCCCTTGGGACGGCGGGTGGGCAGCTGCGGCCCGGTGAGGGTGAAGAGCTGCTCCCAGGTGGAGCGCGCGGGGAAACCGGCGCCGGCCCGCAACGATTGCCCCATCTCCAACGCGTCTTGCGAGACGACGTCGAACTGGTTGGTGGCTTTGTTGAGCTTGTGGAGCCCGCCGGCCCCGCCGAGATCGCGAACGATCCGCCAGACGGAGCCGTCGTTGCCCTGGATCGACAGCCCGGCACGGCCCGACTTCGCACCAGGGGCGAGGAACGCGGAGTCACCTCCGCGCCCATCGGGGAAAGCGAGCGCGACGATCAACCCCGACAACGGCGCCGGGAGATCAGACGGGCTTTGCAGGGCTGAGTACCCCGGTTTGAGCGCGAGGCGGACCGAGGGAGACAACCCACGAACGCCCTGCGCCGCCAACTCGAGGAAAAGCATTCCCTTGAGAGTGGCTTACTTCGCGGCCGGAGTCGCGGCCTTCTTCTCAGCGCCTTCAGCCGGAACGTGCTCTTCGAGCGCGTCGAGACGGGCCGCCTTGCCGCGCAGACCGCGGAGGTAGAAGAGGCGACCACGGCGCACGTCACCGCGGCCGAGCACTTCGATCGACTCGTAGCGGGGCGAGTGCAGGGGGAAGATGCGCTCGACCCCAACGCCGAACGACATCTTGCGGACGGTGAACGTGGCGTCGACGCTGCCGCGCGTCTTACGGATCACGACACCCTCGAAGGCCTGGGTGCGCTCCTTCTCGCCTTCCTTCACCTTCCACCAGACACGCACGGTGTCACCGGCGCGGAAATCGACCACTTCTTTGCGCGAGTGGAGCGAGTCCACGAACATGATGGCGGCGTTACGCATGATTGAAGCACTCCAAAGAGAGAGAAGTCAGAAAGAGGGGCGCACGTACCAGAGCCCCACAGGGGCTGCAAGCATGCTCAACGTCTGAATGGTGGTTCGCTTGACCCTGAGGGTGGTCGCAGCGTAGAGGCAGCCTGCTTGCGCCTTCGGGTCTAGCTCACTTCGGGGCCCACCATCGGGGTGGGATGCCGGGGAAGCGCCGGGGTTCGAGTCAGGGCGTCGCGCCCTTCTTTCCCCCGCGATTTTTCAAAGAAAGCCAAAATCACATGACCATCACCACTTCGAAGCTCGAAGCGAAGTCCCGTACCAGCTCTGGCAAGGGCCCTGCCCGCCAGACCCGCTTCGCCGGCCTCGTGCCGGGCGTCGTGTACGGCAAGCACCTCGACAAGCCGTTCTCCATCGCGCTTGACGGCAAGGCGCTGCGCGCGGCCATCGCCACCCCCAAGAAGCTGAACACCGTGCTGGGCCTGATGGTCGACGGCACCGAGCACATGGTGATGCTGAAGGACTACCAGCTCGAGCCCATGACGAAGGAGCTGCTGCACGCAGACTTCATCGCCGTGAAGGAGAACGAGCAGGTCAAGGTGAAGATCCCCCTCGTCCTCGTCGGCAAAGCAGTCGGCACGCTCGAAGGCGGCATCCTCTCGCAGATGCGCCGCGAGCTGGAAGTCTGGGCGCTGCCCGGTGCGATCCCGCTGAACATCGAGGTCGACGTGACCCCGCTGAAGATCGCGACCGCGCTTCACATCAACGACATCAAGCTCCCCACGGGCATCACCGTGAAGGCGCACACCAACTTCACCATCGCCGTCGTCACGGCGCCGGAAATCGAGAAGGTGGCTGAGCCGGTGGCTGCGGCCCCTGGTGCGGCTCCTGCGGCCGGTGCGGCTGCGGCGCCTGGTGCGGCCGGTGCGGCTGCCCCTGCGGCGGCGGGCGACAAGAAGGGCGAGGCCGCCAAGGCCCCTGCCAAGAAGTAAGTCGCTCCTTCGTCTTTCAGTTCAGGCGCCGCGTCGGGGTTTCCCGGCGCGGCGTCGTCATTTGCGGGCGTCCACCGGTCCTCCGAAGCTCCATTCCTATTTCAGCTGACCCTCTCGAGATGACCGGTGTGTGCGTTCCCTATTTCGATCAACCCGCGAGCGGGGTGCGATCACCCATCCCGTTTGAGGTAGGGGGACGGCCCTATGAAGATCCTCTGCGGGCTCGGCAACCCCGGCCGGGAATACGAGCAGAACCGGC
>JANODF010000094.1:0-6530 GCA_031412555.1 Archangium sp. | reverse complement strand
CTCACCCCAACCCTCTCCCCGGAGGGGAGAGGGAGAGCCACTCGAGAACCTTCGCGAACACATCGGGATGATCCAGCAGGTCGAGGTGCGACGCCGGAGTCACCGTCCACCGATGCGCTTCGGGAAATCCGAGTGACCGCTCGGCGTGCACGCCCAGCGCGCTGTCCACCGGCACCAGGCCATCACCCCGCCCGGAACCCAGGCTCGCGGCAATCGCGTAACACTCGACGCCCGCCGGCAGGCTGAGCTCACCGCGGGGATCTCCTTCGTTCGCGAAGCGGTCTCGGCCCTGCCAGTGCGCGTCGAGCACGTTGCCGTAACGAAGGTCCGTCACGCCCGCGCTGCGCAGCTGCCCCAGCTTCGCCAGCGGTGCGCTGTACCGGCTCACCCCCAACAACACGTCGACCCAGTTTCCACCGCGCTCCAGCGGCGCTCCGTGGTGCGGCGTGCCCAGGGTGATCAACGTGGTCAGCTTCTTCCGCCAGCCGTGCCCTGCTTCTTCTGCCGTGTGGCAGGCCGCGCGGGAGACGAGCCCTCCCATGCTGTGCGCGAGCAGCACCACTTCATCCACCTCACTCGCCCACGCCTCCAGCAGCGCCGAGAACCGGCGGCCGTTCTCCGAGACGTGCAGCCCGCTGTTGTAACGGAGGTACACCGGCACCAAGCCGAGCGCCTTCGCCAGAGCAGGCCCGTGGTCGTGCCCTTTGCGCAGCCACTGCAGGTCTTCCATCGACGAGCCGTGCACCAACACGAGCAACCGCGTGCCTGCAGGAAATGGCGACGTCACCGCCGCACCTGCCACGCGCAGCTGCATCTGGATGGCGAGCGGGTTGCCCGTCTCCTCGAGGTAGTCGCCCATCACCCCGTTGAGCGCCGCGAGCACGAGGCCGCGTTCACTGCCCGCACGTTCCAGCAGCGGCTCGAGCTGCTGCAGCGCGAGGTCGAGCCCGGCTCCCACCAGCTTCGTCACCCCGCGAATGGTGGCGTAGGTCGGCGCACTGAACAGCTTGGTCACCTTCTCCAGCGGTTTGCCCAGCACCTCGGGCCCACCACCGATGGTGTGGTGCATCTTCTCGACGATCTCAGTGACGTTCCGCGTGGCATCGATCGCCAGCTTCGTCGCACCGCGGAGCTGATCCACCAGACTGGGCTTCTTCGTGTGCATGGACCCTGTTCCTTTCATGAGGGCGTTTGCCTCCCGCCCTCACGGTAGCCGCCAGCTGTAGTTCACATCAGGAATGCACGTCGGCCCCAGCTTGAGCAAGGCCCAGGGGCCTTCGGTGGCGATGGTCTGTGCGCCCGCATTCGGCCGGGTGATGACGTAGTTGAAGAAGCCGTGCTGCTGCGGAAAGCCCGGCATGTAGAGCGGCGCCTTGCTGTGCAGGTAGGTGATGCCGCCCGTCCACGCGAGGTGCGCGGCATCGATGCGCAGGCCACACACGTCGGGCTGTTTGCTGGCCGCCAACATCAACCGGTTCACCGCGCCGAAGTCGTCCCACGCGCTCGAATCGGCGCGTTCGGGGTAGCTGCCCACCTCGCCCATGGTGAGCGCCTTGTGATTGAGGGCGGACACGGCGACCACCAGACCGAGCAGACCCAGCCCCCACCGCGCGGGTTTCGCCGGCAACATGGAGAGCGCCAACGCCGGCAACGCGCAGGCGAGCGGGAGCACCGGGATGATGAAGCGCAGCTCCTTGTGGGAGACGAAGAGGTGCAGCGCGAGGAACGCAGCGAGCGTGAGCACCACCTGCCAGTGCCGCTTGATGCACACGATGATCGAGACCCCCAACGCGAGCGCCACGCCGGGCATCGAGCGGTACGTGGAGACGAAGTAGTACGGCCACGGAGCGGTGCCCCACCCCGCGCCGCGGTTCTCCACGATGTTGAAGCGGTAGTAGACGACCGCGGAGTGGAAGAAGCCGCCTGCCTTCGCGCTGGGCAGGGAGTGCCACGCCGCCGCATCCCACGCGCCGAAGAGCAACGCCCAGACCACCAGCGTGCCGAACACCTCGAGCACCGGCTTGAGGCCGGTCTTCTTCACGTGAACGAGCAAGGCCACCACCACCACCACGCACACCACGGCCGATTGCAGACGCGCGAGGGTGGCCAGGCCCAGCAGACTCGCGCCGGTGAGGCGCCCTTCCCGCGTGGCGTTCGGGTCGAGCACGAAGGCCACGCCCCACACCACCAGCACCGCGGCGAGGTTTTCGCTCATCGCTCGCGGGGAGAAATAGAGCGCCAACGCGCAGAGGCTCCAGGTGGCGGCGGCGACGGAAGACTCGAGCTCGCGCGCACCCAGACCGCGGGCCAATCGATACACACCCCACGCCGCGATGACGGAGAGCAGCGAGAAGACCAACTTCACCACCGGGATGTACGTGGTGGGCGAGGTGGCGCCGACGAGCTTGCAGAGCTGGAGCCACACCGCGACGAAGCCCGGCACAGCCCAGGTGCGGGCCCCTTCGAGGAACTCCCACGCGACGAGGCCGTGGCCGAACACCAGGCGATGCGCGGGCTCGAACGATTGGTAGATTTCATCGGGCCAGTTGATGCCGTCATCGGTGAAGACGATGCGTGCCCGCAGCACGAAACCCAGCACCAACGAACCGAAGAGCACCACGCGCGCCGCAGGCTCGTTCGGCAGCCACGTCCTGGGAGGCACTTCAGAAGCCATGGGCCGGGAATTACCAGTCCTGCGTGGCTGTGCTCAGATGAACCTTCGTTTTTCGAGAAGAGGTTCCTCCATGCGATGGCTCGTTTGCAGTCTGCTGCTCCCTCTCTCGGCCAGCGCGGCCTCCGTGCTGTTGGTGCCCGTCGACGAGAAGGCACGGGTGCTGGCCGATGAGCTCATCGAGCCGTTCGGCGCGAACAAGCTGACTGTGAAGATGGCAGGGCCGGGTTCTCCCGCGCTCAATTGTCTGAAGGACCCCGCGCGTGATGTCTGCCTGGGAAACATCGGCGAGAAAGCCAAGGTGGTCGCGGTGTTCGTGGTCAGCGGCGCGCTCAAGGGCAGCAAGGGCACGCTCACCCTGGAGATGTCCTCCAAAGGTACGGTGCTGAAGAAAGACTCGACCAGGGTCACCAAAGGCAAGGTGAAGACGCAGATGAAGGGGCCGATCGCCAGCCTGCTCAAGCTGCTCCCTTCGAGTGAGCCGGTGGCCGCGGTGGAGACCCCGAAGGTGACGGTGACCGAGACGCAGAAGGATCCTGATCAGGCCGTCGAGCCCGCGCCGGTGAAGGTGGCCGATGCGCCGAAGAAGACCGAGCCGGTCGCTCTCACGCCCACGAAGTCGGCTGATCCGCTCGCGCTCACCACGCCTGCACCCAAACAGGTGAAGCCGAAGGTCGCCGCCTGGGTGATGACGGGGCTGGCCATCGCGGCAGCGGGGACCGCGGCGACGTTCGGTGGCCTGGGCCTCGCGGGCAAAACGAAGCTGGAGACGGCCAACGAAGGCATCTCGACGCTCTCGTACAATGAAGCAGTCGCGCTGCAGCAGACCAGCAATACGCAGCTCACCGTCGCGCTGGGCACGGGCATCGGGGCGGGTGTGACGGGCGTGGTGGCAGGCATTCTCTGGGGTGTCGAGTGATGCGGTATTCGTGGCTGGTCGTGGTGGTGCTGCTGGCGGGATGCAACCTGGCGCAGCTGCCTGATGCGGTCTTCCGCTGCGAGGCCGATGGGAGCTGCGCGCAGCCCGGCTACGTCTGTGGTGGCGATCGGGTGTGCCGGCCTCCGCGCGATGCGGGCGCAGATGAAGACGCGGGGTTCGATGCGGGCGAAGAAGACGCCGGGTTCGATGCAGGTCCCGAAGATGCGGGCATGGATGCAGGTCCGGAAGATGCGGGCATGGATGCGGGTCCGGAAGATGCCGGCATGGATGCAGGCCCCGAAGATGCGGGCTTCGACGCGGGGTGCGTGCCGGTCGTGGGCATCGATGAGCCGGATCCTGCGGGGCTCGATTCTGACTGCGATGGTTTCGACGGCGACCTGACTCGAAGTGTGTTCGTCGATTCGATGAACGGGCTCGATACGAATGCAGGCACGCAGGCGGCGCCGGTGCAGACGCTGTCGTTTGCGGCGACGCTGGGCAAAGAGCAGATCCACCTCTCGACCAGCCCGCAGACGGGTGCGTTGTTGGTGCCCGTCGCGGTGGGCCTGTACGGCGGCTACACCGCAGGCACCTGGGTTCGCACCACCACGAAGTCGCAGCTCACGGGGCGGTTGGTCATGCAGCCCAGTGATGCGGGCCGCGTGGTGCTCGAACGGCTCGAGGTGGTGGCACTTCCGCAAACACTCCCCGGCGTGGCGTCGGTGGCGGTCACCTTGAACAACGTGGCCAACACCTCGCGCATCACAAGCTGCCGATTCGCTGCGGCTGCGGGTGGCAATGGTGCGGATGGCGTGGTGGGTGATCCCGTGAACAACGGCAACGCCGGCGGGGCTGGGCGCACCGGCGCGCTGGGTGGTGACGGTGGCGTGGGTGCTTCGGGCGCGAGCTGCGATGACGCGGGCACTTCGCCTGCGGGCTTTGCCGGTGGTGGCAGCCTGGGCACGGGTGAGGGCCTGGCGGGTCTCGATGCCACGCAAGGTGGCGCGGGTTCGGCAGCGACCATCGTGGATGGCGGCACGTTCGACGGCATCGATGGGGGTGCGGCTGTTGCGGGTGTCGCAGGTGCCTCTTCGAGCACGCGTCCGGCGGATCCGCCCGCGGGCTCGTTGGGCAGCATCGTCTCGGCGCAGTGGGCAGGCGGCAGTCTGGGCACGTGGACGCCTGCTCAGAGCGGCCGGCCGGGTGGTGGTGGTGGTGCGGGCGGTGGATTGATCGATCTCGGGAGCGTGCTGCTCGCGCGCGGTGGTGGTGCGGGTGGTGGCGGCAGCGGCGGCTGTGGTGCGCGCAGTGGCACCGCGGGGCAGACGGGTGGTGCGTCGATCGCGTTGGTGCTCGTCGACAGTTCTCCCACGCTCAGTGATGTGCAGCTGATCAGCGGAAGTGCGGGGCGTGGTGGCAATGGTGGCGCCGCGGGTTCACCGGGTGCGGGTGGCGCGGGTGGTGCGGGGTCGGTGGGCCAGACCATCGCGACCGGCGTGGCGGGTTCGGGCCATCGAGGCGCGTCGGGTGGCGCGGGCGGTGCGGGACGGCAGGGGCCTGGTGGTTGGGGTGGCCCGGTGGTCGGCCTGTTCTGCGGCGGCACGTCAGCACCCGTGACGGATGCGAGCACCACGTGGAGTGCGGGCACTCCGGGTCTCGCGGGCAATGGAGATCCGAATGGCCAGGCCGGTGGTCAGCCTTCGAGCGGATACAGCGCCAACTGTCCCTGAATTGAAGAGGGAGGAGTGGAGGAGGAGGAGGAAGGGGTGGAATGGAGAGGGATGCCCTCCCGGATGCCCACCCGGTCACCCCGAGAGCAGTCGAGGGGTCACTTCCGGGCGACGATGAGGTATCCCTCGACTACCTGTGAGGACCGGTGTTCCTGTTTCTGCCCCACGCCAGCAGACGAAGTTGTTCCCACGCTCCTTTGATCAGAGCCTCCTTCTTCGCGCGGCTCCATCGCTTGATCTGCATCTCAGAGATCAGCGCCTCCTCACGAGTCGCAAACTCGGTGGCGAACACCAGTTCGACCGGCAACCTCTCGGAAGTGTATCCGCCAAGTTCTCCTGACTGGTGCTGTGAAACCCGACGCTCGAGGTCGTCGGTGTGGCCTGTGTAGAGGGATCCGTCTGCACAACGGAGCATGTAGACCCAGAATGGAATCACGGGTTCCTCTCAACGTGACGGGAAGTGCCCCTCGACTGCTCTCGGGGGGAACGGTGGTGTTCTTCCTCTTCCCCTGATTCGTCACTCCCGCGCGTAGAGCGTCCCCGCGAGCCGTCGTTCTGGATGCCCCTCGGTCTCCTCGATGAACGAGACGAACTGATCCAGCAACACCTCCGCGTCCTCAGCGCTCTGAAGCGAACAGAACTCGAAGAACAACGCGCTGGTCAGCACGCCCAGCACCACCATGGGCGCCGAACGCTGCGCCGCCGGCCGCTGCACGAAATGATTGATCAACTCGACCACCAGCTCTGCGGTGAGCCCGCCCATCAACCGGCCCACTTCGAGCTGATGCGAACGCTCACGGCGCTCGTCCTGCTCGACCCGCGCGCGGCCCTGCTCGGTCAGGTCCTGCACCACTTCCCACGTGGTCACCGCGCTGCGCGTGGGCCGAACTGCCGTCACCTCGAACGCATCGCGGTAGTAATTCTCGGCCCTCACCGCAGGCCGGCGCTCGCGCGGTTTCCTGCGTGTCTCGATCGTGACCCGTGCCCCGCCGCCCTTGATCCGCATGGCCTGCTCCTTCGTCACGCGAGCGGAATGCCCGCGGCCCAGGAGGCGATTGCAAGGCAACGGCCCGCGGCTGCACGTGCGACGGGTGCTGAGAGCGGCGCTGCAAGCGAACGGCGTAGACACGCTCCACTGAACTTCTCGCTCACAGAGAGCGCGTACGACAGGCCCCTCACCCCGACCCTCTCCCCGGGGGCCCCGAGGGGG
>JANODF010000093.1:0-26660 GCA_031412555.1 Archangium sp. | reverse complement strand
GCGGGCGATCGGCCGGAGCTGCGGCTTGTCGCCGTCGACGGTGTCGCACTACCTGGGGAGGATCGCGGTGGGCCTCGCGGAGTTGATGAAGGGCCGCACCACGCTGGTGATCGCGCACCGGCTCGCCACCATTCGCCACGCGGATCGAATCGTGGTGATGGAGGCAGGCCGGGTGGTCGACGAAGGCACCCCTGAAGTGTTGGCAGCGAAGGGCCAGTCGTGGTCTGGAGTCTCGAGCGCATGACCGTCGCTCTCGCCCCCATCCCAACGCCCTACGCGGAGTCCAAAGTCGGACCCAACCGCGTTGCGCTCTTGAAGGACGGTTTCCAGGCGTTCCCCGCGATGCTGGCGGCGATTGCGGCGGCGAAGAACACCATCTGCCTCGAGACGTACATCTTGAAGGATGACGAGCTGGGCCTGCGCTTCCTCAAGGCGTTGATCGAGCGCGCGAAGGCGGGCGTCGAAGTGCTCCTCATGTACGACTACTGGGGCAGCGACGTCTCAGACAGGACGCTGGGCGAGCTGACGCAGGCGCGCGTGAAGCTGCTCGTGTTCAGGCCGTGGAAGTATCTGGGGTCGCTGAGCCTGGCGTTGTCGAAGGTGAGCCGGCGCAATCACCGCAAGTCACTCACGGTCGATGGTGAGGTCGGCTTCACCGGCGGGCTCAACATCAGCAACGATTACGCGCCAGTCGCGGAAGGTGGCGCGGGGTGGCGTGACACACATGTGCGGATCGCCGGGCCTGATGCGCAGGCGCTGGAGAAGTTGTTCCTGACCACGTGGACCAACAACAAGGGGCCGAAGTTCGACTTCCGGCGCTTCGAGCGGCGGCGCTACGCGGGCTGCGAGAAGTTGCGCGTGGTGGGCAATGACTTCGCACTCGATCGGAAGGGCATTCGGCGCGCGTATGAAGATGCGTTCGCCAGGGCGAAGTCCCGCATCTGCGTGACGAACGCCTATTTCCTGCCGCCGGCGAAGATGGTGCGGGCGTTGGTACTGGCGGCGCGGCGTGGCGTGAAGGTGACCGTCATTCTCGCGGCGACGACCGATGTGAAGACCGTGTTGTACGCAGCGCGGGGTCTGTATCCGCGGTTGCTCAAGAACGGCATCGAGGTGCGCGAGTGGGCGTCGGGGCGCGTGCTTCACGCGAAGACCGCGGTGGTGGATGGCATCTGGGCGACCGTGGGTTCGTCGAATCTGGATCCGATGTCGTTGCGGCAGAACCTCGAGGTGAACGCGATTCTGACTGAGCCGAGTTTCGGCGCGGCGCTCGAGCGGATGTTCGTGGAGGACCTCGAACACTGTCACCGCATCACGATGGATGAGGTGAAGCAGTACGGGCTTTTCGAGCGGATGTTGTCGTGGGTCGCGTACCGGCTGCGCCACTGGCTGTAACGGCCGCCGACAACGACAACGACAACGACAAGTGCCTCCCTCTCCCCGAGGGGGAGAGGGTCGGGGAGAGGGCTGTCAGTTCAGCAGGTTCGGAAGCACGAAGTAGAGATCGACGTCGGTTTCGCACTCGATACAGCGGCCTCTGGCGACGCGAAGCCCGTGACGGCTCGTTTCTCCCAGCACGAGCAGGCGGCCTCCGCACTCGCATCGAGCCGCGGCCTGCGCGTCCTCGAGCACTCGGTGTGACACGAGCACCAGCGGATTATCGGGCGTGTAGCCGGGCATCGACGAGCGACGACGGCGGCTCACTGTTGCCTGGAATGACTTGCGGATGATTCGGAAGCCCCAGACAGCGAGCGCGATCAGCAATGCGAGGAGGAGAAAATCCAAAACGTTAAGCCCTCTCCCCGACCCTCTCCCCCGCAGGGGAGAGGGAGATTGTTGAGTTCACTGTCGCTCCATTGCGGCGTGCGCTTCGAGGCTGGCTCGATCACGCCCGATCGTCGCGACTGCGATTTCTTTGCCGGCGAGTACGTACCGCACCGTGCAGTCGAGCTTCTCGGGCGAACCTTCCACCAAGAGCTGGTCCCACTTCTCGGCGTGACCGACGTACCCGATGGTCACGTCGTAGTGCTGGCTCCAGAAGAACGGCACGTCGCGAAACGACGTGGTGATGCCGAGCAGGTTGCGCGCCGCAATGCGCCCTTGATCCTGCGCCGCCGCCCAGTGCTCCACCCGAATGCGTTCACCCGACCGCGGATCCGGATAGCGGGCCGCATCACCCGCCGCCCACACATTCTTCGCGCTCGTGCGCAGGAACTCATCGACCACGACACCCCGATCGATCGACAGCCCGGCACCTTCCGCGAGAGCCAGGTTCGGCCGCACGCCGACGCCCGCGACGATCAGCTCGCCCTCGAGCACCGAACCATCCGACAACGTCACCCCACCCGGCACCCGGCCCGTGGCTTTGCGCTCGAGATGAAAGACCACCCCGTGATCTTCATGGAGCTTCTTCACCACTGCACTCAGCTCAGGCCCCAGCACCCGAATCAAAGGCGACTTGTCGGGAGCAGCGACGTGCACCTCGAGTCCACGCGCTCGCAACGAGCCCGCCACCTCGAGACCGATGAAGCTCGCCCCCAACACCACCGCGCGCTTCTTGCCTTCCGCAGCCTTGATGATCGCGCGCATGTCACTGAGCGTTCGAAGGGTGTGCACCACCGGCCCCTCACCGGGCAACTCAGGCTGCACCGCTGAAGCCCCCGGAGCGATCAACAGCGCGCCGTACTCCAGCGTTCCGCCGCCTTCGAGCTCGAGCTTCTGCGCGGCCGTATCGATCTTCAGCACCCGCGCGTGCTGCCGGGTGATCTTGCGCTCTGCGTAGAACTCATCGGGGTGAAGCCACGCCCACTCTTCGGGCGCAGTGCCAGCCAGGTTGTCCTTTGAGATGTTCGGCCGATCGATCGGCGTGAGCGCATCGGCGTCGATCAGGGTGACCGGCCCCTGGTACCCGCGCCGTCTCACTTCTTCTGCCGCGCTTTCACCTGCGGCACCGGCGCCGATGATCACCACCGACGATGGAACGTTCGACCCCACGCGAGGACCCGGATCGACGTGCGCGCGTTTCGCGAACAGCTGAATGCGGCCGTCCTTCTCGGTCACGTCCCAGCACGGCAATGGACTGAGCGCGGGCGCTCCGATGGCCTCACCGCTCACGAGATCGAAACACGCGTGGTGCCACGGACAGCGGATGGTGTTTCCCACCACCAGCCCATCGACCAGCGACGAGCCGTAGTGCGTGCACTTCGCGCCGATCGCATGCACCGCACCCGGCCGGCGCACCAAGAGCACCGCTTCACCATCGGCCTGGCCCAGCAGCACGCCATCGGCAGGCAGCTCGGTCGAAGCAACGCCCTTGGTGAAATCTGGACCCGTCGGAGGAGAGTTATCGCCCATGGCTCACACGATAGTGTTGCCCACGGCCGGGCGCTCGTGGCTAGCTCGCCTCCGCCGATGAAGACCTTCACCGTCAGCCCCGAACTCCAGTCGGCCCTCGAGAAGATGAGCCGCGACATGGCCGTCTCCGTCGAGGGGCTGGTCAATCAGGCCGTCTTCAACTGGGCGAAGCTGCACGGCTACGTCGAGCCCGGCCAGCAGCCCAAAGAACTCGAAGAGCCGGAGACCAGCCGCGTGCCGGTGGTGGACGACGTCGAGTCGGACTGGCGCCTCGCCTCAGGTGGCAGCTTCAGCGCACCCAAGCTCGCGCCGGTGGTGCCTGATTCGACCGCGCCGAGCATGTCGAAGGTGCAGCGCTTGGTGCTGGTGCTGGCGGAGCGCGAAGTGGTGATCGATGGCGCGCGGTTTCTGGTGGGGCGTGACGTGAGCTGCGATCTCACCATCGATTCGCCGCGCATCAGCCGGCAGCACGCGGTGCTGCACGTGCTCGATGAGAGCGTCGAAGTGGAAGACCTCGGGTCGTCGAACGGCACCTGGTACCAGGATCAGCGCATCGACAAGCGCACGCTGGTGCACGGTGATGAGGTGTTCTTCGGAGACACGTCGGTGCGCATCGAATTTCGCTAGTCGCCCGCGGCCGTCTTCAACTCAACGGCAGAGCAGCTCGAGCAACACCGCTTCACCCGCCGCCGCCCGCTCGCACCATCGGTCTCGCAGCGAGAAATCACCCGAGCTGGCGTCGATCCAATCCCAGCCCAGCTCGCCCTTCGGCACGACCTCGCCGCCCACGCTCACCTCGACGAGATCGTTGGGTCCCAGCCGCGTTCCCGTGGTCCAGGTGCAGCGGGTCAGCCGCGTGCTGATCGCGGTGAGCGCCTCGGCCAGCTCCTCCTGCGTCACGCCTGAATAGAACGAACTCGACGCACCCATGCGCGGCACACCACCGGCGATGGCCATGTTGTTGAGCGTCGACGTCACGCTGCTGCTGTTCGAGCCGACGCCCACCACGTAGGTCACGATGCCGCGCTCCTCGCGCATCCGCCGAATTCCATCGACGGTGCGATCACCATCGCGGCACGACGAGGCCTCGACACACGAAGGCGGAAAGCCGACCAGCGGCGAGGTGCAGTCGCAGGTGTCGGGGTCGAGGTCTTCGTTGCAGTTCGGATCACCGTCGGTGATCAACACGAGCGCCTGCCCGCGCACCGAGGTGAGTTGAGTCGCCGCGGTGAGCACCGCCTGCGCGGTGGGCGTGCCACCCATCGGGGTGCGGTTGAGCCGCGACATCACCTCCGTCGCATTTCCAGCGGCGGGCAGCAGATCGATCGACGCCGACACACCGCAGCTGTCGTCGCCGGGGAACTGCACCATGCCGAACGCCACGCGCTCGTCGAACTGGTTGAGCGTGTTCTCCAGGCTCGAGCGCAACACCGCCCAACGCCTCGGCCCGGTCAGCGGATTGCCGAACGGCGGCCCTGAATTTCCCGCGAAGTCGAAGTTCATCGAGCCTGAACGATCGACCACCAGCATCACCGCGGGCACCACCGGCTGAGGGATCAATTCTCCGGTCATGCACGGCACCAGGGTGCGGCCCGCGTCGGCTTCCCCGGGAGGAAAGGAATAGCGCACGACCTCCGTGCGCCCGCACCCGAACAGGACCAACACGATGAGAGGCAGCAGGCGCATCGGGCCGAGAGCCTACTCAAAGCGGCTGGTCGAGGAACTCCGGCCGGATGTCGGTGACCTGACCCCAGCTCGCGTTGATGCGATCCGCCCCCGGGATGGAGCCGCCGAAGACGAACCCGAAGTCGATGCGCAGCACCTCTTTATTGAGCTGCGGCAGCAACAGCCGGAACCCGATGCCCACGGTGTGCGTGGGCAGCACCACCGTGTCGAAGGCCGAGCCCACGTCATAGAAGAGGACGATGCCCAGCCAGTTGCTCCACAACTCCAGCGGGCGGGCCCGGTATTCCACGTTCGCGAGCACCAGGTTCCGGCCGGTGAACTGCTCGGGGTAGGCGCCGCGCAACCCCGTGGAGCCTCCCAGCAGCAGCTGACGGTTGTCGAGGTCGTTGCCCTTGAAGTCCACCAACACTCGGGTCACCAACCGCCCACCCCAGAACTGCGGGCTGTAGTTGGAGAGCTCGGCGGCGAAGCGGCGATTGGCGAGCTCCTGGCCGGGTCGCACCCGCATCGCCCCCGCCACGGTCACGGTGAAGAGGTCGTCTGCTTGGTAGAAGCGGTAGCGCAACGAGGCGCCCACCTCCACGAAGCTCGACGGAGCAAAGGGGAGCGGAAAGGCCCAACGCACCCCGCCCTGCGCCACCCAGCCGAGCTGAAAGTCTTCGGAGATCTCGAAGGTGTCGATGTTGCGCAGCACCCGGTAGTCGGCGGGGAACGCGCGCGCGTAGGCGGTGACGTAGGTGACGTTCTCCGAACGCGGCAGGTAGTTGGCGATGAGCCAGTCGGCTTGCTCCCCTTCCACCAGCGAGGGCCGGTACTGGCGCGAATACCCGCCCAACGAGCCGGAGAGATCGAGCTTGAGCGCGCGCCCGAAGCTGCGGGTCAACGTGGCCTCGCCCGCGAACTCGCGCACGTCGTAGACCAGAGGCACCGTCTGGCCGGAAGACTCGTCGGGGTACGGCAGCTGCCAGATGTTCGCCCCGCGGAACACGCGCCTTCGCCTCGAGTTCCAGCTGGTGTCGAGGAGGAAGCCCCACTCCTGATCGAGCGTGATGATGGGCCTCCCGAACGACACTGCGCCGGTGGTGCCTTCGAGCGCGCCGGTCTGCCGGTTGAAGATCAACGCCGCCGATTCACCGAAGTACCAGCGCGAGCTGAGCAGCCGGCGCTCGATGAAGGTCTGGCCCACCGTGAAGGTGTCGAGGCGGATGGTGGTGTTCACCGCGAGCTGCTGGCCCCAGCCGTTGAAGTTGACCTCGATGAGCTGCAGCTGGAGAAACTGCAGCAACGAGCCGATCAACGTGAAGGAGTTGGAGAGCCGCAGGCTCCAGCGGTCTTTCGAGACCACCAGCAGCGCCACACCACCGTCGCGGCCCTTGACCGCCACGACTTTGACGACGGCGAGCAGGAAGAGCCGGCGCAGGTTGCGCTCGGTCTCCATCACCCGGTGCGCATCCCACAGGTCGCCGGCGGCCAGCAGCACCTCGCGGCGAATGACCGGCTCGCGGGTGCGCACGTGGATGAGGTTCAGAAAGAGCGGGTACGGATCGCTCGGCGCGAAGACGTCTTCGCTGGCGATGAGCACCTCTTCGATGCGTTTGCCCTCGGGTGCGGGCTCGAGCTCGCGGCTGTGGAGCTCCACGCCCCACGCGATGAGTCGGTCTTCGTAACCCGTGTCCTGAGACACCGGCGCGGCGGCAAGGAGCGCCAGCAGGAGCACTTCGGGCATCTGCGCGGCACCCTACCACTTGAGTCGCACCCGACCCCGACCACGGACACGACCCGCGCTCCCCGACGGCGTGACGCGGCCTTACGAACGGATCAGGAAGTGCAAATGAGTCGAATCCGAAAGGACCCCTTCCCCACATGGTCAATCAAGGTTTTCAGATTCTGAATCGTACCGAGCTCGACGCTGAGCTCGCCAACCACTTCCGCCGCTGGGATGCCTCGCCCCAGGAGCGCGCCGAGTTTGTCGGCTGGGCCTGGGTGGTCGCCGCAGCGGCCGACATGGCTGCCACCGAGAGCCGCTCGAACGCCTCAGCGCTGCTGAGGTCGGAACGCGACTCGACGCATCAGCAGCTCGCCGAGAAGCTGCACAACACCAGCTCGGTGGACCTGTACCTGGTCAGCAAGCGCATGTTCCTCGACTGGATCGCGGGCGAGCTGCTCCGGGAGCGCGCGGCGGCGTGAGGTAGGAAAGCCAGTCCAGGCACTCCACCAACTCGATCAACCAACTCGATCAACCAACGCCACCAACTCCACCAACATTCTCCCTCTCCCCGAGGGGGAGAGGGTCGGGGAGAGGGCAGACGGTCCGAGCAAACCCGTGGTCAATTTCCCAGGCGGTAGCCACGACACCGCCACGAACCGAAGCCACGAAACGAGCACGCGCATCCGACACATCACCCGGAACCTGCGAGTCCCACGCAGCCAGCAGTGAATGAATCGCCGTGCCCGGCTGCGCGCGGCGCCTCAGATCTCGCGGCAGCCAGTCGCGAAAGAGCCAGGGTGAGAACCCGCGCGTAAAGTCGGTATGGAAGAGCAGCGCTTCCCGCACCAGGGCGCCTGATCGCTTCCGCATCACCCAGACCACCGTCACGTGGCCTTCCGTGTCGGTCGAGCCTTCCAGCAACAGACCACCTTCGACGAGACCTGCACCGAGCGCGGCGTGGATCTCTTCGACTTCTTCTTCGCGATAGCCGCGCAGCACGTTCATCGCTCGCACGACGGCGGCGGGTGCAAGTGAGGCGCAGGTGGCGAAGTCACCAGCCAGCAGTGTCACGCCCTCTCCCCGACCCTCTCCCCCTCGGGGAGAGGGAGAATGTTGGTGGAGTTGGTGGAGTTGATCGACGTGGCGGACCTGGCTTTCCGCCGTTGGTGTTTCGCGTTCGATTCCGAAGACCCGAACTTCCGCGTTCACTTGCTGAACCGCCCGCGCCAACTCGATGGTGGTGATCGGCGTCTCGCCGTAGCCGACATCGACGATCGCACCGCGCCCATCGAGCAGCTCAGGGCAGCTCGCCACCACCCACGCATCGAGCGCAGCCAGCCGCCCAGCCCGCGTCCGCGGACGGACCGCCCGGGTTTTCAGGGAACGAGGACCGAGACCGACAACGAGCCGTTCGCCGACGGCGCCGTGCCGCTCGAGGGAATCAGCTTCGCCTTCACCGAGTACGTGCCATCGAGCTGCAGGCCCGTCTTGTCTTCCAACGGAACGCTGGCCGAGAAGACCCGCGACTGGCCCGCGCCCAGGGTGAGCGAGGTGAGCGCGAACGTGCACGCCCGGCCCTCCGACAGCTTGCGAACGACCGCGCCCGACGACGACACCAGCTCCACGTCGAACTGGCAGCCGGTGGAGAACTGCCAGGTCTTCGAGGTCGAGCCCGTGTTGCGCAGCTCGAACGAGACGCGCGCCGATGCGGTCTGCGCGTTGCTCGCGCACGGCGTGGTGATGCAGCGAATGGTGTTGGGGATCGACACGTAGCTGGCCTGATCGAGCGTGACCCGCGCGGTGATGTCGGCCTCGGGAACGACCGGGATGACCTTGCCGTTCACCTTCGCGCTCACCAACGTGAAGCGCTGGTTGCTGCCCGTGCGGAAGGAAACGAGGCCGACGTTGGGAACGAACGCGAGCTCGTTGAAGGCCTGGGGCGCGCAGAGCACTGCGGGGCTGGAGACCTGCGCGAAGCCGATGGTGCGGGTGTCGGAGAAGTTGCCGGCGGTGGTGGTGACCACCGTGCCCGTGGCGAGGCGGCGGCCCACGAGGCCCGTGCACAGCTCGCTCGAGGTGCGCCAGGTGGTGGTGGCGTAGCCGAAACGAACGAACGGCACCCACGCCGAGCCGCTCCACATCATGAGCGAGGTCGAAGCGTCGGTGGTCAGCCCCACCCAGGTGGGGTTGGGGAACAGGCCGGTGAGCAGCGCCATGCCGTCGCCGACCTGGCTGAGCGTCACGGTGCGGGTCGCGCCCGAGCTGTTCTTGAAGGTCCAGCTGTTGCCGGTCTGCAGGGGGAACCAGGTCGACGACCGGCTCGTGCTGGTGAGCTCGGCGTCGTACGTCTCGGTGCCGTCGAGCTCGGTCTCTTCTTCACCGACCACGGCGAGCGCGTCGGGACCACAGGCGAACATCGACATCGCGACCAGCGACAGCAGAATGGAACGCTTCATGGTTTCGGCCCCCTCTTGAACGTCAGGTGGGCAGCCGTATGCCTATGTCCTACACAGCCTGTCAACCAGGTCCAGTGGGGTACGTCGCCTCCAGGCCCGCGGTGCGCAGCTCCCCGATTCTGGGTGGGGGCAGCAGCTCACCGGTGGCAGCCGCGCGGATGATGCGGGCGATCTGCGCCGCGCCATCGGTGAACAAGGCGGGCCCCGGCTGGAGGATGAAGGCGCTCTTCACTTCGTAAAGCTGGTCGCTCTTCACCGCGCTGACCGATTCCCACCCCGGCCGGCCGATGATCTTCGCGCGCTTCGCCTTCCGGCCGCACCAGCTGGCGATGATCAGCTCCGGGTCGCGCGCCGCCACCACGTCGGGCGTGAAGATGCGGCCCTTGGCGCCTTGCTGGGTGCGCGTCTCGACGCAGACGTCGTCGCCGCCCATCAGCTCGATGAGCTCGCTGCACCAGCGGATGCCGGAGATGAGCGGCTCGTGCCACTCCTCGAAGAACACGCGCGGGCGCTTGGGCAACGAGGCGTTCTCGGCGGCGAGGCGCTTCACGTTGGCCTCGAGCTCATCGGCGAGCACTTCGGCTTCACGCGCTGCACCGACCAACGAGCCGATCACCCGCACCGTCTGGAGGATCTGCGAGAGCGAGCGCTGATTGAACAGATAGACAGGCACACCGCGTTTCGCGAGCTCGGCGCCCAGCGTGGCCTGCAGATCCGAAAACCCGAGCACCAGGTCGGGCTCGAGCGCGAGGATCTTCTCGAAGTCCGCATCGAGAAAACTGGAGACCTTCGGCTTCTTCCGCGCCTCCGTGGGCCGCACCGTAAAACCGCTGACGCCCACCACGCGGTCGCCCAGCCCCAGCCGGTACAACGTCTCGGTGGTCTCTTCGGTGAGGCAGACGATGCGGCGCGGGTACCGAGGCGCGCTCTCCAGCAGGGCGCTGCTCATTTCCAGGCCAGGGTGAGCTCGACCCGTTCGGCCGCGGTTTTCTCCCAGGTGGCGAACAACGTCTTTCCGTAGAACGCCTCGAAGAGGCTGCGCACCAGGCCCACGTAGAGCTGGAGCGGCAACACCTCTTCTTTGAACACCAGCTTCGCGCTCACTTCACCCGCTTCGCTGACGAACCGATTTCCCGGCGCGATCATCGGGTCGAGCGTGGAGAGCAGCGGCTTGAACAACGCGCGCGGACCCGAGCCCTTGAACGTCTCCAGCGACTTGCCGAACGGCGACTTGAGCAGCGCATCCATCGTGTAGAGCCCCAGCTGTTCGAAGGCGTCATCCACGCTCTGTGTCTTCGGTGCGAGGAGCTCCACCGACTTCCACAACATGCGCAGGAACTCAGCCGTTGGGTACGTGAGCGAGTCGACGTACGCGCGCGGCTCCCGAGCGGCCTTCCGCACCTTGGGTTCGGCCGCGGGCCCCACCGAACGAAGAACCGCGTCGACCAGCGCGTTGAAGAACATGCCGCGCATGTGATGGCTGGGCAGCGTGCTGGCGATGCGCGCTTCGAGTTCTTGCGCGTCGAGCACGCGGGTCTGGTTGGCGCGCACCTTGTCGGGCGCCCGCACCTGCGGCGGCTCGATGGAGACGGCTGACTTGTCGGTCGACAACGTCACGTCGGCGGCGGGCAACGAAGGCAGATCCACGTCGTCGGGGAAGAGCTGCTTCATGAACGCAGCGAGGTGCGCGTTGGTCGCGGGCAGGCGCTGCTTGGCGAGCCAGCTCTCGATGGCCTTTTGAAAGGCCGCGGCGCTCTGGTAGCGATCGGGCAGCTCCCGCGAGAGCGCCTTGAGCACCACGGGATCGAGCGACTTGGGCACGGCGCGATCGAGCATCGACGGAGGATGAATCTCGGCGCCCACCACGGCCTGCAGCGTGTCGGTCTCGTTCTCGCGCTTGAAGAGGCGATCGGTGCAGAGGATTTCCCAGAACACGGTGCCCAGGCCGAACACGTCGCTGCGGCCGTCGAGCTGTTTGCCGTAGGCCTGCTCGGGCGACATGTACGCGTACTTGCCCTTGATGATGCCGGTGGCGGTGCGCACCAGCTTGTTGGCGGCCTTGGCCACGCCGAAGTCGATCAGCTTCACCACGCCGTTGAACCCGATGAGGATGTTCTGAGGGCTCACGTCGCGGTGGATGAGATCGAGCGGCTGACCCGAAGGGGTCTTGGCCTGGTGCGCGAAGTCGAGCGCCGCGGCGGCGTCGGCGATGACGCGGCACTTGAGCGCGAGCGGCATCGGGGTGCCCTTCTCGAGCGCGTGCACCACCACGTCGCGCAAGGAGAGCCCGTGCACGTACTCCATGGCGATGAAGTACTCGCCCTTGTCTTCACCGAGGTCGTAGATCTGCGCGATGTTCGGGTGATTGAGCACCGCCGCGATGCGGGCCTCGTCGAAGAACATGTTCACGAACTCCTGATCTTCACGGAGGTGTTGCAGCAGCGTCTTGACGACCACGAGCTTCTCGAAGCCGACCGGGCCGATCATGCGAGCAAGGAAGACCTCGCCCATGCCACCCACTGCGAGCTTCTTGATCAACTGGTACTTGCCGAGCGTCTGCGACACGGCTGCTGAGATACTCCAATCTCCCTCTCCCCGCACGCGGGGAGAGGCTCGGGGTGAGGGGCGGTTTCTGGTACGAGCGACGCCATGGACGAGTTCGGCCTGATCGACACCTTCGTCGCGCAGTTCAAAGTCGCGGCGTCCCCCAGGGGCCCCGGCGACGACTGCGCACTCATTCCCCGCCAGGGCCCGTCAGTCGTGACCACCGACGCACTGGTCGAAGGAATCCACTTCACCCGCCAGTTCACCTTCGAAGACATCGGTCACAAAGCACTCGCCGTAAACCTCTCCGACCTGGCCTCGATGGGAGCCAAACCCACGTGGTTCACGGTCGCATTGGGCCTGCCGGAAGATCTCACCGCGACCCAGCTCAAGAAGCTCGGCCACGGAATGGCCGCTCTCGCCAAAGCCCACGGCGCCGAGCTGGTGGGAGGCAACGTCAGCCGCGCACCGAACCTCTCCATCACCATCACGGCGAGCGGATCTCTCGACGGCAAGCCGCTGCTCCGCTCGGGAGCCAGACCCGGCGACGCCCTCTACGTCTCCGGCCCGCTGGGAGACGCCGCCGCCGGCCTCGAAAGCCTCAACCCACTCACCCCCGCCCAGCGCCGCCCCACGCCGCACCTCGCGTTCGGCCAGCACGCACGCCGCCTCTGTTCCGCCGCCATCGACGTCTCCGACGGCCTCGCGCAAGACCTGAGCCACCTCTGCCGCGCCTCCGGAGTGGCCGCTGAGCTCGACTCCGCCGCCATTCCCCTGAGCGACGCGCTGCTCGACTACGCAGGCTCCCGAGAATCCGCGCTGCCGTACGCGCTGACCGGCGGGGAAGACTACGTGCTGCTCGTCGCCGTGCGCCGGCCGCGCGCGTTCGAAGCCGCGATGGCCAGAGCTGGTTTCGCCGTGGAACACATCGGCTGGCTTCGGTCAGGCACGGGCGTGAAGCTCGACGGCGTACCCATGCGGGGACGACTGGGGTTCAAGCACCGATGAAGCCGTTGCACTTCCGACTCGCCGCCGCCGCCTTGTGGTGCGCACTCCTCTCCATCGCGGTCTTCACCGCCCCACCCGGCGCGCCCGACACCGGCGAGCTCATCAGCCGCATGGTGACCGGCAAGTTGGAAGGCGTGAACCTGTCGTTGTTCGCGCTCTTCAACCTGATGGGCGTCTGGCCGGCAGCGATGGCGGTCGCCTTGCGAGGCGACGCACCGTGGTGGAAGTGGCCCTTCATCGCGCTGAGCTTCGGCGTGGGCGCCTTCGCGTTGTTGCCGTACTTCATCTTCCGTCCGTGGTTGGTGCGGCCCTCGCCCGACACCTCGTTCATCGCGCGCCTGCTCTCGAGCGTCTGGGTTCGGCGGGCGCTGATGTTGGCCGTGCTCTGCTTCGGAACGCTCTTCTTCCTCGGAGGGCTTCGCGACTTCGCGCAGCTGTTCCGCACGCAGCAGTTCCCCTACGTGATGTCGTTCGACTTCTTCGCGTTCTGCGGAGCGGCGGCGTTGCTGGCCACCGAACGCCAGCGCTCTTCGCGGGGAACTTCTTGAGGGCAGTCCGAAGGTCTTTTTACGTTCGCCGGCTTCACACGCCAGTGGGCGCGGCCTGGCGCTTCGTCGCATCGTCGTACCAGGCGCGCATCGAGAACAGCGAACCCGCGCGAATCGCGGCAGGAGCAGCGTGGGCCCAATTGGGCGGCGGCGCTACGAGGAACAGCCTGCTGGCGGACGATCAAACTCGCTAACCTCTTTCCCTCTCCCTTTGGGCCCTTTGGGAGAGGGTCAGGGTGAGGGAGCTCGTGTCAGGCAACGAACCGTTCATCACGGCGATCATCCACGACAACCTGAAGCAGGTGCGAGCGCTGCTCGATCAAGGCGCCGACATCAACCAACGGGGAACATGGGATCGCACGCCCCTCTTCTGGGCAACCAGTCTGCCGATGTTCGAGCTGCTCCTCTCGAGGGGCGCCGACATCAAGGCGCGCGAGAGCACGGGCTTCGACGTGCTGCACCAGTACCTGATCCAGAACGGCCCAGGCACGGGCTCCGGGAGAGCCGACCCCGCGGTCGTCAAGCGGTTGCTCGAAGCGGGCATCGACGTGCGAGCGCGCAATGCCGATCAACCCCACCTGATCAAAGCCTGCGCGGCCGCCAACATCCCCATCATGAAGCTGCTCCTCGCGGCCGGAGCAGCCCCCAACGGCGCGGAGCTGTTGTGGACCGCGATGAAATCGGCCGAACGCGAATCCCTCTTCGCGACGTTGGTCGACGGAGGCATCGACGCGAACGCGCGCTGCACCAACGCTGCAGCCGACACCACGATCCTCACCGAGGTCTGCGCGGTAGGAGATCTGGAGACCGCGCAGCAGCTTCTGGATCGCGGGGCCGACCCCAACGCAAGAGGCCGCAGCACGCCGCTGGCAGCAGCCGAAGAGAGCGGCAATCAGGTCCTGGTCGATCTGCTCCTCGAGCGCGGCGCAACGCCACACCGTCCGGTCCTTCCGGCGGCGGTGACCCAGGCGCTCGACTCCGCTGAACGCCAGGTCAAGGCCGACCATTCACAAAGCCGGCTCCAGTGGGCATCCGTGCTGCTCGGAGCGGGTTTCCGGGCCGCGGCAGCCAGCGAAGTGGCCGCGCTGCAGCGTCGGGGAATCGGAGTGCCCGAGCCGCTGTTAAATGCGCTCGCCTTCGAGGCACCGGCCGGCGTGCGCTGGACCTTCGCCGTCTCTCAACCCATTCACGACGGAGTCGCGCCGCGAACGAACGACACGCACTTCCCTGGAGCGCGCGTCACCGACGGCGTTCGTCTTCTCCCGCTGGTGATCACCACCGGAGCGCCCTGCACCGCGTGCGATGAAAAGGGCGAGCAGGTGTGCGGCATCTGCAACGGCACAGGCTCGTACCCGGCGCAGTTCTCCGATGACGACCTCGAGTGCGACGAGCGGCAGCCCTGCTCGACCTGTCGTGGCCTGAAGTTCGCGGTCACCGGCCGCCGCCTCGGGAAGGGAAGCTGCAAGCACCCTTCCGTCGAGGACGAACTGAAGCTCGGGGCACTCGCCTTTCGCCGCTGCAAGACGTGTGGGCTCGGCGCGCTCTACGGTCCACGAGCGGGTCCGATCGGGGAAATGTTCACCGATTTCGCCTGCGCCCTCTGCGGCCGCTTCGCCTGCGCGTGCACCGGTGCTCCCGCGAGCAAATCGCACGGAAAGTAGCCCCGGCGAAGGAACTGCCGGTTGGCAGAAAGAGGAATCGGGCTGCGTCACCGGTCCCCCCGAGCGGAGTCGAGGGGTCACTTGCCGCACGAAGCGGAAGTGGCATCTCGACTGCGCTCGCAGGGTTGATCGAAATAAGGAACGCACACCGGTCCTCCCGAGAGCAGTCGAGGGAGTACCTCTGCTTCGCGCTGCAAGTGCCCCCACGACTGGGCTCGGGGAGACCGGTGATGGAGACCGATCTTTGTTTCCGCCAACCCTCTCGATGCGAACGGTGTGCGTCTGTTCCTTCGGAGGAAATCGCCGGTGAAACCGGTCCCTGCTCGGGAGGAGCGGTGCCGCTACTCGATCTTGAAGACCATGCCCGCGGCCACGAGCCGGTCGGTGAGCACACGGCCCATCGCGGTCGCCGGGGTCAACACGCCCGCGACCTTCGGCAGCTTCGCGTCGTCACGCGCCAGGCACAGCGCCGACTCGCCGAGCAGCAACGACGTGAGCTGGTAACCCGGGTCACCCTTGCCTTCGATCAGCACGGTCTTGCGAGCGCCGTTCTCCGCCTCGCCGAAGATCCGCACGCGCAGAAAGCCCGACTTGCGCGTCTGCTCGCTGGGCCCTTCGCCCGGCTTGGGCAGCCGCGACTCGACGAGCTTTCGGGTCGGACCGAACATCAGCGCGCCCACGAAAGCACCCAGGCCCGCGGTGAACGCGGCCGCCTTGATCGCCGCGCGCGGGCCCTTCTTCATGCCCGTCACCTCGGCGTAGCGGAGCTGCTTGCCATACGCATAGCCCTGCAGCGCGTTCGAGCGGCGCACCACGCGGGTGTTCACCGACGCCATGATGAACGGCGCGATCCACTGGCCGGTGAAGTCATCGAAGCGGAAGGTCGAGAGATCGCGCTCGTCGCCCAGCTTCGGCTCGTTCGCGCTATCCGGTGACAGCGCGTACGGGTCGGTGAGCGCGCGGCGTTTGGTCTTGTCGGTCTTCGCTTCGTCGAGGCCATTGAGCGCCGAGGCGACGGTGCCGCCGGAGAAGCCACCTTTGAGGATCTCCACCACGTAGGTCGCCTTCACCAGCGGACCCATCGCCTCGGTGAGGGTGAGCACGCCGAGATCAGAAGGAATCGAGTCGAACCCGCACGTGTGCACGATGCGCGCGCCCGTGGTCTTCGCGGTCTCGTGGTGCTTTTCGATCGCCTCGCGCATGAACTGAGGCTCACCGGTGAGATCGCAATAATGCGTGCCCGCCTTCGCGCAGGCCTCCACCAGCGGCATCCCATACTTCGCGTAGGGCCCCACGGTGGTGCACACCACCTTGGTCTGCTCGGCCAACCGGGTGATCGACGCCGCGTCCGACGAATCGGCCACCACCAGCGGCCAGTTGCGGGCACGCTCGGGCAACCCCGCGCGGATGCCCTCGAGCTTCTGGGTATTGCGGCCGGCCAGGGCCACCTTCACGTCAGCCGGTGCGTGGTGAGCCAGGTATTCCGCCACCAGCCGCCCGGTAAAGCCGGTCGCGCCGAAGAGAACGATGTCGAAGGTTCGGTCCATGGGGCGGCATCACTAACCCGCAACACGCGCGCCGTCTTCGCTTAGACACCACGCCCCGTCGGCACCATCACCACGTCCCAACGCTGACGGTGACAGGACCGCCCAGGGTCTCCTGCACGGCGACCCGGGTGCCGTCGCGTGAGACGACCGGCGGCATGCAAGTGCTCTCGAGCGTGGTTCCGACGCGACGAGGTGGCTGGCTCAGATCGCTTCGCACCAGAAAGAGATCGAGCTGGCCAGGCTGAAGCGAGGCTTCCGCGAAGTAGAAGAACCCGCTCCCCGGGGTCAGCCTGCCGGGCACGTCACAGCCGGCGAGGAAGATCGGCCCCAGGTTGATGAAGGCTCGATCTGACAGCCGCACGAGGCGTCGGGTCTGGCGATCGACCGCGAGCAGCTCGAGCGGCCCACCGGTGACCGGCCTGCGCACGAGCAGCAACACGTTGGGTGCATCGGGGGGCGTCAGGTAGCCGCGAAGCGGGATGTGCACGGCGTGGTCGGTGACGCGCTTGACCCCGCTCGACTCGATCAGCCAGGCGACGTCGTCGCGATCGATCACGAGCGCGGCGTCGTCATGAGGAAAGCGCGACGAGGTGAAGAGCGAGGGCGTGACCCGAAACGGCAAGGTGGCGGCGACACCCTGATCGACCCGTGCGACCACCAGCCTGCTCGCCGCGTCGACCCCGTAGAGCACGGGCGCGCGCTGCAGCAGTGAGCCGTCTACGGCGTAGCGCAGATCGGGCATCACGCCCTCGGTGTCGATCACCCGCCGCTCCGGAGTGCCTGGAATCTCGGTCACCGACGCGAAGCGGCCACCCTCGAAGTTCAGGAACTCCGAGGTCAACGTTGCGATCGGCCGAAGCGGCCCCCCGTCGATCGCCCCTCGATAGAACTGGTTCCCCACCTGGAGGGTGAAGGTGTCGAGCTGAACCTCGACCCGGGCTGCCGGCCCCGAGTTGACGACCGTCGAGGTTCCGCCATCGGCCTCGATTCGCGCCACCTCGTAGCCCCCGTCGATCAGCAGCAGGCGCTCGCTTCGAAGCTCGTGGGCGCTCCTGCCGACCAGCTTCTGGTAGGGCGGTCGAACTCGGGTGTACGTGGTGAGCGGGTTGAAGCCGATCGGGGCGCCTGCATCGCAACTCCGCTCTGCATTGGGGTCGGGGATCAGATCGCCCTCGATCATCACTTCTCGAAGAGCCCCGCTCTCGGTGCGCGGCCAACTCAGGCGCGTGGCGCCCGTCTCGAGGTCCACCACCAAAGGAATGGAGCTGGTGAGTGATCGATTGGCAATGAAAGGGTCGGCGCAATCGGTCTGGTGGTCGCGAAAGAGCATCACCACCTCGCCGCGCACGTGGGACCCACCGGAAGCGTTGCGTACGGTGGCCAGCGTGGTGCCGCCCGGCGAGATCCACCGAAAATCGCAGGTGGGCCTGCCGCCCAGACTGCGCCTGCAGCTGCTCCCCTCGGCGACCACGAGCGACTGCGGGGAGACCGCGATGACCCAACCTCCGTCGAGCGCCAGGGCGGGCAGCATCACCATCGGGTCGCGGCCCAGGAGATCCGCTTCGGCGTAGCCCGCGTCTTCGATGGTGATGGAGGCGTCGGTCGGCACCAGCGGAGCAGGCGGGAGGCCGCCGGCATCAGATCGACCCGCATCGAGAGTTCCCGCGTCGGGCGCTCCCGCATCGAGAGTTCCCGCATCGAGAGTTCCCGCAACGAGAGTTCCCGCGTCAACGCCAGCGTCCACTGCACCGGCGTCGGTCGTCCCCACGCCGGAATCCACCTCGAGCCCTCCATCGAATTTCTCTGACGCGTCCGGAGATCCCAGGGGCGTCGGACAGCCCAGCAGTGGAACGCAGACGAGAAAGAGCGGGAGTGAGCGCATGAGGACCGCTTGTAACCGCACAGCGCATCGGCATTCACGCCCAGAGCTGCTTGTTCAACGGGAGCGCCGCAGAAGACCAGGTCGAGCGGTGGCATCACTAAGCCGCAACACGCGCGCTTTCTTCGGATAGACACCGCGGCCATGGCCCGCATCAAAAAAGTCCTGGTCGCCAATCGCGGCGAAATCGCCATCCGCGTCATGCGCACCTGCAAAGAACTCGGTCTCGCGACCGTCGCCGTCTACTCGGAGGCCGATCGGTCGGCGCTCCACACCCGCTTCGCCGATGAGGCGTACTGCGTGGGTCCGGCGCCTTCACGCGAGAGCTACCTGGTCATCGACAACATCCTGGAGGCCGCTCGTAAGTCGGGCGCCGACGCGATTCACCCGGGCTACGGCTTCTTGTCCGAGAACGCCAAGTTCGTGCGCGCGTGCGAGAAGGCGGGCATCACCTTCATCGGCCCGGCCGCCGCCTCGATGGACGCGATGGGCGAGAAGACCCAGGCGCGCACCAACATGATCAAGGCCGGCGTGCCCGTGGTGCCCGGCAACGCAGCGCCGTTCGCGAACGTCGAAGAAGCGAAGGTGTTCGCGCATCAGATCGGCTTCCCCGTGATGCTGAAAGCTGCGGGCGGCGGTGGTGGCAAGGGCATGCGCCGCGTCGACAAGCTGGAAGATCTCGAAGGTGCGTGGCGCACGGCGCGCAGCGAGGCGATGAGCGCGTTCGGCAACGACTCCGTCTACATGGAGAAGTTCCTCGACCAGCCGCACCACGTGGAGATCCAGGTCTTCGGCGACATGCACGGCAACGTCATTCACCTGAACGAGCGCGAGTGCTCGGCGCAGCGCCGCAACCAGAAGGTCGTCGAAGAGACGCCCTCCCCCATTCTCACCGTGGAGATGCGCGCGGCGATGGGTGAGGTCGCGGTGAAGGCGGCCAAGGCCGTCAACTACGTGGGCGCGGGAACCATCGAGTTCCTCGTCGACGCGAAGCGCAACTTCTACTTCCTCGAGATGAACACCCGCCTGCAGGTCGAACACCCGGTCACGGAATGGGTGACCGGCATCGACCTGGTGGCGTGGCAGATTCACGTGGCGCAGGGTGGTGTGTTGCCGCTGCTCGAGCCGATCGCGCCGCGGGGTCACGCGATCGAAGTGCGCGTGTACGCGGAAGATCCAGCGACGAACTTCATGCCTTCTCCGGGCACCGTGAACTCCGTGCGCGTGCCGGGTGGGCCGGGCGTGCGTGATGACTCCGCGATCTATGCGGGCTACCGGGTGCCGAACTTCTACGACCCGATGATCAGCAAGCTGAGCGTCTGGGCGCCCTCGCGCATGGAGGCGATCCTCAAGATGCGCCGCGCGCTCGATGAGTACGTGCTCACCGGGCTGACCACCAACCTGCGCTACTTGAAGCAGATCGTGATGCACCCGGAGTTCGTGAAGGGTGACTACGACACCGGCTTCCTCGGGCGTGAGCATCAGAAGCTGTTGGGTGAAGAGGATCCCGCGTTGACGCGTGCGTCGCTGATCGCTGCTGTCGTTCGCGCTCACCAGCGCGCGGAGAAGCAGCAGGCCACCATCGCCTCGGCGCAGAAGAGCGGCGGTGCGGGTGGTTCGGCGTGGCGCAACTCGGGCCGCCGTACCGGTAGCTGGAAGAGGGGGGCCTGAAGTCATGGCTCGTACGACGAAATATTTCGCGAAGAACCTGGCGCACAAAGAGGCGGAGCCCGCGCAGCTCGAAGTCGAGGGGCTGGGTGAGGGCCGCTATGCGGTGACGCTCGAGGGGCGCACGTTCGAGCTCGAGTCGTTGGTGCTGCCGCACGGCGCGGTGTCGATGATCATCGAGGGGCAGTCGTACTCGGTGGAGTTCGACGAGAAGGGCGATGAGGTCGGCGTGATGTTGCGCGGGCAGATGACGCGCTTCGACGTGGTCGATGAGCGGAAGCTGCGCATGCGCGCGGCGACCTCAGGCTTCGCGGTGGAGGGCAAGCAGACGCTCGTCGCGCCCATGCCCGGGAAGATCGTCAAGGTGTTCGTGAAGGTGGGCGACGTGGTGACCGAGGGTCAGGGGCTCGTCGTCGTCGAGGCCATGAAGATGGAGAACGAGCTCAAGAGCCCGAAGGCCGGCACGGTCACTCAGGTGATCACCAAAGAGGGCGCCACCGTCGAGAACGGCGCCCCGCTGCTGGTGGTCGAGTAGTCAGCGCAGCGGCTCGAGGTCTTCCGTGAGCCGCGACGCAGCGAGGGCGCGGATCTTCGGGCCGAGCGGGAAGGACTCACCTCCTGCGTGAACGACGAACAGCGTCTCGAGGTCGAGTGCTTCGAGCGCGCTGCGCATGCTGGGCGTCACCGCCGGGCTCACCGTGCGCTTGAACTCGAAGCCGAGCCGGCGAGTGCCGTGGGTCACCAGCAGATCGAGCTCGGCCCCCTGGTGGGTCGCCCAGAAGTGACACTGGCGTGCGGTCGCGCCGAGCTGCGTCGTGACCTGCTGAAGAAGAAAGCCCTCCCATGAAGCGCCGGAGCGCGGCGACTGGTCGAGCTGCTCGAGCGTCCTGACGTCCAACAGCGCGTGCAGGAGCCCCGAGTCACGCAGGTAGAGCTTGGGTGATTTGACCTGTCGTTTGCTGATGTTCTCGTGCCACGGCTGCAGCTGTTGGATGACCAACGCACCCTCGAGTTGATCGGCGTAGCGGCGCACCGTCGCGTCAGACACGCCCATCGAGCGGCCCAACTCGGACCAGTTCAAGATTTGCCCATGAACGTGCGCGAGCATCGCCCAGAATCTGCGGAGCGTGGGCGCGGGCACTGAGACGCCCAGGCCGGGCAGGTCGCGCTCGAGGAACGTCTGAATGAAGTCCGTCCTCCAGGCGAAGCTGTCCGCATCGGAGGCTGAGGTGAACGAGGCGGGGAAGCCTCCTCGCAGCCAGAGCCGCTCGAGCCGTCGGGGGGTCACTTCTGAGAGCGACAACCCTCCCAAAACGAGGAAGGCGACCCGGCCCGCGAGGCTCTCCGACTCCTGGCGGAGGAGTTCAGGGCTCGCGCTGCCCAACACGAGGAATCGCGCAGGTCGTCGCGGCCGGTCAGCCAGCACTCTCAAGATGGGAAAGAGCTCGGGTCTTCGCTGAATCTCGTCGAGGACGACGAGGCCGCGCAGCGGGGCGAGGGCCAGCTCGGGCTCTGTCAACCGCGCCAGGGCGGAGGGTTGCTCGAGATCGAAGGTGGTGACGGGCCCCGCGCCGAACGCCGCTGCGACGTCACGGGCGAGGGTCGTCTTGCCGACCTGCCGCGGCCCGAGGAGCGCCACCACGGGAGCGCGACGCAGCATGCGCACGACCTCGTCACTCAGCTGGGTGCGCGCGATCTTCACGTGTGTCGACGTACCATGAAAATTCGATGCGGGACGTTGATTTTTCATGGTGTGCCCCGAGACCTCCCCTCTAGAACTCGCCGCGCCGCGACGCCCGGGGTAAGTCGAAGCGCCTTGGTCCTCGCCGGCATTCTCACTCTCCTTGCCGCAGCTGACGCAGGCGTCCGTTCACCCGATGGCGGACTGCCACCCCCTGGGCTGACCTGCCTCCCCACCTGGTACGCCGGTACCGTCAAATGGAAAGCCGACGCCGGCTGGGGCCTCGATCTCGAGAACGGCGTCTTCGTGGCCTGGGACACCGGCACGACCGCAGACGCGAACGATCCCGAATCAGAAGAGCTGCCCGATCTGCGAGACATCTTCGAGCCGCCGTACATGACCGGCCCGATCGTCCCCATCGACACGAGCGACGCGGGGCCCATCGAAGATCCCGGCCGCGCGCGAGTGGAGCAACTCTTCTTCGCCACCTACGGCAGCAAGCGCGACGAAGTCTCCAACAAGCTCGACCGGGTTCGCTTCTTCGGCCTGCGCTACCCCTTCCATGAACGAGCGGCTGAAGCGCTGCGCGCCGTCGTGGCCCGCCTGGAGCCGCAAGTGAAGGCGAACCCCAAGCTCCTCCCCTTCCTCAAAGAGATCGGAGGCACGTGGATCTGGCGAACGATCAAACGCAGCAAGCGCCTGTCCGGTCACGCCTTCGGCATCGCCATCGACATCAACGTGGAGCGCAGCGACTACTGGCGCTGGACCTACCGGGGCAAGCCGATGATCTGGAAGAACCGGGTGCCGCAGGAGATCGTCGATGCCTTCGAAGCAGAAGGCTTCATCTGGGGCGGCCGCTGGAAGCACTACGACACGATGCACTTCGAGTACCGGCCTGAGCTGATCAGCCCGGCGTGCCGCGCGCCCGCCAGGTGAAGAGCGCGAAGCTCAGCACCAGCGCTGCGAAGCCGAGCGCGAACAGAGCTCCGATCACCAGCCCGGCGCGAGCCCAGTTCCGCCCACGCGAGCCCGCCTGACCCATCTTGATCAATCGGAGCTCCTGCACGCCGAACGCGAGCCCCGCGAAGCCCACCAGAAACCCGCCGGCCCAGATGAGCAACCCCGGGCGCCCGCGCACGATGAAGCCGGCGATCAACGCGCCCAGGCCCAACGTGGTGAAGACCGGAGAAATCCGCGCCCTGACTGACGCCGGCCCACCCGCGAGCAAGGGCAGGCAATTCGCGCACGCCGGAGTCTCCTCCTTGAAGTACTCCACGCAGTCGCCACAGAGGAAGGTGCCGCAGCGGGTGCAGATCTCCACCGCCGGATTGGCCGGGTGATTTCCGCAGTGCGCCCCCGCCAAGGAGGACGGAGTCACTTGCTCAACTCGAAGGTGGTCTCGTCGATCTTCACGCCGGTCTTGGGGAAGTCCTGCAGGGTCAGCGTTCGCACCAGCTTCGCGCCGCGCGACGTCTCATCAGGCAGGGGCACGCCCTTCCCCTCCTGCCTGGTGGAGATGAGCTTGCCGCCCGCGAACTTTCCATCCTCACTCAAGGAGACCTCGAGCATCACGGTGTAGCCGAGCGCGCCGGAGAGATCGAAGCGGCCGTAGGTGGCGAAGTTGCCCAGCGAGTAGGCGACGAGGCGGTCCTTGTAGATTTCCATGCCGCGCACCACGTGAGGGCCGTGGCCGAGCACGAGGTCAGCGCCCGCGTCGATGACGCCGTGAGCGAAGGCCTTCAGGTCACCGCGATTTTCGCCGAGGTAGCGCTCCGTGCCGTTCTTCACGTGCGTCGCGTTCGTTCCCTCGGCGCCGCCGTGGAAGCTGACGATCACGAAGTCACTGTCAGCGCGCGCGGCGCCGACCAACTTCTTCGCAGTGGCGAGATCGTTCACGTCGTTGCACGAGGCGCTGGTGTGGAAGCCGATGAGGGCGACCTTCTTGCCCTTGAAGGTGACGCGCGCGACGGTCTCCTTCGGGCCCGACCACGCGACGTGATGCGCCTCGAGCGCCTTCTCCGTTTCACGGCGGCAGGCTTCGCCGAAGTCACCCGCGTGATTGTTCGCGGTTGAGGCGAGGTCGATGCCCGCAGCCTCGAGGTACTTCGCGTAGGCGGTGGGCGTGCGGAAGGCAAAGCAGTTGCCGCCCTTTCTGCACTTGCTCGAAGTGCCCGAGTCACACAGCGGGCCTTCCATGTTGGCGAAGGTGAGGTCGGCGTCGCTGAGCAGCGGGATCACCGCATCGAGCAGATGAGCGCCGTCATCCGGAGGGAGCTTGCCCTCGGGAACCGTCGTGCCGAGCATCACGTCGCCCACGGCACGCAGGCGCAGAAAGGGCTCAGCAGGAGCCGCGACGAGGACCAGGGCGACGACCGCGGACAAAGCCATGCGCGCGGGTATCCCACCGCGAGAGGCCCGCAGAAAGAAAAACGGCCGCCACCCGAGTGGGTAGCGGCCGTTCGATTCAAGACTGCAAGACCCTTAAGGCGTGAACCGCAGCGCGTTGGCCGTGCTCACAGAACTTGCCGTATCGAAGGAGTGCAGGGTTCCCCGGGTTCCGGTGGCATTTTCAACCCCGATCGTCGCCGAACCGCCAGACGTGCGAGGAGCGTTACCTGCGTTCGCAGCGAGGGTGCAGTAGTGGTATTCGATCACGTTGGTGGTTTCGTTGAGCTGCGCTTGGAAGGTCAGGCGTTCTGGGCGGGCTCCGCCGCTGACGTAGATGGTGTAATTCGACCACTCGATGGTGAAGCGGCGATTGGGAGCCGTTCCCGTCAGCAACGTCTTCGCAGTCGTCCCCGTGACGTTCACCAGGTCATCCCAGAAGACCGCGAGCAGGTTGTTGGGCGTACCCGCGGTCGGAATGGTGACGTTCCCTCCACCTGAGCTGGGCGACCCTGCGAGGCTGGGCCAGAGCTGCGCATAACCGTTCGAGGCGACCGAGAAGGCTGCCATCGGAGAGCCGTAGAAGCTGAACGCGAAGCCGCTTGGGAAGGCGGTAACGCTCGAGGTCTCGTCATCGTCCACTGGGCCGCTGATGCCGGTGCCGGTGCTCAGGTCGATACATGCACCAGTGATGGTGCTCTGCGTATACGTGACCGGCGGCGGGATCGCTCCGACGGTGGTGGTCAGGCCGTAGGTGCCGCTGCTCGCGGATTCATTGTAGTCGCTGGCGATGACGTAGATGGTCTGAGCCGCAGCAGTGACGTTGTCGTACACAGCCGTCTCGATACCATCCGAACTCAACTCGTCAGCGTTGGCCAGGCAGGTGGCACCCGCGCCACAGGTCACCGGCGTCGTCGTTCCATTCACGAGGTTGAGCACGGCGTCCAGACTCTGACCAGCCGTCGGAGACATGGTCACCTCAAGCCGCTGATTGGGCTGCAGAGTGATGGAGTAGACGCGCTCTTTCCCGTCGGACGTGTTTGCACACCCCAGGCTCGACGCGAAGCGGTGGTCCACCCGCGAGGTCGTGAACGAATCCATGAGGCTCGCGTTTGGGGTCAGAGCCGCAGGCACCAAGCACGATTCGCCGGAAGGAATGGCGGCGGTCGACAGGCTCAGTTCGAAAGCGCCTGCTTGCAAAGCGCTGGTCGTGACGGTGTCGAGAACCACGAAGTAGTTCGCGGCTGCAGTCGTGCCGTTCGTGAACAACACTGTCGACGAGTTGAGATTGTTGGCGATGCAGCTGCTGCCAGCCGTTCCCGCATCAGCACCGTTGGACCCGCAGTTCGGAACCGACGTCATCACGTTGAGCGAGGGGAAATATCCAGCGGTCAACGAACCGACCCGGAGTGTCGCATCAGTCAGTGCAGGCACATTGACTGCGTAGACGACGTCGCCGCCCAGCGTCGAGCCACGGCAGCCGCTCGCGGTCGCGAAGGCGTAGTCACTCAGCGCCCCCACAGTACTTCCCGAGTAGGTGCCAGGAACCAGGGCAACCGCAGTCGCACAGGTCTCGCCTCCGTTCGCGAGAGGCGCGAGGCCGGTGAGGCTTGACGAGATCTCGAAGGTGCCGATTTGAGCAGCGGCGCTGGTGGCGTTCGAGTCGACCACGACCGTGTAGGTCGTCGGCGAAGTGCTCACGTTGTTCAAAACGACAGTCTCAATTGCACCGAGGCCGATGTTCGATGACCCGGCTACGCAGCTTGCGCCTTGCGTACCAGCGTCGGCACCGGCTGTTCCGCAGTTGGCCGCGGCTGTCACGACGTTCACGGCGGGGTCGAAACCGCTGGAGGGCGTGACGGTGACGGTCGCGCGGTTCATCGCCGGCACAATCAGGCTGTAGGTCGTGTCAGGGGCTGCGTTGGTCGAACGGCACTGCGTTACTGGGGCGAAAGCGTAGTCGCTCACACCGCCGTCGTTCCTGGAGGCGATCGGGATACCCGCAGTCAGAGGCGTCGGGTCGGTGCACGCCTGGCCGCCAGCCACGAACAGCGGAATGTCCATCAGCGCAACGCTGACTCCGAAGGTACCCGCCGAACCGTTGTAGCCATCAACGAGCAGGAACACGTCCGACGCAGCACCCGTGTTGTCGTAGGTGAGCGTTTGGGGCTCGGGATCATCGATGCCCGAAGCACATGTGATCCCCACCGTACCCGCATCACCACGCGTTCCGCAGTTGGCCAGTGACGTCACGAGGTTGAAGGTGGAGTCGAAGAGAGTTTCGCCGCCGTCAGGGGCGGTCAGGATTGCACTCAGGCGTTTGTTGTTCGGAACGTTCACGACGTAAACCACGTCGCCTGAGGTTGCGCTCGAGAGGGAGAACGAGCCTTGGCAGGCGTTGACGTCAGCGAAAGCGAGCGAGTTGCCGGCGTCTGCATTTGAACCCAACACCAGCCCGGAGTTGATGCGGATCGCCGCATCACACGCGTTCAGGTCAGGCAAGGTACCCCCGCCACCGCCGGTCGCGCCACCGCC
>JANODF010000092.1:0-4858 GCA_031412555.1 Archangium sp. | reverse complement strand
CCGAAGACCCGCGCGCGAAAGACCTCGGCCATGCCGCCCTGGCCCAGCTTCTTCTCGAGCATGAAGGGACCGAACGGCCGAGGCAGCTCCATGGCGTGAGTAGGGCTCAGGTGCACGCAGCGTTCAAGCGCGGAGCCCACGCCGTTCACCCCGAAATAGCGAGCCGACACCGAGCATCCCGAGCGGAGTCGAGGGATGACCTCTGCTTCGCACCGCAAGTGCCCCCTCGACTGCTCTCGGGGAGACCGGTGAGGGAGACCGATTCCGATTCCTCCTTCGGAGGAGCGAAGCTCAGGGCTCGAAGTGCAACACGGCGCCGCCCGAGCCGGGAGCCCAGTAGGTCGCCCCGCCAGTGCTCGTCGACTCGCCGTGAAAGATGTCATTCGCGCCGGAGAAGCCGAGCCCTTTGCCCTGCAACGAGAACGCGCGCCGGTCGATGTCCCAGCCGTACAGCGCGATGCCCTCCTCCGACCTCACCACCAGCTCGATCTCATCGGGCCCGTAGACGCGGATTCGACTGATCCAGCCGTCGACCGAGCCCACCGTCGTCCACGTCGTGGCGGCAGGGGTGCGCTTCTTGATCTCGTTCCCTTCGACCACATAGAGGTCGCCCGCCGAGTCGCGGTCGAACAACGCGAGGGTGGGGCCCGTGCTCAGCTGCGAGGTCCAGGCAGCGCCGTCCCACCGGTAGAAGATGCTCGCGAAGCTTCCCCCTGCAGGGTCATTGCCGAGCAGCATCACGTCGTTCGCCGAGCGAACATCGACGGCGGTGAACGTGAGGTTCGACAGCGTCACGCCGTCCACCACGGTGGGAGGTGCGATGGGAGGCGCTTGCCACTGACCTGCGACGTACCGGAGCACCTGCGTGCCGACCGCCCACGTCGTGCCGTCGTCACCGAGGTCGATGGCTGCAAACACGCCGGACGCGGGCGTCACCACCGGCGTGATGGTCTGCGCGGCGGCGTCGTATTGGGCGATCGCCGTGCCCACGAGCCACGCATCACCACCCGGCAGGGTGGCGGCGCCAAAGACGCGCAACGGCTCGCCAGTCGAGAGCATCGGCGTCGCGGCGAAGGTCCACCCGCTGGCGCTGCGTCGCGCCCACCAGCCGTCACCGAAGGCCGCGGTGGGATCCTGGAAGTTGGGGTTGGGCCGCGGGGCGACGAACACGTTCAGGCTGCCCCAGCGCGGCTGCGGGGCAACGAACGCGGTGCCATTCCACGCAGAGACCGTCGAGGCGCCGTTTGCCAGCCAGCCGACGCCACCGACGAAGTCGAAGCCGACCGGCTGTGAATCTTCATCCGCGAGCGTGAAGCGCTGCTGGAAGCCCGTGCCGGTCCACTGGGAAACCGTCCGGCCATCGGAGGCCACCGAGTACACCTCGCGCGAGGTCGCGATGAGCGAGCCAGAGCCTGGGCCAGCGCTGAACGTGACCTGCCCTGCCCGCGCCTCGAGGAGCGAGTAGTCGCCGGTGTCGAAGTCAAAGACCTTCACCAGCGCGACCCCATCGGCAGGGCACACCACGCGCGAGTCGAAGCGGCGGTTCGAGCCGGCCGGCTCGCGGCGAATCAGCGTCCAGACCGTGCCGTCCCATCGGTAGAGCGCGATGGGGAAGCTGTTGAGCTGGTCGACCACCGTGATCCAGACTTCGTTCTGAGAGCGCACGCACAGGGAGCGCGCCTCGAGCCCTGCGGGCAGCGCAGGCGCCGCGACGAGCGCAGAGCCGTTCCAGCGCAGCAGCTGCGTGGGCACGAGGGTGGTGTTGGGGTCGGTGAGCACCCAGACCTCGCCTCCAGCGCTCCCGGTGACCTCACGAATGGTCGGCAGCCCTCCATGGGGCACGAGCGCCCACCCCGTGCCATCGAACCGGAACAGGTTGCCGAGCGCCACGCCGTCGCGCTGCCTGTAGCCGACGGCCCAGACGTCGCTCGCGCTCGACCCCCACACTCGCCTGAATGAGAAGTCGGTCACCGGGGTCTGCGCGGCCCACACGCCGTTCTGCAGCCGCAGCATCGCGCCGCGATCGCCCAGCGCCCACGCTTCGGTCGCGCTCACCGCGTAGACCACGTTGAGGGGTTGGCCCTGCGGCGTCGGGTGTTGCCAGCACCACTCGCCTTTCGAACACGCGAGCGGCGAGGCCGGCGGGTTGAACGAGCCACCATCTCCACCGCCGAAGCCACCATCGGTGCGCAGGCCTCCATCGCTCGGGGTGCCCGCATCACCCGTGGTGCCCGCATCGTCAGGGCGCCCTGAATCGAAGCTCCCCACGACGAGCTGCTCAGAGGGCGCCAGGAAGCACCCCGAACCCGACGACACCGCCAGCACCAGCGTTCCCATCACAATCGTTCGCATGTGACCTCAAGTGTCGAAGCCCGCCGGCTGATTCACCGAATCGACAGGCCGCCGCCGATTATCGAAGCGCCTCGAGCGCGAGCCGGAGTGAGCGCACGTCGGCGAGCCGTGGGTCGTCGGGGCAGGTGCGCTCGAACTCGCGCGCCGTTTGCTGAGCACCTTCGAAGTCTCTTGCGCCGACCTGCTCGACGAGCAACGCCAGCCGCACCTCGGGGTGCAGCACGCCGTCACCGAAGCGCTCGAGAGAGCTGAGCCATGCAGCGCGGGCCTCGGCGTGGCGGCCCTCGCGGAGCGCCAACGCGCCCACTTCGTAGAGCGCGGCTTCGGCGGTGAGGTCGGTGCCCTGGGCCTCGCGTTCGAGGCACGCGCGTTTCTCAGCCGCGGGTACCTGCGCGCAGCCGAGCTCCGCGGGCCGAACGAGGAGATTCTCAGGCACCTGAGGGGCAGAGGGCCAGGTGAGCGATTGACCGGTGAGGAGGTGGCGCTCCTGCGTTCCCATGCGCACGACCACGTCGCCTTCTTCGACGAAGACGACGGTGCCGTTGACGACGACCTCGGCCAGGAAACGGCTGGTCCTCGCTTCGATGGTGAGATGCGGGGTCTTCACGCGAACGAGCTGGGTGGACTTCGCAGGCAGCACCAGCCGCCCCGCTTCGAGCACCACCAGGCCGTCGGCTTGCTGGTTCCACTTCGCCGAGGTGGAGGCGATCAGCACGGGTGACGGCGTCGGCGCCGTGGTGCCGGGCCCGAGCGCGGCGCGGGTGACCAACACCAGCAGCACGCCCGCCACCACGGAGAGGACGAACGAGGGCAGCAGCCGGGGGCCCGAGGGCGTGGCAGCCGCGCGCAGGGCGAGCTCATCCCAGGTGCCGGGCTGCACGGAGAGGGGCGGTACGGAAGCAGCGAGCGCGACGAGCTTGCGCGCCGGGGTGAGGTCGGTTTGCTCGTCATGCCATCGGGGAGGAAGGTTCAAGGCCGCACCTCTTCTCTGCTCAACCCGCTGATTCGGGCTTCCACCACCAACTGCCGCTCGAGGGCGGCTTCCAGCTCACCGCGCGCGTGAAAGAGCCGCGTGAACACCGTCTTGAGCGGAATGCCCAGCGCGGCGGCGATCTCTTCACCGCTGAGGCCCTGCAGCTCGCGGAGCACGAAGACCTGCCGCTTGGCTTCCGAGAGTGATTCGAGCGCGCGTGCGACCTTCACCTGCGCGTCGCGTTGCTCGAGCGTGCGGGTCGGAGCGTCGACGGCCGGAACGTGCTCCACGGAGTCGAGCCCGAGGAACCGCCGCAGCCGCACGGCTCGCCTTCGACCGGTCGCCAGCTTCACCGCGATGCCGTAGAGCCAGGCGCGAGGGGAATCGGCGCGGGCCAGCGCTTCGGGCTTGCGGAGCACCACCAGGAAGAGCTCCTGAAGCAGGTCGTCTGCGTCGACGTCGGGCGCCAGGCGGTGCATGGCCTGGCGCAGCCCGGTGGCGTGCTCCTCGTAGAGCGTTCGAATGGCCTCCGCGCTGGCGCTCACCTTGGGCCAGTGCGGGGTCGGGGTGGCAGATTCATGAAAAGTGCAGGGTGGCTCAAAGACGGCCCCCGAGCCCCAGGTACAGGCCGAGATCCCACGGTGCGACCACCAGGAGCGTCCTTCGGTCGCCCGTCGCAGGGTCTGCGAGCTCGAGGGCGGGATTCTGGGTGCGAAGTCCTGTGACGGCGCGGCCTTCGAGCCAGAGCGGGCCGAACAGACGCAGGCGGGCGCCGGCGGTGAGTGCGCCACCGAAGTCGAAGCGCTCCTCGGGAGAGCGGGCGTCGGGGTAGCCGCGGCCTCCGAGCTCGAGGCGAAACCCGCGCACGCCCAGGGTGAGGTCGAGCAGCAGGCGCTCGAGGGGCAGGAAGTGAACGCGGCCTGAGAGCCCCAACCACTGGCGCGTCACGTACACGGTGCCGGCCTCGATGGCCTTCGTGCGCTCGGCTTCGAGCGCGGCGTCGAGCACGGCTCCGAAGCGGCCGTAGGACGCACCGATGCGCACGGTGCCTCCGGGTGTCACCTCAGGGGTCGGGCCGATGGCGCCTCCGCCCAGCACCGAGAGATCCGCGCTCCAGGGGCTCGCTTCGGGGCGAGGTGTTTCGTCGAGTGAAGGCGTGCCGGCGTCGACCTGCGCGGCGATGGAAGATGGCGCGGCCGGCCCGGGTGGAGGCGTGCTCAGTGCAGCCGTGGGCGAGAGCGGCTCGTTCGGTTTGTCGGCGGTACGCGACTCGTTCGGTCTGTCGGCGGCACGCGAAGGCTCGTTCGTGCCCGCAGTGGGCGACGGGGGCTCGTTCGGTCTTTTGGCGACACGCGAAGCCTCGTTCAGCGCCGCAGCGGGCGATGGCGACTCGTTGGCGGAACGCGGTGGACCGTTCAGCGCTGCAGCGGGCGATGGCGAGTCGCTGGCGGAACGCGGTGGACCGTTCAGCGCTGCAGCGGGCGATGGCGAGTCGCTGGCGGAACGCGGTGGACCGTTCAGCGCTGCAGCGGG
>JANODF010000091.1:0-8949 GCA_031412555.1 Archangium sp. | reverse complement strand
CGCGGCCTTCTCGAGTGCAGATGCCGTGTTGCTCAGACGCATCGCGAGGTCCTTCGAGAAGTGGAGCGCAGAATGGACTGCCGCGATTGGTGAGTTGCCCCTCGCGCCAATCCGGAGCGTCGCTGCTTTCGTAGGCCAGGTTCTGCACCAGGATGACTCGTCGATTCAGGTATCCCCGCCGATCTCCGGCGTCACGTCAGACCCCCAACGAACCCTCAACGAACTCTTCGAGCTGTACGCGGACCGCCAGCAGGAGCAGCCCAAGCGCCCTTCTCGCGATGACAGCGACGTCTGGAAGCACTTCGCCGAGGTGTTGAACGAACAAGGCGTGATTCGCCGCATCCAGCAGAAGCACATCATCCGCGGCCCCCACTACGAGTACACCTTCGAGAACGCGTGGAAAAACGGCAAATGGAACGTCGCCCAACCACTCTCACTCGATTTGCTGGACGCTCGAACCATCCGAGAGAAGGCGACCTCGTGGTTCGGCCGCGTGATGACTCTTCGTCCATCTGACAACGACGCCTATCTCTATTTTCTGGTCGGCATGCCTGGGGCGGGAGCAACGCCCGAGATCACCAGTGCTGCTGCTGATGCGATCGCGATTCTGAGCAGCAACTTGAGGGGCGAGGCGGAAGTCATCACTGAGGACCACGCGGGAAAGCTCGCTCAGAAAATCTTTGCTGACCTGGCGCAACACCCTGAGGAGTAGACGGGTCAGCCCTCCCAGGTGGCCATCACCCGCTGCATGGCCGCAAGCCGCGCCTGCAGTTCTTCGCGCCGGGTGCTGATCATCACCATCACCACCACCACACCCAGGCCGAGCAGCGACAGGAACACCGCGCCCAGGCGAGGCTCCGCGAGGCCGCTGCGCACCAGGGTGGCCAGCACCGTGGTCACCAACACGCCGGTGCCCAGCACCACGTAGCTGCGAATGCGCCAATGCGTGCCGAGCGCAATGCCGCCCAGACAGACCAGCACGCACAACACCAACGCCGGCAACGAGGTCACGGTCAGCGGCGTCCACGCGACGGCCACGTACATGAGGCCCATGCCCCACGCGCGCAGCTTCACCACCGCGCCGGCGCTCAGCTCGTCATCGAAGACGCGCGCCAGCACCAACAAGGTGAGCCCCAGCGGAATCAACAGCAGCTGCAGCTCGCCGAAGCCACTGCCGAACGCGGCGAGCACGATGGCGGCGTTGAGGGAGAGCGCTGAGACGATCGCCCCGCCCCGGCGGCTGCCTGTCCGGGCGATCCACGCGGCGAGCACCGAGAGGCCCACCAGCCAGCCAGCGCCGAGGTTCCAGGTCTGCCACGGCACCAACACGGCCCCCAGCAGCGGCCACACCATCGCGCCCTGACGCAACGCCTTCGCCGCTGCTTCCCGGCCCTCCCGCGCGAAGAACTGAGCGAGCCCTGCGAACACCGCCGAGACGCCCAGCAGCACCCACGCTTCGGTGAGCCCCGGCATCGCCCCCATGCCGAGCACCCGCGCCGCGAGCGCGCCGGCAACCACCGCGCATTGACCCAACCACGCGCTGGGCGCCTCGTCTTCTTCCACCGTTCTGCGCCACGCGACGAACGCGAGCACGCCCGCCACCAGCACGGAGAGCGCCGCTTCGCGCGGCTGGGCCGACGCGAGCAAGGTGATGCCGAGCGCCAGCTCACCCAGCGCGACCCAGGCGAACGCGTGCACCGAGTTCTTCCCACCCCGCAGCTGCCGGAGCACCGCCAACGCCGCGCTCGCCGCCGCCCACCACGGGAAGATGAGCACCTTCGGCGCGCCGGTCGAGAGCACCACGCCCACGAAGGCCATCACCACGTGAGGCGCCACGCCCGTCGCCGCCCACGCCCACCCCTGAGCGCTCTGCTTTTCGCGCAACAGCAGCCAGGTGGTCGCCGCGCCCACGCTCCAGGCGAGCGGGATGAGCGGTGATTCGAGGTGCACGCCCGCGAGCCCGATGCCCAGCAGCGCGAGCAGCCACGACGCGTGGCGCCAGACGTTCGCGACGCGCAGCTGCGTGGACCCGGTGCCCGCCCAGGCCAGGGCGAGTGAGGCGGCGCCGACGAGCGGCACCGACACGGCCGAAGGCAGCAAGACCGCCACAGCGAGTGAAGAGAACAGCAGACCTGCCACGGCTTCCGCACGGCGCGCCGTCACCAGCAACAGCGGCGCGAGCCAGAGGGCGTGAGGATCGCGGTGGGCGAGCAGCAGGGTGGCCAGACCCAACGCGCCCACGAAGAAGGGCCCTGTGAGTGCGGTCTCCGATTCGCGGCCCAGCCAACGCCAGAACGCGCCGACGTGCGTCGACACCCGGGTGGAACGCAACGCCAGGGCAGCGACCGCGGCGACGAGTGCGACGGCGAAGATCTGCGGCGCGAACATCGGCGCCGAGCGCTGCACCGACGCGTGCACGTCGAGCCCCGCCGCCAGGATCGCGACCGGGATCAACCCGGGCACGCCCAGCAGCACGGCGCCTACGCCCACCGTCACGGGCAACATCCATTGAGGAGCGAGCAGCGCCACCGCGCCACCGAGCGCGACGGATGCACCCGCCGCGAAGGCGCGCCGGCTGGTGCCCTGGCTCAGGCGCGCACCCGTGAGGAACCCCAGCAGCGTGAGGCCGAGCACCAGGACGAGCGGAGAACCCGGCACCGGCGTGATGACGGTGAGGCTGGCCGCGCCCGCGATGGCCAGCAACAACGCGAGCGGCTCGACGTATTTCAACGAGCTCACGCCCAGCAAGCGCTTGAGGTGCGCGGGGGCGTGATGTGCCGCCGCTCCGAGCGCCACCAACACGCCCACCGCGGGGGCCCGCATCGGCTCGAAGGGCACGGCGATGGCCACGGCGACGGCCAGCCGCACCGCGGGTTGCACGCCGCCCATCAGGAGCAGCACCGCGAACCACGCCACGGCGTGCGCGGGCGCGAAGGCCACCGAGAGGCAGGCGACGGAGGCGGCGATGAGGAAGAGCACGAGCTGCTCGAGCACCAACCGGTCAGGAACGGCCTCGAGCGTGGGCAACCCGAGCACCCGGCGAACCGACGCGAGCGGGAGCAGCCGGCCCGCCAACAACGCGATCACCAGCGCGATCCACCACGGGCCCGCCACCGCGGCGAACGCCACGCCCAACGCCAGCGGCTCGGCACGCCGGGTCGCACGCGCCCACACCACCGGGAGCAGCGCCGCAACGAGCGTGAGGGGAAGGCTCGGCCCGTGGAGCAACGCGGCCATCAACACGACCGCCGAAGTCAGGCTGGCGGCCAGCGTGAGCGTGGATTGATTGAGGAGGTTGCGCCACGCCCAGTCGTTTTCCTCGAGCAGGGCGAGGAACGCGGTGACGGTGGCGATGGCCAGCAGCGCGTACGGCGTGCTGCTCCACGCGAGGCTCAACACCAACGCGGCGGCGGGCACGGTGAGCCAGGCGAGCAGCGCAGGCGTGGCGACCAACAGCACGGCGGCGATGGCGAGCAACGAATGATCCGACAGTTGAGCGGTGGCCAACGCGGCCACCACGCCGAGCGACGCCAACAACGAGCCCTGCCACGTGCGGCCCTTTTGCACCGCGTGCACCGCGGCGATCGCCGTGACCACGCCGGCACACAGCAGGCTCATGGTGTGGCTCCACTCCGGCCACAGGCCCAGGCCCGGCGCGATGGCCACCACCAGCGCGACCAGCGCGGGCGCCTCGAACGCACCGCGCACCTTCTTGTCCACGAAGCCAGACAGCAGGCCCAACACCCCGGCCGAGCTGAGCCAGATCCACCCCGCCGGCAGCACCAGGCTGACCGAAGGCACGAGCACGGCGCTCAGGGTGCCTCCGACGAGCGCAGCCACCCACCACCAGCGGCGCAGCGGGAGCGCGGCCAACAGACCGGCCACGGCGAGGGTGATGACGGCCTTCAGGTCGAGCGGAGAGGCGTGCGCGAGCGTCCACGCCGGGGCGAAGACCACCATCGTCGCCAACGCGGGAATGGTGGTGCGCCAACGACGGCCTCGCACGAAGAGCAGCGCCGCGCCCACCAACGCCGCCAGCGCCATCACCGCGGGTGAGTGAACGGCCGTCAGCGGAACGAGCGCAGAGAACCAGGCGAACAGCTGCACCTGCCGGTGAATCGCCCGGGCGGCGAGCACGCAGGCCACCGAGCCCAGCACCAGGGTGAACAGCGCGACCGGGCCCGTCAACGGGCCAGCGAGGATGAAGGCCACTCCGCCCGACGCGAGGGCCGCACCGGCGAGCCAGCGGCGCAGCACGCGCGTCTCCCGGAGGACCGGCAGGCCATGCGCGCCCAGCGCGAGCCCCATCGCCATCACCGCAGCGGGCCACCCCGGCGCGAACGTGAGGCCGGCCGCGAAGGCCAGGAAGACAGCGAGCACGCTGCCCGCGGCCATCGCGTCGGCGCGGCGTGAGATGAAGCCGACGCCGAGCAGGGGCAGGAGCAGCAGCGGCAACGCCACCAACGCGGGGCGGGCATCGGAGGTCACGCTGATCATCGCGAGCGCACCGGCGGCGGCTCCGGCCACGGCCGAACAGCCCAACCAGATGTGCGCCGGGAGGCTGCGCTCCGACTTCGGAGAACGATGCCACTTCCAACCCGCGATGAGCGTGCCCACCGCCACGAAGAGCGCCTGGTAGACCGACGCATACGAAGCCGGCATCGGCGCGGCCGCGTAGCCGAGCATCAGCTTGAGCTGATCCCACCAGGTCCACACGAGGGCGGGCACGAGTTGGTCGACGCGCTGCCATGCGAGGTACGCGAAGGCGTAGGTGCCGGCCAGCCACCACGCGTTGCGCGGGGAGCGCGCCCGCTCCTGGGAAAGGCGAACGGTGGTCCACACGCCCAGCACGGCGATCAGCACGCACGCCGGCGCGATGGAGATGAAGGACCCCGCGAAGGCCACGAAGAAGATCGACATCGCGACGATGGTGAGCGGACCGCGGTTCTTCTCGTCACGCAGCCACAGAGCGGCAGAGGCGAGGCCGGCGCTGGCGACCCACACCGCGGCCAGCGCACTCTCGGAGTGCTGCACGGAGATCAACTGGCGCGCGGCCAACACGGCCACCGGAAGCAGGAAAGACAACAGCGTGACGGCGGTGCGCGCCGGGGTGGAGCGCGGACCCCGGCGGAAGGCGAAACCAGCCAGCACCGCGGGCACGAGGATCAACCAGCCGCCGGCTGCAGGCAGCGCCGGGGTCAGCCCCAGGCCGAAGGTGGCGAGCGCAACCGACGCAGCGAGCAGAGGGGCATCGGGCTCTTCGAGATCTTTCGCGACGCTCCAGGCGAGACGCCCGGCCAACGCGGCACCACCGGCCAACGCGAGCCAACTGAGCGGTGAGTGGATGTCGAGCGCGAGCACTGCGAGAGGTGCGACCAGGGCGCCGATGCGACGCAGGACCATCGAGGCCGGACGGGTGGTCTCCTTGCGCGAGAGCGCGGCGGCCCAGAGCGCGAAGCCGATGGCCCAGACTTCGACCATGCCGAAGACGGTCAGCGCGCGCACGCCGGTGCTCATGCCGTCCCAGGCGTCGGCGACGAGGTAGAGCGCGCCGGAGAGAATGAGGAAGGCGCCGACGAACCAGCCGAGGCTCTCGTGGAGGAGCGGCTTCCAGGTGAGCTGCCAACGGGAGGGCTCACGCGGCGAAGGCGGTTTGGGGGGTTGGGGCGGCGGTGGTGCAGGCCGAACCAGCGGGATCAGCGGTGATGGCGGTTCAACTGCGACTGGGCCCTCACCCCCACCCGCTCCCAGAGGGAGAGGGAGTTCTGGCTGAGTCATTTCCACCGGCGTGGGTGTTTCTTGAGCCGGGGGTCCCGGCTGATCCGGCGACAGAGATCTGGCCAGCGTGTGTTCCTGACGCCGGTAGTACTCCGCGATGGATCTCCGGGCGGCAACGGGAGCGAGGCTTTCATCCCACACCGACACCTCGTCGAGCAGCCATCGCACCCGATCCAGATCCGCCTCGATCAAGGGTGTTGCGCGTTTGAGCAGCGCCGAACCGCACAGCACACAAAATTGACCGAAGGGCCTCTCACGACGGCAGGGCTCGCAGAACATGGCCGATCCGTCACTTCACCTGCCGTTCCGCCTGTAACTGCCCGAATGAACGATGCCCCGAGACAAGATGCGCGAAGACCTGCTCAGCTACTGTCCAACTGGCGAAGCGAGTGGTTCACCACTTGCTAAGCATGACGACCATGGCTCTGCCCGCAACCCAAATGGCGCCTCGCATGAGGGTGCTCCTGGCAGAGGATGAGACCGTCACGCGACGGTTGCTCGAAGCTCAGATGACGCGCTTCGGCTTCGAGGTCATCTCGGTGGCCGACGGCCTGGTCGCGTGGAACCTGCTGCAGTCGCCCGACGCACCTTCGTTGGTGGTGCTCGATTGGAACATGCCGGGCCTCGACGGCCCCGACGTCTGCCGCCGCATGCGCGAGAGCACGCGCAGTGGGTACACGTACATGCTGCTGGTCACCGCCCGCAACGCGAAGAGCGACGTGGTGCAGGGCTTGTCGGCAGGCGCTGACGACTTCATCTCCAAGCCGGTCGATCCCGACGAGCTGCACGCGCGGTTGCGCACCGGTGAGCGCATCGTTCGGCTGGAGCAGACGCTCGGACGTCAGGTCAAAGAGCTCCAGGCGGCGGCCGAGCACGTGCGCGAACTGCAGGGCATGATCCCCATCTGCATGCACTGCAAGCGCATCCGCAACCAGTCGCAGATCTGGGAAAAAGTGGAGACGTACATCGAGCAACGCTCGGACGCGAAGTTCAGCCACGCGCTCTGCGCGGAGTGCCTGGACACCCACTATCCAGACACCGAAAAGCCTTAGGCAGATGACGAAGCGGTGACAGGGGCCTGAGAGGGTGGAGTCGACATGTTCGGCACCCTCGGATCACTTCTTCGGTTTCTGGTCGGCTTCACCTGGCTGGCGCTGTGCTCCACCGTCATCGTCGTCCTGCTGGTGCTGTTGCTCCCCTCGCGCGTCGCCCGCGTGAAGCTGTGCAACTTCTACGGCAAGGTCATCGGCCGCTCGATCACCTGGTTCGCTGGCGTGACGCCGAGCGTGGCCAACCGGGAGCGCCTCGATGCGTCGATGCCCGCCATCTACGTGTCGAACCACACCTCGACACTCGATCTCTTCATCGGCATCTGGTTGTGCCCGTACGGCGGCTGCGGCGTGCTCAAGAAGGAAGTCGTGCGCGTGCCGTTCTTCGGCCAGCTGGCGCTGCTCTCGGGCCACCTGCTGATCGATCGCGGCAACAAGGATCGCGCTGTCGAGAAGCTGCGCGACACCGCGAACTTCGTGAAGAAGAACCGCCTCGGCATCTGGATCATGCCGGAGGGCACGCGCAGCAGGGATGGTCACCTGCTCGCCTTCAAGAAGGGCTTCGTGCACATGGCGATCGCCACCGGATTCCCCGTGGTGCCCGTGGTCGTTCATGGCGCGCACAAGAATTGGGAGAAGGGCACGTTTGCCTTCAAGCCCATGACGCTGGAGATCGAGATCCTCCCGGCCATCGATACGACCGGCTGGAAGGAAGAGACGGCTGGCGAGCATGCGGATCAGGTGCACGCGGTTTTCGCGAAGACGCTGCGGGATGATCAGAAGCCGCACGCCGTGGTGCCTCAGCCCGTGCTGACGGCGGCTTCGGCTTCGGCTTCGGCTTCGCAGGCAGCGTAGGAAAACCTCGCCCTGCGAAGCGGGGAGAGGTCGGCCGTCAGGCCGGGTGAGGGGCTCGGCTCCGTTGCCCGAACGGCCCCTCACCCCGACCCTCTCCCCGCGTCGCAGGGAGAGGGAGCACGTTTCATTCGGCGCGGAGGTAGAAGGTCACCGGCTCGTTGCCGAGGTTGATCACGTCTCCGCTCTCGAGCTCACGCGTGGTCACGCGCTCTTCGCCAAACCAGGTGCCGTTCGAAGAGTTCAAGTCTTCGATGTAGAAGAGGATGCCCTTGCGGGTGAGCGCCACGTGCTCCCGCGAGACGCGCGGTGAGTCGATCACCAGATCGCAGTGCGGCCCACGGCCGATGATGAAGCGCTCGGCAGTCACCCTAATCGGCTCTTCACCTTCACGCTCCAGATACAGCGCGATCGGCACGGAACGCAGCACGATGGTGCTCTCGTTCTCCTCCTCTTCCATCGGAGGAGGCTCGGCAGCGACGGGCGCCGCTGCTTCTTCTGGTTCTTCGTCTTCTTCCTCGTCGGGCGGCGGCGCTTCTTCCTCCTCTTCTTCTTCTTCTTGAGGAACGGGTGCCCATGCCGCCCAGGGCCGGGTCAGCTTCTCCAGGTCAGCGTCGATCTCCGCCATGCGCGCGAGCGTGGGTCCCAGGTCGACGGGCGCCACAGAGGGCACGACGGGCGCCATGAGTTCAGGAACCGCAGCCGGAGGCGGCTCCGGCGCGACCACGGGCACGGGCGTCGGCATCGCACGCAACACGGGCGCAGGCGCTTCGGCCACGACCGGAACAGACCTGGTGACGTAGCCATTGCTGCGCAGCCACGCGAAGACAGCCTGGTTCACCAGCGCCTGGGGTTCGAGTGCGAGGTCCTTCGACATCGCGTCGAGCGCGCGTTGCAGATGAGGAGCGAGGGAAATGGAGGTGCTCATGAGGTGTCCTCAGCTCCCGCGCAGGTTGTCCTGCCAGGGCGTCTTCAACTTCGAATCCACCAACCAATAGAAGAGCGCCTGCATCTCGGCGTACTGCTGCTCGGCGATGCCTGCGACCGGGGGCGCGATCTCCGCCATGTCGGTGCCTTCCCATTCGAACGACGCCACGCCGTGTTGTTGCGCGTTGCGGCCGTTGAACGAGCGTTGATCGCGCGAACGCCAGAGCCGCTGCTGCGCCATGCCCGCTGCTTTCCCAAAATCCACGGGAGGCGCGAGGCCCTTCGGAGTCTCCACTTCGTTCGAGCCCGCTGCCCAGCACAACCAGCTCAGCGCACTCCAGTC
>JANODF010000090.1:0-20972 GCA_031412555.1 Archangium sp. | reverse complement strand
CGAAGTCGACCGCGTTGGGGGCGAAGCTGAGCACCGCGCCATGGGCCGTCTGGTGGAGATTGACCGGGTGCGGCTCGTCGTTGGCCACATCGGTGACGATGGTGAGCACGTCGCCGAAGGCGTCGTCGGCGGTGGGCGCTTCAGCAGGGATGCCCGTGGTGGTGAGGGTGATGGTCACGGTGCCGGTGTTCGCGGGCACGGTGCCGCTCATCGGCGCGAAGGTGAACGGAGAGGCGGCGCCCTTCACCAGCGTCGCGTTCCACGCGAAGGCCTGGTTGCCGGTGTTGCTGAGCACCAGGGTCTTGCTGCCCGCGGTGGTGCCGCAGTTGACCCGGCCGTTGGTGCCGAAGAACACGTCGGAGGTCGAGAGGGTGACGGTGCCGTTGGTGCCCTGCCCCGTCATGGGGATGGCGGAGATCGAACTGCCGCAGGTCGCTTCCGAGACGTCGATGGCCGCGCTGCCCGAAGACGGGGTGATGCGCGCAGCGGTGAAACCAGCCTGGAGACCCGCGACGCTCGCACCGGGCGCCAGCAGGAAGCCGGCCGGAGACCCCACCAGCCACTGCAGCGAGAACTGCGTGTCGACGGGCTGCGTGAAGCTGATGGTGGCCGGCACGTTGCCGGTGTTGGTCAGCATCAGCGGCAGCGCCGGGGCGACGGTGTTCACCGGCAACACGCCGAAGGAAGCGACCGTCGGCGCGAGGGTGAGCGTCACGCCCTTCGCTTTCGCGGTGAGCGGCACTTCCACCTTCGCGGTCGCGGCGTTGGTGGTGAGCGTGAGCAGGCCCGCGTAGTCGGTGCCAGCAGCCGCGGTGGCCGCCACGGTTGCGGTGACCGTGAACGTCACGCTCGCACCCGCGGCGATGGTGGTGTTGGCCGGGCTGATGCTGAAGATGCTGGAGGTGCCGATCGCGGCGCTCACCGAGAGGGGCCCGGTGCCCGAGTTGGTGACGGTGAGGTCCTTCGTGCTCGCGCCCCCACAGAAGGCGTCGTCGAAGTCGATCGCCATCGGCGTGACGGCGGCCACGGGAACACCGGAGTCCACCACGGGCGTGATCGAGGTGGGACACGCACTCAAGGCCAGGAGCACTGCGGAAAACGTCAGCGAGCGAACAATCACGGGGGTCTCCAGGAGATGGGTCAACGGCCTGCGAGCAGGCCAACTCGGCCACGTCGCCTGGGTATTGCGTGACGCCCCTGGCGTGGATCGCCCCTGGCGCAGAATCCCACCTGGCAGTCGTCAGCTCAGTAGATGGTGATGCTCAGCGGCTGATCGCTGCAGGTGAGGATGCCGGTGTCTCGACACCCGAGCGTGAACGTCGAGGTGCCCTTCGTCGTCGGTGTGCCGCTCAGCGACCAGGTGCCCGGCGGTGAGTTCACCAGGGCGATGCCCGGAGGCAGGCTGGGGGTCCCCGTCTCCACCGACCACGAGTAGGTGCCCGAACCGCCATACGCCTTGAGCGGCTGCGTGTAGGGCGTGCCCACGCGGCCATCGGCTGCAGCCTTCGTGGCGACGGTGATCACGACCAGATCGAGCGGAATGGTCTGCACGCTCAGCATCCGGCTCGCCTGCTGCGGTGGCGTGGCGGAGTCGATGATGGAAACGCCGAAGTTCACCGTGCCGCTCGCGTTGGGCGGGCCCGAGAGCAAACCACCGTCGCTGAGCGAAACGCCTCCCGGTGGCATGCCGCCGTCCACCACCCAGGTGTACGGCGGCTGGCCTCCGGTCGCGGAGAGCTGCTGCGAATAGGCCTGCCCCTGACGGCCATCGACGAGCCGCGCGTTGGCGACACGCAAGAACGGGCGGACCTCGAGGACGAACGGCGTGGTGACGCGATCGAGATCGTCGCGCACGGTGATGCTGAACGGAAACGAGCCGGGGGTCGGCGCCGCGCTCGTGGAGAGCTCGCCTCCGACGCTCAACGAGAAGCCCGGCACGCCGCCGTCGATGGAGAACAGGTACATGCCCTCGCCCCCCGTGGGCATGAAGGTGTGCGAGTAGCGCTGCGTTTCGATCGCCGGCGCGAGGGTCTGCGCGGCCAGGGTGAGCAGCGGGCCTGCGTCGACTTCCACGCCGGCGTCTGCTCCTGCATCGACGCCTGCGTCTTCTCCCGCGTCGATGCCGGCATCGAAGCCCGCGTCAGGTGATCCCGCATCGAAGCCCGCATCGACTTCACCGGCACAGTCTTCGCCACACTCCGGCACGCAGCGTTGCGCTTCGGCCAGGCAGTACGAGCCGGTGGGGCAAGCGCCTGCTTCACAGGCGGGAAAACGCGAGAGGTCGGGGTTGAACGAACACCCGGCAGCCAGCAGCAGCAGCGCGACGCGTCTCATGGCAGCTCGACCACCCAGAGCACGACCGCTCCGATCACGAGGGCGCCGGCCACGCCGAACAACACGTTCGCCGCGGTGGCTTCGTCGCGCCCGGTCTTCAGCTGGCCATCGACGCAGTCGCGGAAGTTGGCGCCGCCAGAAGGGCAACCCGTCATGCCGCTGGAGAGCACCTGCTCGTGGCGCCGTGACTCGAGGCCGAGCGCGAGACCTGCACCCGCACTGGCCACCGCGGCGGAGGCGGCCACGATGGAAGGCCAGCGGCGCGGCCCGGCGCGTTCCGTCGAATCCCACTGGTAGAGCACGCCCACCGCGGCTGCGAGCTCGGCTTCGGAAGCGGTGGTGCGAGCCGTGCGCGCGGCGGTGCTGCGCAGGAGATCGACGTTCATTCTCGCGCCCGCGCCCACCACCACGCCGCTGATCAGCTCGTCGCCTTCGAGGGCCTGAAGTTGAGCGGCCACGCACGCGAGCTCGCCGCACGGAGGCAGGCGGTGCCGTTCGAACTTGGCGAGCTTCTCGATGGTGACCTTGCGGTCTTCGACGCAGAGGCCCGGCCGGAGCGCGAGGCCTTCACGCACCTGCTGTTCGATCGCCCGCGCCGCAGCCGGTGACGTGGCGAGCGGCTCGAACGGCGTGACCACCACGCGCGTGCACGGGCTCGCCGTCAGGAGCAGCGACACGAACAACGTGATCACCGTTCGCCCCGAGAGCAGTCGAGGGGCCACTTGCGGCTCGAGCCAGAGGTGCTCCCTGGACCGGTCGGTGCCCTCATGGAGCGAGATCCGGCTCGGGAGCAGGGCCCACCGGCAACTCCCCGCTGCTGGAAACGAAGCCGCCATAGAACCGCGCGCCATACGGCCGCTCGAACAGGTGCTCTCGGAAACTCTCATCCAGCGAGCCACCTCGAGAGGCGATGCCAATCGGGCTCCACGCCAGCTGGTTCACGTCGATGAGCTTGCCCTCAGTGCCGGTCTCCAGCCGCGCTTCCCGTGCGGGCGTGCGCACGAAGAAGGTCTGACCGGGCGGCAACGCGAGCACCAGCGGGCGATCAGCTTCTTTATTGAAATCAGCGAGGCGAACACCGCGGGCGTCTTCCACCCAGTGCCGGCCCTGCACGCCCGCGGGCAACAACAGGTAGGCGCTCGAAGACGGCGCGGTCAGATCGGCCAGCGCCGCAGAACGATCACGCGCCGGGGGGCGGGCGAACATGTTCACCCGGCCGCGGGGATCGTCGACCTGCTGGTTGGCCGCAGCCACGAACGCACGCAGCTCGGAGTACTCCACCTTGCCATCCGAGTTCACGTCGGCCGCGCCCAGCAGCGCCGAGATGATCTCATGCGAGAAGACACCCGCGTTGATCGCCGCCCACTCGTGGCTCTCCTGCTGGCTGCTGGTCGAGAGCACCACGCCCACGTCGGGGTACTTGTCGAGTGAACGCTCCTCGAGGAACTGGGCCACGGCGACCGCCTGGCCTGCAGCCACCGGCAACGAACCGCCGCGCTGGTTCACGAAGAAGTACGAGTCACACGCATCGATGATCAGGTGCGTGGTGCTCGCCTGGGTCGGTTGGATCACCTGGCTGAACAACTCCGAGCGGGTGAACTGCTCTCCCAGCAAGGCGATCGAGCCCTCCCCTGCTTCGCCGCGTTGACCGTGACCCGTGAAGACGAAAAAGAAGACAGGCCGTTTGCCTGCGGCGCGATCGGCCTTCATCGCCGCGTTGATCCCCTTGAGCGCGTCATTCAATTCGCGGCGAGAAGGAGGCCGGGTGACCGCGGCCAGCCCGGGAAAACGCCGCTGCGTGTCGTCATCGAGCACCGTCAGCAGCGTGACCTGCGCCGCCATCGGCTTGAAGACGGTGAAGTACCGCGCGCCATCGTCATCGGCGTACTGCAGCTTCGCCAGCTTGGGATCGTTGCTCGAATTGTTGGCGACGATGAGCGCGTACACCGGTGCGCTGGCGCCGAGAGATGCCGCGACGATGAGAGAGAGGGGGAGCACGCGTGGAGAACATTATCGCGATCGACGAGCCACCGTCGCCGTCACCAGCAATACGACTCAGCCAGCGCTGGCGTCAGATGGAGGAGACACGCTAGGGACCTCCCATGGGTTTCGACCGTGCACTCCTCCAGCGGTTCCGGGACGGTGAGACCGATGCCCTGGGAGAGGTGTACCGACAGCACGCCGGAATACTCACGCGCATGTTGCGCGCGGCAGCGTTTCGCGGACAGTCGTTCGCGAGTTTGAGGTCAGCGATGGAGCTCGAAAACGCGATCGTCGAAGTCTTCACCCGCGCGTTCGAGCCGCGGGCTCGGCGGGTCTACGACGGCCAGCGCCCCTACGAGCACTTCTTGATGGGCATCGCGCGCAACTACCTGCTCGAGCTGATGCGCAACCGTGAGCACCCTTCGGGCCTCGACGTGTCCGAGGAGCTCGATGCCGCCCTTTCTCTCGATCGCCCCGACGTGCACGAAGAGCTCGAGGATCGTGAAGTGAACGAGCTGATGCGCCGCTTCCGCGCGGAGCTGGGAGAAGAAGAAGGCCGCATGTTCGACCTGCGCTACGTCGAAGGGCTCACCCAGAACGTGGCCGCCGACAAGCTGGGGCAGACCCGCATTCAGCTGCGCCGCCGGGAACACAAGCTGCGCGTGCGCCTGCTCGATTACCTGAAGGCGCATGGCTATCTGGGTTCGGTCACCGCGACCGGTTGGTCGTTCATGACGGAGACCACATGACCTGCGAAGCCGCCCGCGCAGCGATGGAAGACCAGTTCGCCGGGGAGATTGCGCCCCAGCAGGCCGAACACCTGCGCGAACACCTGAAGACCTGCGAGGTGTGCCGCGAGCGCTACGACCGGCTCGCCCGCGTCGACGTGGTGCTCTCCAAAGGGGGGCTCTCCGAGCAGCGCATGGATGCCCTGCAGGCGCGCATCCTGGGAACGAAAGCGGCGACTTCGCTGGCAGCACCTGTTCTCCGTCAAGTGAGCAGGGGTTGGGTCACCCTGCTGGCAGCCGCGGCGGTGCTGGTGGTGGTGGCGATCCCTTCCTGGTGGGTGTTGCGCGACGACGGCTTCACGCCGCGTGGCGGAGGCACCAGCTGGGGCGTTCGAGCGTTCTGTGTGAACGAAGGCAAGGTCACCGGTGAAGCGTTGGCCGGTGGAACGTTGACCTGCCCCGCCGGTTCGATCGTGCAGTTCACGTACACCGCGCCGGAAGCCGCGCAGCTGTCGATCACGCTCGACGGCACTGATCAGCGCTTCTTCCCCGCGGAGGCTGCGCGCGCCGAAGTGAAGGCAGGCATCGACGTGTCGTTGCCCACCAGCACGCCGGTCGGTGAATGGCTGACGGGGCCGCAGCGCGTGACGGCTCGTTTCACCGACGCCCATGGTGCGACGCTCGCCGAGAGCACCCTCACCGTCACCCCTCGCTGAACCTTCCTGTTGGAGCTGCCCGTGTCTCGTTCTTGCCTCGCCGTGTGTGGTGCCGCGTTGGTCCTCTCCGCCTGTGGAGCCGTCGGTTTCGACGTCGAGCAGAAGCTGCCGGAGCAGCGCATTCAACGGAGCGCGTTGGGTGGGCTGTTACCCGCGTTGTTCCCCAGCCCCGCGAAGCTGACGGTCGACTTGAAAGCCGAGCAGGAGAAGCGCGGCACGGGGCCGGCGACGCAGATCTTCCTGAAGAAGCTGCAGTTCAACATCACGCCTGCGGGCGCTCCGTCGGGGAACTTCGATTTCCTCGAAGAGGCGCACCTCTACGCCGAGTCGAGCGCCGCGGGCTTGCCCAAGGTGGAGATCGCCACCCTCAAGCCGGTGCCGCGCGGTGTGACCAGCGTCGACTTCACCATCGTGCCGGGCGTGAACCTGCTGCCGTACGTGAACGCGGGCGCTGAGCTCTCGGCCACGGCGACGGGTACGCAGCCCAATCAAGACATCACGTTCGACGGCCTGCTGATCATCGACGTCAGAATCTAAATCCCCTCTCCCTCCGGGAGAGGGTCAGGGTGAGGGCCTTTCTACGGGGCGCAACTGTCGAGCGAAACACCACTCACCGACAACCCACCGACCCGGCACGTCATCGACGCCACCGAACACGTGGTCGCCGCGGTACACGCCTCAAAACAAGCCCGACCCGACCCCGTCGAAGGCGCCTGCAACGTCCCACACGCGCCGCTCCAACACTGCGAATCGGTCACGCACGTCTCGCCACCACCCAACACCCCAGTCGTCGCAGCACGGCACCGCAACACCACCTCCGAGAAGGGATCCGCCGGGCTCAACTCAGCGGCACACACGGCACCGCCACCATCCGGCCGGCAATCGACATCAGCCGTACACGCCGCACCCGCGCACAAGCGCCGCGTGGAGAACTTGTCATCCGCCGTACCGGCGACTGCATCCAACCCGCGGCTCAGCAAGTACGTGGTGGGGAGGCAGCTCAACGGCAACGACCCTCCATCGACCGCACAGGTGTCGCCATCACGGCACGGGCTCGCGCACGTTCCACCGCGGCGAACGCCCCGCGAGTCGTCGAGCACGCAGAGCAGACTGCGGCACTGACCGTTGAACGTGCAGCTCGCCCCGGCCGGCAGCGCCCCCAACGGCGGGCTGCAGGTGGTGGTGAACTGCGGCGCGGTGGTCGAGGTGGTGATCTGCACCCGGCAGGTGACGCCCGCGTCGTAGCCGCCACAATCCTGCTCGGCTTCACACCGCGGCCGGCAGCCGCGAACGAAACCCTGGTTGCCGTACGCCGTGGTCATCGGGAAGTTGGTGTCACACACGCCCGCATCGCCGCAGTCGGCATCGACCGCGCATCCGGAGAAGCAGAAGTACGGTTCGCCCGCCAACGGCACGGGATCCTTCACGCAGTTCCCGCTCTTGCATTGGCGGTCACCGTCGACGAGCACCCCGCCATCGGCCTGCAACACCGTGCGGCACGGCGCCAACGCGCCGCCATCGCCCACGTTGAACTGACAGACCGCGCCCACCTGGTCGTCGTCGGAGGGCACGTCGTACGGCTGACAGCTGAGCTGCGGGCGGCACGCCGAGTCGGCCTGGCACTTCGCGCCGAAGCCGGTGTCGGCGAGGCAGAGGCCATACTCCCGCCCGCTGTAGTCGCCGGAGAACGCGGTGCACTTCTCACCCGCGGGACAGGTGCCGGAAGCGAACGGGTTGCAGTACGCGCGGCACAACGACAACGACGCGCTCTCGGGCACGCACTGCAGGTTGGCCTGGCAGTTGTTGGTGCCATCGGGGTTGCGCACGCACGGTTCGCGCAAGCCGCGATTGGAGCTCGGTGAGAAACACACCCCGATGGGCCCCATCGACTCGAACACCAACGAAGTGGTCGAGCTGTAGTTGAGCGCGTAGCAGATCTGACCTGCGACGCAGCTCGGTTGGTACAGCGTACAGGCGGCCAGACACACCGGATCATCGTTCAGCAGCACACACACCAGACCCTGGCCGCACGAGATGCCTTCGGGGCACGGCGCGTTCGAAGGAGCGCCCACGCAGAAGTTCCCCGAGCTGCACTGGAGCCCGTTGGGGCAATGCACGTCGGTCAAGCAGCCCACGCAGCGGCCGCTGCTCGAGCAGTGCGCGGGGCCGGGCGGCTGGCATTGATCGTCGCGGGTGCACTGCACGCACTGGCGCAGGGCGGTGTCGCAGACCGGGCGCTCCTGGGGGCAATCGGTGTTCGCGCCACACTCCGCGCAGGAGAACGTCGCGGTGTCGCAGAAGCCGGTGGGGCAATCGCCGTTCGTGGTGCAGCCGCGGAAACGGCACTGGCTGCCCACGCAGCCTTCGCCCAGGCCACACTCGAGGTCGTCACTGCAGGGCACGTCGGTTTCGCAGACCTGCTGCCGGCACACCCCGCCGAGCGTCACGCAATCTTCAGCGGAGTCGCAGGCCGTGGGTTCGACGCCCGCATCGACGGCGCCCGCGTCGGGAATCGGCTCAGGGGCGGGGCACGCCCACAACATCGTCGCAGCGGCGAAGAGAAGGAGGAGTCGCACCGGCTCGACAGCTTACACGTCCCCCTCTCCCTACGAAGTGGGGAGAGGGTCGGGGTGAGGGGCCGTTCGAGCGCAGAAGGTGGCATCTCGACTGCGCTCGATGCGAACGGTCACCGGTCCTCCCGAGCGGAGTCGAGGGAGTACTTCAGCCGCAGAAATGCAGAACGGCCGCTTCAAGGATCTCGGCAGCACGATGCAGCTCATCGACCGGCACATACTCGCCCGTCTGATGCGCGACCGTGATGTCGCCGGGGCCAAACACCACCGGCACCGCACCCAGCGCCGCCAACTGCGGGCCTTCAGTGCCGAAGGAGACGGTATCGGCCGCCTTGCCCGACGCCTTCGCCAGAAACGCCACCACGTCCGCGTCGCCCGCGGTGTCGTAACCCCGATCCATCCGCAGCGGGCGCACGGTGGCCACGAAGCCCGGCTCTTCAGCGCGGCACTCTTCGATCAACTTCTCCACCGCGTGCAGCACCACGTCGGTCGACTGGTTGGGCAACGGCCGCCACTCCAGGGTCAACCGCATGTGGCCGGGAATGACGTTCTTCGCCTTGCCGCCCGAAGCCATGCCCACGTTGAGCGTGGAGAAACCGGGCACGAAGTCAGGGTGCGTCTGCTCGCGCAGCTTGCCCTTCGAGTACTGCTCGAGCTTGGTGAGCAACCGCGCGCCGCGGAAGATCGCCGAAGCGCCGGTGTCGGGATAGGCCGAGTGGCCCTCTTTGCCGACCACGTCGATTTCCGCCAGGCAGTAGCCCTTGTTCGCGCGAATGGGGCGCAACGAGGTCGGCTCGCCGATGATGGCGCGCCGGGTCTTGCCCTTGCCTGCCTCGAGCAACTTCTTGGCGCCCACGCAGCCGAGCTCTTCATCGGCGGTGAACAGCAGCATGAAGGGCTTCTTCAACTTCCCCTGCGTCTGCTTCGCCGCGGTGATCGCGCAGGCGATGAACGCCTTGGTGTCGCACGAGCCTCGGCCGTACAGCTTGCCGTCCCGTTCGGTGAGGGTGAGCGCTTCGGCCCAGCCCGCATCGAAGGGCACACAATCGGAGTGCCCCACCAGCGCCAGCTCAGGCAGCCCTTCGCCGAGCTGACCGATGAGGTTGGCTTTCTCTACGCCGGCGTCATCGCGGTAACGCTGCACCTCGCAGGAAAAACCCAACGAGACGAGGTGCCGCTGGAGCACCTCGACCATGGGCAAATTGGTGCGCGTCGACGTCGAGTCGACGGCGACCAGCTCCCGAAGCAGCGTCACGAGGCCGGAGTTCATGGGTTCAGGGCAGGAAACCAGCAGCCACGATGGTGCGCTGATCTTCGCTGAGGCCCAGATACGAGGCGACGCCGGGCGCACCGATGGGCAGGTTGGTCTGGGTCACGCTCTGCTCGTTGTTCTCGAGGATCGCGTTGGTGCTGTAGACGTAATAGGCGCGCCCACCACCGAACCGCGCCATTTCGAACCACTCGACCGAACCGCTCCGCAGCCCCTGTCCGCCAGCCTGCCCTGCCGTGGTGGAACGAACGGCTCCGGCCGTCTCGTCGATGATGTACGCGCTGGTCTGATCGAACGAGACCGCTGCGTAGCGGGTGACCGCGTTCGGCCCGCTGCCCAGGGTGCGCACCGAATAGTTGAGGAGGGGGATTCCCGTCGCGACCGGAATGGTGCGCACCGCGCCGTCACCCAGGTACGCACGCCAACCTGAGCTCGAGAGCTGGGGGAAGATGATCAGCGGCGGGCGGATGAGCGCGTTCACCATCGAGCCGGTGATGTCGCTGTCGGTGGTGACCATTCCGGCCTTGATCAAGTGCAGGGTGCGCGGTGAACCAGAGTTGTTGTCGAACGCATAGGCGCGGGTGGGCGAAATCCAACCCACCGACCACGCCTGGGGGCCGCTGGCGAGGTTGGTGGTGGTCACCGTGGGAGGCATCGGCTCTTCGCGCGCAAAGTAGGTGGCGCCCACGTTGAACGACCACACCACGCGATCTCCAGCCTCATTGAGGCGGAAGTTGATCGAGGGGTGCGCGGTGAGCGGGATGTGCGCGGCGGTCATCGAGTTCACGCAGAACGAAGAGGTGAACGTCAGGCCGTTGTAGATGCTGAAGCACGGGTAGTCGCCCCGGTTGTCCATGCCGATGTCACTGAAGTTGTACAAGCTGGTGGGCGCGGGATTGACGGCCATCACACGCAGCGCCACCGAGGTGCTCGTGGGACCCAGAACCCAGAGCTCACACGTCGCCCCGCAATTGGTGAGGGCGTAGGCGGTCGGGATGGTGGCCATCGCCGACACGTTGGTGAAGACGTTGGGCACGTCGATGGTGGGGGTGACCAGGCGCACCGAGTTCGAGGTGTCTCGCACGAACCACCGGTCGACCGACGAGAGCTGGATGGCCACGGCAGCGCCCGTGGTGGGGAACGTCTCGGGCATGTTCGCGGTGGCGAACTTGATGCGGGTCAGGTTCGCCGGCGTGGTGCGCTGAATGAAGATCGCCGACTCGTCCGACGAGAATTCGATCCGCGCCACCGGGTTGACCGGCGAGACGAGGGTGGTGAACGTCTGCAGGGTCGCGGTGCCGATCTCGTACACGAACGCCGTCTGGTTCACGTACCAGGCGGCGTACTTGCCGTTCTTCGAGATGCGGTGCCCCTGGGTCGTGCCGACCGCGAGAATGCGGAAGTCGTAGGTGGTCGAGTTGACCAACGCGAGCCGGTTAAAGGTGTCGTTGAACTGCACCAGCGACCACGGCACGTTGTCGTTGAGCGCCGCGCTGCTGGTGACGAGCTGGGGCTGGTTGATGGTGGGCGTCGAGCGCCAGATCGGCCGGTACCACGAGACCTCAGCGCCGGGCAGCGATTGCGTGCCGCCTTCGATGACGGTCACGCGGCCGAGCAGCAGCGGGGGATGCTGGGGCGCGTTGGCCACCACGTCCCAGACACCGACGGGCAGCGCCATCGTGTACGCACCGTTCACCTGAGGCGTGGCGGTGATGCCGGTGCCAGGCGCGGAGACGGTGATGTCACGCGGCGAGCGCGGGCCGTGAAAGGTGACCACGCCAGCGACGGTTCCGGTGCGCGGCGCGTCGTCGGTGAGGGTGAGATCGACATCGGGGTTGGCGCCACGAACCACCGAGACCATCGCGGTGGCCGAGCGGAAGAACGGCGCGGTGCCCACGCGCACCAGCACGCCCTGCATGCCGGTGGGCACGTCGACCAGCTGGTAGCGGCCCATGGCGTCGGTGACCGAAGAGGTGTTGGTGCCGGTGATGATCACCGGCGCGCCGGCGACCGGCATGGCGTTGAAGGTCACCAGCCCGCCGATGCGGCCGACCGGCGTCAGGCGGAGCTCGCCCGCGTCGATGGCGCCCGAGGCGTTCACGCCCACGGCGACCCGACCTTCGCGGGTGTCTTTGCCTTCGACGCTGATCACGTACGCGCCGGTCTTGAGACCTTCGAAGGCGAACGCGCCGCCAGCGGTGGTGCGCACGCCGCGGGTCTCCGGGCCTGTTGCGGTGACGGTGATCTCTTCGGCGCCCGAGCCATCGGCCATCACCACGCGGCCGGTCACCTTGGCGGTCGACGCGCGGAACGCGAGGATCGGCTCAGGAGAAGCGGTGCCGTTGGTGATGGTGGTGGTGGCGTTCAGTTCTTCGACGTCGGCGCCGCGCAGGGTGGCGCGCACGACGTATTTCCCGTCTGGCAGGCTGCCGATGCTGAAGGCACCGTCGTCGCCCGTCACCGTCGCGCCGCTCTGGGGGCCGTAGACGATGACCGCGATGCCGCCAGCGGATCCACCTTCGACGGTGACCTTTCCGGAGAGAACGCCAGCGGGACCGCACGCAGTGAGCAGCACAGCTCCGAGGAGCCAGATCGAGTTACGCATGTATGTGTTCCCTCCCTAAAAGAGCAGACAGCGTACCCGGTTTCCGGTCGGGGCTCTCTGGAGAAGTCGGAGGAAGCGCGCACACCGCACCGTTCGCAGTCGAGATGCCACCTTCGCTTCGTGCGGCAAGTGCCCCCTCGACCGGGCTCGGGGAGACGAGACCGATTCCTATTCCGCCAACCCTCTCATGCGAACGGTGCTCTACCGAAGTGACTTCACGACCTCGAGGAAGCGCCGGCCGGTCGACTCCGACTCCGCGTGACGGCCCTCCGCGACGATGCGCCGCCCTGACACGAACACGTCGGTGACGGCCGAAGCCGGTGCACCCAGCACCACCCGCGCCAGCGCCGACTCGTCACTCCCGAGCACCGACGGATGATTCAGATCGACCGTCACGAAGTCGGCCGCTTCGCCCGGCGCGAGCGAACCACCACTGAGGCCCAGGCTGCGTGCACCCTGCACCGTCATGAAGTCGAGCAGCCGCGCCGCCAGCGAGTTGCGATCACCCGAGCCCGGCGCCAGCACGTTGCGCCGCAGCCGCAACAACCGCAGGTGCCCTTCCACCTGCTGCGCCTCCTGGAGCAGATCCACGTGTGCCTGGCTGTCGCTGCCCAGACTGATGCTCGCGCCCGCGCTCAGCAGCGCATCCACTTCCACGATGCCGTCCCCTAGGTTGCGTTCGGTCGAAGGGCACGCACACACGGTGGCGCGTGCCCGGCCCAGCCGCTCGATCTCCCCGCGATCCAGATGAATCGCGTGCACCGCGGTGAAGCGGGCGTTCAGCAGGCCGGCGCCCTCGAGCAGCTCCACCGGACGCAGGCCGTACTCCGCCGCGCAGGCGCGGATTTCGCCCGGCTGCTCCGCCACGTGCATGTGCACTGGCCCCGTCTTCCACGAGCGGCCGATCACCTCGAGCCACGCTTTCGGCACCGCGCGCACCGAGTGCGGAGCGAGGCCCACGCTCACCAGCGCATCACCCTTCACCGCCACCGCCAGCTCACTGGCCCGCCGCAAGAACGTGTCGACGTCGGCATCGATGAAGCGCAGCTGCCGCGGGTTGGGCTCGACCTGAAACCCTGCGCGCGCATACCCGACGCGGAGAAGACAGATGCGAAGCCCCACGTCGCGCGCCGCCCGAATCACCTGCCGCGACAGCTCATGTTCATCGGCGTACGGCCGGCCGTCGGCTTGATGATGGACGTAGTGAAACTCGCCGACCGTGGTGATGCCCGAGAGCGCCATCTCCAGGAACGCCTGCTTGGAGACCGCGTAGAGCGCTTCGGGGTCGAGCGCGGTGGCCGCCTCGTACATCGCCTCGCGCCAGCTCCAGAAGTCGTCGCGTTCGTGACCCGCGGCGAGGAACTCGGTGCGCCCGCGGATCGCCCGCTGAAACGCGTGCGAGTGACCGTTGACGAACCCCGGCAGCAGCAGCTTTCCCGGCAGCGAGATCTGCTCGGCGTCAGGCGGAGCAATCTCCAGCACCCGGCCTTCGGAAGAGACCACCAGCCCGCGGCCCCGGTGCAGCGTGCCCTGCGCGTAGAGCGCCTCAGGCCGATAGACGGTCGTCATCGCTACGCCGGATAATACGGAGAGAGCATCAGGTAGACGACCACGCCCGTCACCGACACGTAGAGCCAGATGGGGTGCAGCCAGCGGGTGACCTTCGTGTGCCGGGTGAACTCGCGTTTCCACGCGAACCAGAACGCGGTCAACGAGAGCGGCACGATGAACAGGCTCAACAACACGTGGCTGGCGAGCAGCACCAGATAGACGGTGCGCACCGCGCCCACGCCCCCGAACTTCGTGTCGCCGTGCACCGCGTGGTACGCCAGATAGCCGACGAGGAAACAGGCCGACGCCGCGAACGCCGCCACCATGAAGTAGCGGTGCAGGTCAGCGCGCTTCTTCTTGATGGCCACCCAGCCCGCCACCAGCAGGGCCGCCGCGCTCGCGTTGAGGCACGCGTTGACCCCCGGCAGGAAGCGCAGGTTCACATCGGTGCCCTGCATGCCCCCGTGAAACAGCAACAGCCAACTCAGCAACGACAGCGCGGCGACGGAGACGATCGCGTTGAACAGAAAGAAGGATCGGTCGCTGGCCTGTACAGGCGAGGCGGAACTCATGAGGTCTGCTTCCTTACGACACCTGCGACGCCTGCACACACGCGCGTTGTCGATTGTCAGATCCGCCATTGCGGCAGGTTTCCATTCAACGCAGACTTTGCCGTCTTCGAACCTGACCAACCTGCTGGGGGTGGCCGATGCAGATCAACCGAATCCTTGGGGCGAGCGCTGTGCTGTTGATGGCCAACGCTGCCTGGGCCGATGGCCCGACGTGTTCTGTCTCCCGTTCGCAGGTGTCGCTCGAGCGACGGCTGCGGCAGGTGTACCTCGATCTCCTCGGTCGCCCGCCGAACCTGGCCGAGTACCGGTTCATCCAGAGCAAGGGTGAGATCCTCGAGGACGATCTCCAGGAGCTGATGGGCCGCGACGAATTCTACGGCCGCCTCAAGGGCTACCACCGCGCCCTGCTGCGCGCGAACGTGAGCACGTCCATCACCACCAACGGCGACACCCGTCTCCAGTTGGCGACCGATGGTCTGCGGCCGCTGGAGATGCGCGGCAACCCCGCCCGCCCGCTGCGTGGACGCAATGGCCAGGGCTGCGACCACTTCATCAACCAGGACAACTGCAACGCGCTGAGCGAAGACCCGCATGCCGAGCCCGCGGTGAAGACCTGCCGTGACGCGCTGGGCGTGCCGATGCCGGTCTCGTTCGACTACAGCACCGACAACTTCACCTGCACGCGCCTCAACACGACGAACGCCGCCATCACCGACTGCACCGCGGCCGTCACGCTGGGCGCCATCCCCGATAAACACCTCTACTTCTGCGACATGCGGCGCATCGGCACCGCGGGCACGCCTTCGCCTCACCTCTGTCTGCCTCAGGCCGGCAACCCGGTCACCGCGGCGCTCACCGAAGAAGTGCTCGACGGTGACAGCCGGGTGATCGCCTTCCGCAACCCCACGGCGCCTTCGGGTCAGCTGTCGCGCCTCGATCGCTGCGGCCTCGACCTCATCCTCACGGGCGGCGTGCGCGGCCGCTATGCCACCCAGACCGGCTGCGTGCAGAAAGAAGGCGTGGTCTCGGTCGCCCCGCCCTTCTGGGAAGCCGCCCCCGGCAACGTGACCATGTGCGCCATCGAAGCGCAGACCAGCGCGGTCAACCCGTGGACGATGGAGAGCTGCGAGTCGGGCCGCTTCACGGGCGACCGCTCGTGTGGTTGTGGCGTGGGCGCCCGGCGCTGCGAGTCGGGCAGCGGTGCGATTCACAACGCCCGTGTCACCGCGGTCAACGAAGAGCCGCTCCAGCTGATCGAGACGGTGCTTCGCCGCGACGAGGACTATTTCAACATTCTGACCACCCGCCGTGGCGTGGTGAACGGCACCCTCTCGCAGCTGTACCGCGAGACGCAGAGCCCCACCGTCTGGCAGTCGACCGCGCCCACCCAGCCCTCGTTGGTGCCCAACGTGGCGCTGACCGAGACCAACACCTGGGTCGAGTACACCCGCGACGAACACGCCGCCGGTGTGCTCACCACCGCGGCCTGGCTCTACCGCTTCCCCACGCAACGCTCGCGCGTCAACCAGTTCTGGTCGGCCTTCCTCTGCAAGAGCTTCTCGCCGCCCGCGGGCGCCGTGGTGCCTCCGCCCGAAGACAGCTGCAACCGCGACAACAACCTGGCCACCCGCTGCGGCTGCTCGTACTGCCACGCCACCATCGAGCCCGTCGGTGCGCACTGGGGCCGCTTCGGTGAGCGCAACGCGCAGTACCTCGACCCCAGCGTGTACCCCAAGGTCTCGGCCAAGTGCCGCGACTGCGCGCTGGCCGGCAACACCACCTGCGACAACGAGTGCGGCAACTACGTGATGCAGGCCTTCGACGGCGAAGGCGCTCAGTCGCTGGGCCTGCTGCGCACCTACCTCTACCGCACGATGGATGAAGAGCCGAACATCGTGGGTGGCCCGCGGCTGCTGGTCGAACGCACCATGCAGACCGGTGAGCTCGAGAAGTGCGCCATCAAGAACGTGTGGAACCACCTGCTGGGCCGGGACATGACCCACGAAGAAGAGCGGCTGTACATGAGCGAGCTGGTCGATCAGTTCGCGATGAGCAACCACAACTTCAAGCACCTCATGCTCCGCATCGTTTCCACTGACGCGTACCGGAGGGTCGATTGATGCGCTCGCTCGCCATTGCAACGCTCGCGTTGTCCTTTGCCCTCGGTTGCAGCAAGGGCTCGACCGCTGCGGTCGATCAACCGGGTTCGCTCGCGCCGGTCGAGCTGCCCACCGATCACCCGGTGCTCACCCCGCTGCCTGACCCCGAGATGAACGGTGGTCACGCCGGCCGCGCGCCCCGCCGCATCTCGGTGCCGCAGCTCAAGCAGAGCATCCTCACCGTCACCGGAAAACAGTGGACGCAGATCGACAACCTCGCCGCGTCGCTGGGCCAGGCCGACTTCGCCATCACCGTGTCTGACGCCACCGAGCCCAACCTGGTGTTCGCCAAGTTCCTCGATGACGGCGCCCGCGAGGTCTGCCTGAGCGTGGCCCGCGACGACCTCAACCGCGCTCAAGACGCGCGCGTGTTGTGGCCCGAAGTGCCGGGCACCGGCCGTGACTTCACGGTGCTCGACGACGCGACCATCGCGAAGAACCTGGGCACCCTGTCGGTGCGTTTCTGGGGTTCTCCGCTCGACAGCACCGAGCTCACCGACTGGACCGCGACGTTCAAGAAGCTCGCGGCCCGCGCCAAGACCATCAACAAGCCCGAGCAAGCCTGGGGCTCCATCTGCGTGGCGATGATGACCGACCCGCGCTTCATCACCTACTGAAGGGGAGCACCCACCCATGAAGAAAAACATCGCTCTCCCCCGACGCACCTTCATGAAGGCGGCCGCTGGTTTCGCGGGCGCCAACCTCTTCGGCGGCCTGTCCTTCAAGGCCTTCGCCCAGGCCAGCGGGCTGGCGCCGGCCGATCACTGCTTCGTCTTCGCCTACTTCAACGGCGGGTGGGACGTGCTGCTCTCGCTCGACCCGCGCGACCCGGCCACCTTCACGGCCGAGCGCATCAGCGAGACGCGCATTCTCCCCGGCTACAGCCTGCTGTCGAACGACGCGAGCTTTCCCACCAACGTGGTGCGGCCCGCGGGCAGCAACATCGACTTCGGCCCTGCCATCGGCCGCATGGCCAATCACTTCGACCTGATGTCGGTGGTGCGTGGCCTCAACATGGCCACCGTCGCGCACGAAGTCGGCTTCCGGTACTTCCTCACCGGCAAGGAGCCCAACGGCTCGGCCGCGCGCGGCAGCACCACGGCCACGGAGATCGTCGGGCAGATGAAGCCCAACGTGCCGGTGCCGAACATCGCCTACAACATCGAGACGTATAACGATCGGTACCCGGGCTACGCGAACGCGCTGCGGGTCTCGTCGAGCAACGACCTGCTGCTCACCCTGGCGCCCAGCCCCACCGCGCTCGACAGCGAGATCGAACGTGAGCTGGTCGACATGCACGGCCGCCGCATCTCCTGCGAGGCCGACCTCTACGACAGCCGCGGCCTGGTCACCCAGTACCGCGAGAGCCAGTCGCAGATGCAGACGGTGCTCGACGCCCAGCTCGATCGCTACTTCCGCTTCGAAGACAGCGCGACCGATACCCCCGCGATGCGCGCCGAGAAGGCAGCGCTGCGCCAGCTCTACACGCTGCGCCCCGAAGGCCCGAACGACCCGCGCAGCTCGGCGGCGGCGCGTGCAGCGCTGGTCGCGACGGCGTTGAAGAGAGGCGTCAGCCAGTGTGTCTCGATGAACATCACCGGCGGCCTCGACACGCACTTCGGCACTCAGCTGACGCACGCGCAGAACCAGCGGGCCGGTTGGAACGCGTTGGCTGACCTGGTCACCGACCTGCGCGCCTCGGCGCACCCGTCGGGCGGCAACTTCATGGACCACACCACCGTGCTGGTCTTCTCGGAGTTCTCGCGCACCCCGCTCATCAACGCGTCGGGCGGCCGCGATCACCACATCACCAACAGCTGCATGCTGCTGGGCAAGGGCATCAAGCACAACACGGTGTTCGGCAAGAGCGGCGACGTCGGCCTCTCGGCGGGCCTCATCGATCACGCGACCGGCCTGCCCAACCCCGCCGGGGAGCAGATTCTCCCCGACCACGTCATCGCCACGGTGATGGCGGCGGCGGGCATCGACTACTCCATCACCCGCGTCGAGCCGCTCACGGGTTTGCTCGCCTGAAGGCGTAAATGAAACGACTGCTGCTGTGTGCTGCCCTCCTCCTGGTGGGCTGTGAAGAGGCCACGACCCTCGAGCCTCTCGCGCCCACCACCTTCGACGCCGTGTCGCAGGCCACCATGTTGGACCTCGCCGCTTCGCCCGGTTTTGCCGATGAGCGGGGGGGTGGCGTGTTCATCGATCTCGCGGGGCGCGTGGTGCGCGTGCGCGGCAACGGTGATCGCGGCGTGCTCGAGTCTCACCCGCGCAACAGGGTGCTGCCCGGGCCCGCTTCGGCGGTGTTCGCGCTGGGGCCGTCGAACGCGCTGGTGGCCACCACCCGCGGGTTGTTCGTGGCGGATCAAGGCTGGCTCATCGCGCCCTCCTGGCAGGAGCTGCTGCCCGCCGAAGGCCTGCTGGGCACCGCGTTGGGTGGCGATGGCGTGGCCTGGCTGGCGCACACCCAGGGGCTCTACCGCCTCGAGCGCGGGGCCCTGACCGAGTTCAAGCTGTCGGGCGAGAGCCTCAGCGGGCTGACCGCGATGGCCGTGGCGCCCACCCTCGATGGAACGCCAGGCGTCTGGTTCGCGCGCGAAGGAAAGTTGTTCGCGGCCGCGCAGTCCTCCCGCACCGAGTTCACCGTGCGCGACTCGGGCCTCTCGGCCGACACCCTCTCGGGCGGCGTGTTGGGCCTGGCCGGCATCAGCCCTTCGCGCGAGACGGGCGGCGAGTTGTGGGCCATCACCTCGCGCGGCCTGCTGCTCTACACGGGCACCTCGTGGCGCGAATATTCGTTGGGCCCCAGCCCCCGCAAGCTGCTCGCCGCGGGCCGCTTCGCGTGGATGCAGGCAGGCGACGGGCTCTACCGCTACGACGGCGACACGCGGGGTTGGGCGCTGGTGCAGGGCCTCGAAGCCGCTGGCACGTTGTTGGGCGTCGACTCCAGCGGCAGCGCGTGGGTTCGCGTGGGCACGAAGACCGTGTCGATCGCGCCCAACGTGGCCCCGCGGGTGCGCGGGTTGTTTCAGGCCGCGCGCGTGTTCGACAACCAGCTGATCATCGAGGCTGCACTGCCGACCGCGACGGCCTTCGACTCGCTCACCTGGGATCTCGACGGCGCCACCGCGCACCAGGTGGTGTTGAGCAACGGCGTGGTGGGCAGCGGCCCCACGGCGGGGCAGACCTTCCACAGCCTGGGCGGCGCGGAGGCCGGCGGCGTGCTCAAGCCCGTTTCCCTCTCCACGCTGGAAGACGGCTGGCACACGCTGACCCTTTCGGCCACCGCGGGAGAGGTGACCTCGTACCGGCGGGTGCACTTCGAGTACCTCGGCGCCAGCACGGCGGCGGTCAGTTGGGAAACCGACATCAAACAGCTGGGGCTCGATCGCTGCTCCAAGTGCCACGCCGCGGGCACTGCGCCTGAGCTGATCACCTACGAGCAGTGGAAGGCCAACGCGGCCTTCATCGCCTCGGCGGTGCGCGACTCGCGCATGCCGGCTGACGGTCCGCTCGATACGGCGGGCGTCGCGGCGATCATTCGGTGGGTCAACGGAGGCACACAGCCATGAGGCGAGTCGGTTTGTTGGTGATGCTGGGGCTCGCCGGGTGTGACGCGACCATCAGCGCGCCCCCCAAACCGCCCCCGCCCGTCGATCCCTGTGTCGAGCTGCCCGAGCTCAGCGCGGTCATCGTGCCCGACACCGTGCGCGTCAACGGCGCGGCCACCGTCACCGCGATGGGCGGAAGCGGGCGCTACACCTACGCGGTCACCAGCCCCACGCCTGCGGGCACGTTGTCCGGCACGCGCTACGTCGCGGGGCTGATCATCGGCACCGACACCCTCACCGTCTCGGACGACTGCGGCAACAGCACCCGCTTGAGCGTGCAGGTGGAGGCCGCCTTCCAGGTGCAGCCCACCCGCGCCAGCGTCGCGCCCGGGACGCGTTTCATGCTGCGGGTCACCGGCCTGCGGGGCACCGCGGTCTTCAGCCCCCAGGGGGGCGCGTTCCCGTCGGGCGGCAGCATCGATGCCGACGGCACGTACACCGCGGGACAGACCTCGGGCGCGACCGACATTCTCCTCGTGCGTGACTCGCTCACGGGCGATCAAGCCGCGGTGGTGGTGAACGTCTCCACGGGCGCGAACTTCCGGCCCAGCTCGAGACGCCTCGCGTTGCCCAGCGGCACCTTCATTCCCCTCGAGACGCTGGATGGAACCGGCGTGGTGCAGTGGAGCATCGTCAGCGGAGGAGGCACCATCGAGCAGCGCCTGGGCTCCACCGTCTACGTGGCCCCCGCCTCGAGCACCGGCGGCAGCACCGTGCAGCTGAACGCGCATGACGAGCTGCTGAACCTCGACACCGCCGTCTCGGTGCGGGTGCTCACCGAGCTCACCCGCCCGGGCCTCGTCGCGCAGGGCCGCCGCTCTGACGTGGCCACGCTGGTGGCGGGCGACTTCGACGGCGACGGCA